>NZ_JBMOWC010000003.1:0-362045 GCF_049310765.1 Bacillus sp. PSXD-155 | reverse complement strand
TAATCTCAGCTTTCAAATCGGCATCTACATCTGGACGATTCATTTTCTTTACTAAATCATAATACGTGCTTCGAGGAATAGTAGCTAGCTCCACGAGTGCCTTGACCGAATATTTATGCCTTAATTCATAGACTACTTGCGCTTTGTCTTGTTTTGTGATTTTTCCTTGTTTTGAACTAAGGCATTTAACTTTTTTAAGTACTCATTTTCCATCTCAAGCTGTTTAATGCGTGCTTCAAGTACTTCGACTGACCCTTCAGCTAAAGGTTGTTTTAATTGTTTATTTGAATCTTTTTTCATGGATGGACGCCCCTTTTTCTTAGATTGAAGGGCATCAATTCCTTGTGTTTCGAGCTGTTTTTTCCAAACAGAAATCGTTGAAGGGGCAGGAATATTAAAGATAGCTGCCGTCTCAAATAAGGACATACCGTTTTCAATCATAAAGTTTAGTACGTCTAGTTTAAATTGTTGTGTGTAATTTGTACATCGTTTTAGAAAAGCTTCCAGACCATTCTGTTTATATTGGTTTACCCAATTCAAAATGATTGTGTCACTTATACCGAGCGATCTACCCATTTCTCGATAACTTTCATTTCCGTTCAAATAACGTAGAACGATTTGTATTTTTTCATCAGCTGTAAATTTAGCCATAGAAAAACTGCACCTCCAATTGTTAGACTGTGTCTAACAATTGGGGTGCAGTTCAAAACTCGCTCTTTTTTTGTTATGTACAATAATTCATTACTATTCTAATTCAATTGAAACATTTTTTTGTGGTACAAATGTAGAAATTGCATGTTTATAAATAAGCTGTTGCTTACCTTCTGTTTCCAGCAGGACTGTAAAATTATCAAATCCTTTAATTAGTCCACGAAGCTGGAAACCATTTAATAAGTACAGCGTAACAAACGTATTTTCTTTACGGAGTTGATTTAAAAACTGATCTTGAATATTGATTGATTGCTTCATGTCGAATCCTCCTCTTTTTCTCTACTTACTATTATTCGACTTTACTTGTAACTTTCCTTCTATGTATCGTAAAATTTCTGACGTTTTTTCACCGTCTGTAACATCAAACCACGTGACATCCATTTTATTACGGAACCACGTTAATTGACGCTTTGCATAACGACGCGAATTCGTCTTTAATTGTGATACCGCATCTTCTAAAGGGGCTCGATTCTCAAAATAATCATAGATTTCTTTATATCCAATTGCTTGAATAGATTGACAATCTCGTATCCCTCTATTATACAGACCTTCTACTTCCTCTAATAGGCCTTGTTCCATCATCAAATCCACTCGTAAGTTAATGCGATCGTATAGCATTTCTCGATCCATTGTCAAGCCAATTAATGAAACATCATAGAGTAACTCTTTTTCTTGTTTCTCAATTTGGTCACTCATTTTTTCACCCGTCGTGTGGAAAATTTCTAACGCCCGAATGACACGTCGTACATTATTTGCATGAATACGCTCCGCACTTTCCGGATCTACTTCTTGCAATTTTTTATGTACATATTCCACACCGCGTTCTAAAGCTAACTTTTCCATTTGCTCTCGGTATATCACATCACCAGCATCATCTGTAAACTGATAATCGAATAAAACAGATTGTATATAAAGACCGGTCCCACCAACTATAATTGGTAATTTACCACGTTCTGTAATTTCTCGAATATGTTTGCGAACACGTTCTTGAAATTCCGCGACAGAAAATGAATCTTCCGGATTTTTTATATCGACCATATAATGTGGAATTCCGTCCATCTCTGCTTGTGTTACCTTTGCAGTTCCAATATCCATCGTTCGATAGATTTGCATGGAATCACCACTAATAATTTCACCGTTCAACGCTTTGGCAAGATCGATACTTAACTTCGTCTTTCCAACAGCTGTTGGTCCAATGATGACAGCAACTTTTTCACGTTGCACTTCTCCCATAGCATTCAACTCTCTTTATGTAATATACTCCATCTATTGATTATACCCAATCTTACCAATTTTAACGGCATGATTGCAAGTTCTTTCATTTCGGTACATGAAATTACATATAAAAAAGAACATAGTTTGTCCAATTCTGCATATACATGATAAAAATAGTTTCGAGAGGATGAGTTAACTATGAAACAATCCACCATCAATTTTTCATCTTTGACAAAAGACCTCATTTTAGCTACTTCTACAAAAGAACAAAATTGTTCACAAGAGGAATTATACTTCGCCCTAAATTGTTTACTACGGGCTTTTCATTCTACTCTCCATGAAACAACATCACATCCAGAAAATAAAAATACAGAATATATACAAACACAATTTTGCAGTGCATATAAAATTATTACAGGTAAAACTATTTATCCCTTTCAATAATCCATAAAAAGCGGCTGCTTACATAATTTCAAGCAACCGCTTTTTATATTAATATCGATAACCTATTGTATAACTTTCACTTTTACAGATTTGCGCCCCCAGCTATTAGCACTACCATCTGAACCGACTAATACATCAATACGATTTCCTTTAATCGCACCACCAGTGTCTCCAGCAATCGCTTCTCCATATCCTTCTACCCATACTTTTGATCCAAGCGGAATTACTTTCGGATCAACAGCAATTACTTTCATATTTGGATTTGCTGTTAAATCATGCCCCATTGCAGTTAATACACGACCACCATACGAACCATTCTCACTCGGATCTGCTGTATATGCCGTCGCTTCTACTGTAATTTCACGACCACCAGTAGGCGCACTTGTTTCAGTAGATTTCGCAACTGGTTTTGCAGCCGGCTTTTCTTTTACCACAGGTTTACTTGATTCTACATTCTTAATAGAATCGTTACTCTTAACAGACTCTTTATTCTTAACTGCTGTATTATTTTTAACCGGCGCTTCTTCTTGAGCTACAACCTCTTTCTTTTCAATTACAGGTGCCGTTCCTGTTAAAAATGGCACGTGAACATATCCGACTTTTCCATTGTAGTCGAATTGTAACCATTCATTTTGAACTTGATTCGTCGTTTCAATCACATCATTTTTATTAAGTTTACCTAAAATTTCAGAATCAGTATTCGCTCCAGCACGAACATTTAATACGCCCGCCGTTACATAATATGTGCTCTTTGTAAAATCAGCACTTACAAACGCTTCCTTACCGTTTAACTTAATTTTTGTCCATCCATTCTCTGTATTTATAACATCTAGTGTATTCCCACTTAACACTTTACCTACAAGCTTTGACTCTACATTTGGGTTTTCTCTAACATTTAATACGTCTGTTGTTACAATTGTTTCCGCTTTAGCAGAACCCGCAAAAATCCCAAGACCAAAAACTGCTGCTGTTGCTATACTTAATAATTTTTTCATGAATAGCCTCCATTTGCTTTGTTTTCGTATTTTCATTATAGCAACAGATTTTTAGAATTTTTAGAAATCACACAATTACAAAGCATTCGTAATATACAATTAACGAGTTGTAACATAAATTTCCATATTAATAAAATGTATTTCTCATACAATCTCCAGGGGTTTTCATATATTTTTCATATACGAGCACAAGAACTTTTTTCCAGAAAAAATTACAGTGTTACTTTTTTGTTACAAAAAATTCACAATTCGTTACATCTTTTACCAAAAAACATCAATATTCCATTGTTAACTTATTTTTTTGTAATAAAAAGAGAGCAGCTACTAAAAGCTACTCTCTTTTTATTTGTTATTGAACTTTCTTTTTCCAAACACCTAGCATAATAGCCGAGACAATTGTTCCAATTAATATAGAGAAAATATATAGTAACGGTTTATTTACTAACGCTATTACAAATAATCCACCATGCGGTGCCGGTAATGTAATTTGGAATAACATAGATAACGCACCTGCAATACTTGAACCAACAACACAACTTACGATTACTCGAACCGGATCTGCAGCTGCAAACGGAATCGCACCTTCTGTAATGAACGATGCTCCCATAATATAATTTGTTAAACCAGATTTACGTTCCGCTTCTGTAAACTTTGATTTAAAGAATGTAGTTGCGAATGCAATCGCAAGTGGCGGTACCATACCACCAGCCATAACTGCTGAGTGCACTCCAAAATTCTGTGCTTCTATTGCAGCAATACCAAACGTAAATGCCGCTTTATTAATTGGACCACCCATATCAATTGCCATCATACCACCTAAAATAAGACCTAGTAATATAGCATTCGTACCATTTAAACCATTTAACCACCCTGTCAACATTTCATTTAATGCTACTACAGGCGGAATTACTACTTTTTGCATTACAACTCCTGTAATCAATAATCCAAAGACTGGATATAACAAAACAGGTTTAATTCCTTCTAATTGTACTGGTAGTCCTGAAAATAATCTTTTTAACCCTAAAACAACATATCCAGCTAAGAAACCAGCAATTAATCCACCTAAAAATCCAGCATTCGCATTCGCCGCTAAAAATCCACCTACAACACCAGGCATAAAACCAGGACGATCAGCAATAGAGCTTGCAATAAATCCAGCTAAAATTGGTACAAGGAATAAAAATGCACCTGTTTTTCCTCCACCAATTGACATGAACAATTCAGCTAAAGGACCTTCCGCCTTTATACCACCAAACGAAAATGCTAGCGCTATTAAAATCCCGCCACCAACAACGAATGGAAGCATATTACTTACACCGCTCATTAAATGCTTATAAATTCCTAATCCTTTTTCTCTCTCAATACTTTCTGTTTTCCCATCCTCTTTTACACCTTTAAAGATTGGTGCATCTTGTTTGACAGCTCGTTTAAGCAGATTTTCCGTTTTTCTAATCCCATCAGCAACTGGCACTTGAATGACATGTTTACCAGCAAAACGATTCATTTCTACTTGTTTATCTGCCGCAACAATAATAGCTGTTGCACGTTCAATATCCTCTTTCGTTAAACCGTTTTTAATACCTGTTGATCCGTTCGTTTCAACTTTAATCGCTATTCCTAACTCTGCCGCTTTTGCTTTTAAGCTATCCGCCGCCATATATGTGTGAGCGATTCCAGTTGGGCAAGCTGTAACAGCAAGTACGTACGGTTCATTTCCTTCTGGTTTTGCGACTTCAATCTCTTCTTCTTTTTCATTCTCTTTTTCATCAAATAGTTGAAGAAGCTCACTTTCATCCTTCGCTTCTAATAGTTGCTTGCGAAACCCTTCATCCATTAATAATGTCGATAAACGAGACAACGTTTCTAAATGAGTATTATTCGCTCCTTCACTTGCAGCAATCATAAAGAATAAGTATGCCGGTTGTCCATCAAGCGACTCATAATTGATACCGCTTACACTTCTACCAAAACAAATCGATGGTTGTTTAACAGCCTTTGTCTTCGCATGAGGTATTGCAATACCTTCCCCTATTCCAGTCGTACTTTGGGACTCCCGCTTTAAAATAGCTTCTTTAAATTCCGTTTTACTATTTAAACGATTTGCCCCGTTTAATTTCTCAACTAATTCATCTATGACAGCTTCTTTATTTGAAGCTGTCAAATCCATAATGACTGTATCCCTTTTTAATAGTTCTGTAATTTTCATATGTTGCTTCCCCCTATCGCTTAGCTACAATTACTTGCGACAATAATTCTTCTACTTTTTCCTTCTTACATAAATCAGCTGAAAATGCTGTTGCACTCCCTGTTGCAACGCCGTATTGAAATGCCTTTTCAATATCTTTTGTCTGTTCATATTTGCCTACAAACCCTGCAACAAGAGAATCTCCGGCCCCAACTGAATTAATTACAACACCTTTTGGAACAGTCGCTTCATATATACCTTCTGCCGTAAATAATAAAGCTCCCTCTCCAGCCATCGATACGATAACGTGTTTTACACCTTGTTCAATTAATTTTCTTCCATAAGGTAAAATGTCTTCTACTGTTGAAAGCTCCACTCCAAACAACTCACCAAGTTCATGGTGGTTTGGCTTAATTAAAAATGGCTTATTTTTAATTACATGTTGCAGTGCACTTCCACTTGCATCTACTACTACACGAATACCTTTTTCAGCTCCAAACGCAGCGATTGATTCGTAAAAGGTACTTGGAATAGAGACTGGTACACTCCCAGCGAGTACAACACAATCTCCAGGTTGCATACTCTCAATTTTTTTCATTAACTGTTCGAACTGCTCTTTTGTTACAATAGGACCTTGGCCATTTAATTCTGTTTCTTCTTTCCCTTTTATTTTCACATTAATGCGAGTATCTTCATCTACTTGGACGAAGTTTGTTGTTACACCTTCGTCATGTAATACCTCTTTAATAAATTGACCAGTAAATCCACCAGTAAATCCAAGTGCTATATTTTTAACACCTAAACGCTGAAGAACACGAGAAACATTAATTCCTTTTCCTCCAGGAAACTTCATATCTTTCTCCGCTCGATTTATTGTTCCTAAATCAAAAGAAGGAACTTGCACTACATAATCAATAGATGGGTTTAAAGTAACTGTATAGATCATTGTTTATCAGCCTCAATTACATTGGTTTGTTTTTTATATTTTTCTAAATCAATTTCTAAATGGTTTGTAATAATATTTGCATCTTCAACATTTGCAATTTTCGCAAACGCAACTTCTGAAAACTTACTTTCATCAATTAAGAAATATCCTTCGTTTGCTAATGTTAGTGCCATTTGTTTTAGGAGCGCTTCTTCTGGATCTGGCGTTGTAAAGCCAAGCTGTTCATGTACACCATTTGCACCTAAAAAACATTTATCAAAGCGATACTTCTGCATACTTTCCTGTGCCATAGCACCGATTAAAGCTTTCGTCCTACTCTTCATCATTCCGCCTAGTAAATACGCACGAATATTATTTTCAACTAAAGCTTCAATATGCATAAGTCCATTCGTAACGACAGTAACATCTTTATTGATTAAAAATGGAATCATTTCAAATGTTGTACTCCCCGCATCTAAATAAATACAATCACCTTGTTCAACAACGCTAGCTGCATAATTAGCAATTTGTTGTTTTATTTGAATGTTTTTGGATGATTTTTCAACCATCGTTGGTTCTTGCCCTTTTCCTGTTAAAACAGCGGCACCACCATGAACTCTTTTTAATAACCTTTGCTTTTCCAATTGTGCTAAATCACGGCGAATTGTCGACTCAGAGCTTTCTGTTCTTTCAACTAATTGCTGTAATTTTACAACTTTCTTTTCTTTTACAAGTTGCAATATCATTTGATGACGTTCAGGAGTTAACATTTTATTCACCTCTTCTTTGATTACAGTATAATGAAAACGGTCACAAAAATCAACCATAAACAATCAAAAATAATCACAAACATTCATAAACGTTTATAAAAAGCAAAAAAAGAAACCTATTCGATCAAACAATCAAATAGGTTTCTTTTCTAAATTCACTTATAAAGAAGCTTTATATATACTTAGAACATCATCTTTATTTAATTTTTTAAAGTTACCAAATTCACCATACGCCATCGCTTTATTAGCCATTATATCAATTTCATTTTCTCCAATACCGTAATCAGCTAATGTTGCTGGCGCTTCAATTGAAGTCCAAAATTGACGCAGTGCCTCAATTCCTTCTAACGCCACTTCTTTATCTGTTTTTCCATCTGTTTCTATTTCAAATACACGAATAGCGAACTGTTTAAAACGACTTACATTTTCATCTACGACATGCTTCATCCAGTTAGGGAATAGAATTGCTAAGCCGCCTCCATGCGGTATATCATGAACAGCAGAAACTGCATGTTCAATATTATGAGTTGCCCAGTCACCTCTTACTCCCATTGCTAAAATACCATTTAACGCCATCGTTCCGCAATATAAAATTGTTTCCCTATGTTCATAATTTTCTAAATCACTTAAAAGCTTGGGAGCTGTCTCAATTACTGTTTTTAAAACAGATTCACAATAACGATCTTGTAGTTCTGTATTCGTTCCATGATGGAAATATTGTTCTAATACATGTGACATAATATCTACCATACCATAAATCGTTTGATCTCTCGGCACAGATGCAGTATGAACTGGATCTAAAATTGAAAACTGCGGGAATGTAACTGGGCTTCCCCATCCATACTTTTCATTCGTTTCCCAATTTGTAATTACCGAGCCTGCATTCATTTCAGAACCTGTCGCAGCAAGAGTAAGTACAGTACCAAATGGTAATGCCTCACTAGCAAATGCTTTTTTCGTTACAATATCCCATACATCTCCATCATATTTACTACCAGCAGCAATCGCTTTCGTACAGTCGATTACACTTCCTCCACCAACTGCTAAAATAAATTCGACTCCATTATCTTTACAAATTTGAATCCCTTTCTTTACAGTTGATACACGAGGATTCGGTTCAACACCCGTCAATTCAAATACTTCTGCATTAATATCCTTTAAAATAGAAATCACATTATCATAAATACCGTTTCTTTTAATACTGCCTCCTCCATATACGAGAAGAACCTTCTTACCAAACTGTGGAATTTCAGTTTTTAACTGTTCTAATTGATCTTTACCGAAAATAAGTTTCGTTGGATTACGAAATACAAAATTTTGCATATTTCTTTACCATCCCTTCTATTTGAAAAGCAACTATACTTTTGTATACCATATTTTTTTCATTTCACAAAAAGATTTGCTTAACAAAAAAGCCCCAGCCTAAAGGCTGAGACTTTTATTGATAATAAGGTGAGATCATTAAGTACACAATAACACCAGATAAACTTACATATAACCAAATTGGCATTGTCCAACGTACAATTTTACGGTGACGTGTTAATTGATTTGTAAAACCAAATACAAGTGCAAACAATGCAAGTGGTACGATAATTGCTGCTAGGATAATATGTGTAATTAAAATGATGAAATACACATATTTAATGAATCCTTCTCCGCCAAAATGTGTTGCCGGTGCTAAGTAATGATACGATAAATACGACACACAAAATAGTAAAGTTGTCGTAAATGCTGCAAGGATGAAACCACGATGCATTTTCACATTCTTTTTAATAATAGAGAATAACGCTGCTAATAAAAATACGAACGTAAAGCTATTAAAAATCGCGTTTAACATTGGTAAAATCGTTACATCAAAATGTACTTCTCCTTCATAGCCAACAGGTCCAAAGAACAAAAATAAAATAATCGCATTTACAATTACAGAAAGCGTTATCACAATAGGAGCATAGCTTTTCTGATTTGTTGATTGATCCACCAAAATGGTCACTCCCTCTTCCTTCAAGTATGTATACGTAACCTCACTATTTTAACATATTATTCACAGTGTAAATGTGACAATAGTTTGACACAGCAAGACAAAACAAAGAAAAAAATCCTTCTTAATAAAACTTCTTAAGAAGGATTTTATCGCTTTATTATTCAAATAGCAACGCGATTAATTTTTGTTAAAAAATGTATCGCTATATGCTTGAAAAATTTCAGACACTTGATATCCCATTAATGAAATTGCTGTTAATGAAAAGAAACCAATCATAAGAAATCGAAACCACATATAAATCTCCTCCTTGTATTTAGCTTAAAAAACGTTAGCTACCTTACAAGTTGCGTGGCACTCTTCATCATCACTTTCCTTCTTCTTTACAATTGCTGTAATAAATCGAATCATAAAGAAAACTACAAAAGGAAATTGTTCGTAATTCACATTGGCATAGTTTAGCAACGGCTCGCGCTGCACATCGAACGGAGATGAGAAGGAATAGAACATACCTTGCTCTTCCATATATACAATTACAATTTTCATGCAAAATACTATTCCTAGAAACGAAACAATATCTTGCCATTCTGTCGTATATAACAGGTTATACAGCTCTAATACGTACTCTTCCATCATCATCCCCCCTTCCTTTTTTACCATTTTGCTCGCCTTCGTATAAAAAGTCAAGAAAAAAGTTTATATCCACTATGACAATAGTAATTACTTGTTTCTATGATTATATATGATTCTTTTATAGCAATGACTGGGTGTAACTCTCTTCGAAAATAAGAAAATTAGAATCGAACAGATTCCTCATTCTTACTTTTAGGATTCAAAACTGTGCTATTTTTATTTCTATTAAAAATAAAATAAGAAAGTATGATAAGAACTGTAACAAACATTGTTAAAAGTGCTTGTGAACGTAAAGTATCAATTGCGAACATCGCAACTAAAACTGCTATAATAGCAGCAATTGTAACATACGTTACATACGGAAAAAGCCACATTTTCACTTTCAAATTTTTTTGTTCTACTTTCCCCATTTTTTTACGCATCTTTAAATGCGAAACTGCAATAACGAGATAAACTAGTAACGCAATCCCGCCAGATGCATTCACTAAAAACAAAAAGACTTTATCTGGAGAAATGTAACTAAAAACAACTCCAATATAAGCGAAGACCGTTCCAAATAAAACCGCTCGAACAGGAACACCACTACTGTTCAATTTTAAAAATGACTTTGGCGCATCTCTTCTTTCTGCCATTGAAAAAAGCATTCTTGAATTTGTATATAAGCCTGAATTTAAGCAAGAAAGTACAGCTGTTAAAACGATAAAATTCATAATTTGTGCTGCCGCTGGTATTCCTATATGTTCAAGTACAGCTACAAATGGACTTTTTAATATGTTAGCTGAATTCCATGGCAGTAGCGTAACAACTACCGCTATAGACCCAATAAAAAATACAAGAATACGCCAAATCACACTGTTTGTTGCTGTTTTTACTGCTTTTACAGGTTCTGCAGATTCACCAGCCGCTACTGCTACAATCTCTGATCCCATAAATGAAAATATAACAACAGTAATTCCAAGCAAGACCGAACTTATACCGTTTGGCATAAACCCACCTTGTCCAATTAAATTCGAAGTGCCGGGTGCTTCTGTTCCTGGAACAAATCCTAAAATAACAGCAAGACCTAGACAAAGGAACAAAACAATACTTATTACTTTAATAAAAGAAAACCAATATTCAAACTCTCCAAATGATTTCACCGAAAAAACGTTCGTCAGCGTTAATAAAATTGTTAATATTAAACTTAATAACCATAGCGGTATTTGTGGAATCCAATATTGGATAATACCAGCACCTGCTGTGGCTTCTATTGCAATAACAATTACCCAGAAAAACCAGTATAACCAGCCTATTGTATAACCCGCCCATGGACCAATTGCTTCTCTTGCATACGTTGCAAATGAACCACTTGTCGGATTTACAGCTGCCATTTCTCCTAGCATTCTCATGACGAAAATGACTAGAAGTCCTGCTAATGCATATGAAACGATAGAACCAGGTCCTGCCGAATGTACAACGGCACCACTTCCAACAAACAAACCAGCCCCTATTACGCCGCCAATTGAGATCATTGTAATGTGGCGTATTTTGAGATCTTTCTTTAGATTTTTATCCAACTCTTGTACATCCCCTTCCAAACTAAATTTTGAAATTTATGTAAGAGTACTGTGCGAAAGATTTTGTTCTATACGTTAAAATATATCAAAATATTCTGAATTTAACAATTGCAATTCAATCTCCTTCAAAAATTATTTCATTAGGTTTAATACTTTCCCACACACAATTGTTGAGAAAATTATAGTCCTCTTACAAAAGAAAGAATTTTCAGATATTATTAAACAAACAAGATTATACATCTAGACAACTTTTTGTATAGGAGTGTTGATATGTTAAACAAGTTCAAATTTTTTTGTTGTATTTTAGTACTGTTCTTACTACTACCGCTATCCCCTTTCCAAACACAAGCAGCAAACAATTTAGGTTCAAAATTACTCGTTGGATACTGGCATAACTTTGATAACGGTACTGGCATTATTAAATTAAAAGACGTTTCACCAAAATGGGATGTAATCAATGTATCTTTTGGTGAAACTGGTGGTGATCGTTCCACTGTTGAATTTTCTCCTGTGTATGGTACAGATGCAGACTTCAAATCAGATATTTCTTATTTAAAAAGTAAAGGAAAGAAAGTAGTTCTTTCAATAGGAGGACAAAATGGAGTCGTTTTACTTCCTGACAATGCCGCTAAGCAACGTTTTATTAATTCCATACAATCTCTAATCGATAAATACGGTTTTGATGGAATAGATATTGACCTTGAATCAGGTATTTACTTAAACGGAAATGACATTAATTTCAAAAACCCAACTACTCCCCAAATCGTAAATCTTATATCAGCTATTCGAACAATCTCAGATCATTATGGTCCAGATTTTCTATTAAGCATGGCTCCTGAAACAGCTTATGTTCAAGGCGGTTATAGCGCATACGGAAGTATCTGGGGTGCATATTTACCAATTATTTACGGAGTGAAAGATAAACTAACATACATTCACGTTCAACACTACAACGCTGGCAGCGGGGTTGGAATGGACGGTAATAACTACAATCAAGGTACTGCAGACTACGAAGTCGCTATGGCAGATATGCTCTTACATGGTTTTCCTGTAGGTGGTAATCCAAATAACATTTTCCCAGCTCTTCGCTCAGATCAAGTTATGATTGGGCTTCCAGCAGCACCAGCGGCAGCTCCAAGTGGTGGATACATTTCGCCAACTGAAATGAAAAAAGCTTTAAATTATATCATTAAAGGAGTTCCGTTCGGAGGAAAGTATAAACTTTCTAACCAGAGTGGCTATCCTGCATTCCGCGGCCTAATGTCTTGGTCTATTAATTGGGATGCAAAAAACAACTTTGAATTCTCTAGTAACTATAGAACATATTTTGATGGTCTTTCCTTGCAAAAATAATAAAAAACAACAATAGGTTATAGGACCTATTGTTGTTTTTATTTACCACAAATTACCACCTCTCGTTCATCAAAATCAAATTGAGAATGATGATGTGGAATTGAATACATTAGTTACTATTTTGCTTCAACACAAAAACTGAAAGTTCAGGTACACTCCAAAATCTAACAGGCATCCTAGTAGTCCCAATGCCACGATTTACATATAAATATAACAGCTTACTCTTCCCCTCTACTTCATACATACCTTCAACATAATTCTCAGCTAGTTTGGTAGTAATTAATGGACCTACAAAAGGAATTTGGACTTGTCCTCCGTGACTATGTCCTGACAGTTGAAGATCCATTGGGTAACGATTTATTTTGGTTACAACATCCGGCTCATGTACTAATAACATGTTGAAATCATTTTGTTTCAAGTTTTTTAAAGTTGAATCTATTTGTGGCTTCCCTAATAGAAAATCATCTAAACCTGATATTGTAATATATTTGCCGTTTTCCACTTTAATTTTCTGCACTTCATTTACTAATACAGAAAAACCAGCTTCCTCCATATATTTTTTGTAAAATAAACTACCGCCCCCGCCCCTATCATGATTCCCAAACACAGCATATTTCCCTAAGGGCGCGTAAATTTTCTGCAAAATAGCCTTTGCTTCTTCTCTTTCCGCACTATAAGACCCAAATTTATCTATTAAATCTCCAGTAAAAACTACGATATCTGGATGTATTTCATTCATCTTCTCCACCAAATGTTCAAGTTGCTTCAATGTAAACTCTGGCCCTAAATGTACATCTGAAAACTGCAATATTTTTTTATTATTAAACTCTTTAGGAATTGTAGAAGCTTCTATTTCATTCCACGTAACTGTTACTAGTTTTCGTTCTATTTCTGTCGCATAATAATACAAACTTACTGGTATCATTAATATACTTATAAAACTAATAATAAATATCTTTACGATTGATTTTTTTCGTTCTTTTTTTACATAATTCGTATTCATGTTTTCACCTCTAGAAACACTTTAAATCCTTATTGTTACATTCATGTCACAACATGAACAATGTTATCAATATGTAATTCCCTCTCTATTCACTTTGACAATTTTATACAGAAGTCATAACATATTTTTATAATACATAGATTTTTGAAATTTTTTCTATTCATTCCATCATTTTATTACGGAGGGGTTATTCATGTCTGTATTTACACCAGAAGAAATTACGGAACTTGCTGCGAATTCAGGAAGGAAAAAAGCTCATTTATCATTGCTCCCTATGCTAATTCTTGGTTTTTTTGGTGGCGCTTTTATCGCATTAGGGTATTTACTCGATATTCATGTTATTGGGACAATGCCAAAATATTGGGGATCATTTTCTAGTTTTCTAGGCGCTGCTGTATTCCCTGTTGGTCTCATTCTCGTTATTCTTGCAGGCGGCGAACTAGTAACTGGTAACATGATGACAGTTTCTATGGCCTGGCTCCAAAAGAAAATTACTTTATTTTATTTCATACGAAATTTAGTTATTGTTACATTTAGCAATTTCATAGGAGCTGTATTCGTAGCCTATTTTTTCGGTCATATCGTCGGCTTAACTGAAGGAGCTTTTTTAGCGAAAACTATTTCTATCGCTCAAGCGAAACTACAAGATACACCATTGCAAGCATTTATTTCTGCAATCGGATGTAATTGGCTCGTTTGTTTAGCTGTTTGGCTCAGTATGGGAAGTAAAGAATTTATCGGAAAGATTATCGGTATTTGGTTCCCAGTTATGACTTTTGTTGCGATTGGATTTCAACACGTTGTAGCAAATATGTTTGTCATCCCAGCCGCAATTTTTGCCGGTCATTTCACTTGGGCTGAATATTTTCCAAACTTTATTTTTGTTTTCTTTGGAAATTTAGTAGGAGGTATGTTATTTGTAGCACTACCTTACTTCATATCTTATAATAAGAAACTACCTTCTCATCAAGAGAAGACTGAAATGAAGAACAAATCTCTGTCCGCTTAAATGGAATGTCTATAAAATGTCCTAAAAAATATTACAAATTTCATTTTTTTTGCGAATATATGTACGTACACTTGTTCTCGAATGTTTTATACGTTATAATAACAACTTAAATAGCATTATTTACATATGAGGTGAAAAACATGAACAAAACAGAATTAATTAAAAACGTAGCACAAAATGCTGAGATTTCTCAAAAAGAAGCTACTGTAGTTGTACAAACTGTAGTAGAATCAATCACTAACACTTTAGCTGCTGGTGAAAAAGTACAACTTATCGGATTCGGTACATTCGAAGTTCGTGAAAGAGCTGCTCGTACAGGCCGTAACCCACAAACTGGTGAAGAAATGCAAATCGCAGCTTCTAAAGTACCTGCTTTCAAAGCTGGTAAAGAACTAAAAGAAGCTGTAAAATAATGAAAAATATCCTTCTCATTTATGAGAAGGATATTTTTTTCATAACATAATTAATAAAAATCTGACCATTATGCTGTTTCTTTTGTTCCTTTATGCAAATAAAACCTTTACTTTCAAAGAAAGGTTTTGCTGTAATACTCGCTTCTGTATAGATTTCCCTATGCCCTAGGTTCACTGCTTCTTTTTCTAACTTCTGTAATATGGATGAGGCTATCCTTTTCCCTTGATAATATTTATGTGTAAATAAACGATCTACGTAATGATCCTCATTATAATCTCCAAATCCGACTATCACACCGTTATGATCCGCTACATAACTAATATTCTTTTCTAAAGACTTTAACCAGCTTTCTCTATCTAGTCGATCTGGTGCCCATGCCTGTAGCTGTAACTCATTATAATCTTTTGCATTAACCGTATGAACTGTTTCATAGAACAATTGTAATACTCGATTTAAATCTTCTTTCTGAAATGTTCTAACTATAATATCTTTTAACATATATAAGTCTCCTTACCAAACTACCTCTTAACTTTTCTACTACATACGATTCAATAATTCTTCTTTATTATATCGTTTTAATTTCTATACGAACAAAAAAACAATACTTATTCAAAGTATTGTTTTTTAATTCTATTCAATTACTTAATGTAGCTTTTTAAGATTTTAATTTAACTCTTTGTAATCGTAATGCATTTAATACAACGGATACAGAACTAAATGCCATCGCTGCTCCAGCAACCCAAGGGGCTAAGAAGCCTAATGCCGCAATTGGAATTCCTAACGCGTTATAAGCTAATGCCCAGAATAAATTTTGTTTAATATTTCTTATCGTCATTTTACTCATAAAGATCGCATCAGCAATACTATTTAAATCACCGCGGATTAACGTTATATCCGCTGCTTCCATCGCTACATCCGTTCCCGTTCCAATTGCCATACCAATGTTCGCTGTAGCAAGAGCAGGAGCATCATTTATCCCATCTCCAACCATCGCTACTTTCTTACCATTTGCTTGCAGTTTTTTCACTTCTTCTGCTTTTCCTTCTGGCAATACTTCTGCAATTACGTGATCAATACCAACTTGCTTTGCAATCGCCTGAGCAGTTTGTGTATTATCTCCTGTAATCATCACAACGTCTAGACCCATTTTTTTCAGTCTTGCGATAGCTGCTTTTGAAGTATCTTTCACAGTATCTGCAACGGCAACTATACCAGCATATTCTTTATCGATTGCAATAAGCATTGCTGTTTTTCCTTCTCGTTCTAGCTCTTCCATTGATTTTGAAACTTCTTCAATATCAATATTGAATTTCTTCATTAATCGACGTGTGCCAATTAATAATTGTTTTCCTTCTACGACTGATTCGATACCGAATCCAGGAATCGCTTCAAACGTTTCTGAACCTGGAATATCAATTTTCTTTTCTTTAATTCCTTCTACAATCGCTTCTGCAAGTGGGTGTTCAGAATTTTTTTCTGCCGCACCTACTAAACGTAGTATTTCTTCTTCATGGAATCCATCTGCTACAATTATATCTGTTAACACAGGCTTTCCGTTTGTCACAGTACCTGTTTTATCTAGAATAACTGTATCTAATCGGTGCGTTGCTTCTAAATGCTCTCCACCTTTAAATAAAATACCATACTCAGCCGATCTTCCTGATCCTGCCATGATAGATGTAGGCGTTGCAAGACCTAATGCACATGGACAAGCGATAACAAGTACTGCTATCATTTTCTCAAGTGCTCCGCCAAAATCACCAGGTGTAACAAATATCATCCATACTGCAAATGTGATAATCGCAATCACAACTACAACCGGTACAAAAATACCTGAAATTTGATCCGCTACCCTTTGAATAGGAGCTTTTGAACCTTGTGCCTCTTCTACTACTTTAATGATTTGAGCTAATGCAGTATCTCTGCCTACTTTAGTTGCTTTCACTTTTAAAAAACCATTTTTATTTATTGTCGAACCTATTACTACATCCCCAATTGACTTATCAACAGGAATACTTTCACCCGTTAACATCGATTCATCAATCGCTGATTTTCCTTCTACAATCTCACCATCTACTGGTATTTTTTCACCAGGCTTTACATAGACGATATCACCAGCTACTACTTCTTCAATCAAAATTTTTATTTCTGTTCCATCTCGCACAACTGTAGCTGTCTTCGCTTGTAAACCCATCAATTTTTTAATTGCTTCTGATGAGCGCCCTTTTGCTTTCGCTTCAAATAATTTACCTAAAATAATTAATGTAATAAGTACCGCACTCGTTTCAAAATATAAATCTGTCATATGTTCCGAAGAACCAATAGATTGAATACTTAAATATACACTATAGAAATACGCGGCCGACGTTCCAAGTGCCACGAGGACATCCATATTAGCACTTTTATTGCGTAACGCTTTATAAGCCCCAACATAAAACTGTCCACCAATGATAAATTGAACAGGAGTTGCAAGTGCTAGTTGCACCCAAGGGTTCATTAACATATCTGGTAAATAAATAAATGACGTAAATGAGAAATGACTAACCATTGCCCATAATAATGGGAAAGATAAAATAAACGAAATAATAAACTTCTTCTTTTGTCTTTCAATTTCTTGTAATCGATGATCAGTTGATGCATCTTGATCATCTGGTTTCACTTCTAATTTATATCCTAGCTTCGTAATCGCGCTCTTCATTTCATTTACATTAACTTCATCAGGGTTAAAGTCTACTGTGGCTGATTCTAAAGCAAAATTTACTGTCGCCTTGTTCACACCATCTAACTTATTTAAACGCTTTTCAACTCTATTTGCACATGCTGCACATGTCATTCCTGAAACAGTAAATTCAGCTTTATCACTTACAATTCCATATCCTAATGATTCAACTTTTTCTTTAAATTGTTGCGGATTTGTTTTAGTTGGATCGTACATTATTTTTGTTTTTTCAAGCGCAAAATTTACATTTGCCTCATGAACACCTTCTACTTTTTTTAGACCTTTTTCAATTCTATTTGCACATGCCGCACATGTCATTCCTGATATTTGAAGATTGGCCTCTTTTTTTTCATTCATGCCTCTCACCTCTATATACCCTTATGAGGTATAATTATTAGCAAAATAAATCGTACTTCATTTAAAGTACGATTTATTTCCATATCTAAAAATAATTATTGAACATCGTATCCTTGATCTTCGATTACAGCAACGATATCTTTTAATGTTACAGCAGACGAGTCGATAGTAACTTCAACAGTTCCTTCTGCTAATTGAACCTTCACTTGTTCAACACCGTTTAGCTCTTTCACACTGCTTTCGATAGCATTTACACAATGTCCACAAGACATACCTTCAACTTGTAATGTTAACTGTTCCATTTAAAATCCTCCTCTTGTTTATTCATTGTTTGTTAATCACAATTACATCTTACCATACCCCCCTAAGGTAATCAATGGTTTTGTATCATGATTTTTCAATTATTTTCTAAAAGTTTATTTTACACACACTTTTTCACTACAATACACCAAAATCCAATATGAGGGTAAACAAAAAAACAAGCCAGTTAAATACTAGCTTGTTTTTACGCTTTTGAAAAACGTTCAAATACTGTCATTAATTCTTCAATTGCTTCGTCACCATTTCCATTTTTAATAGCTCCTGAAACACAATGACTCGTATGATTTTTGAGAACGCCCATCCCTACTTTTTTCATTGCTGCATTAATCGCTGAAATTTGCACTAAAATATCTACGCAATAACGATCATTTTCAATCATGTTTTGAATACCGCGGACCTGTCCTTCAATTCTCTTTAATCTATTTATAATCTGTTCTTTTTCTTTTTCTGATCTATGTGTTACTGCTTCATGCTCTTTATGATCCATATTATCACCTTCTTAAAGTTTCTCTTCATCCAATAAAACAATTGTTTTTTATGAGTATACCAATTATAGCATTAAATATCTACGCATGATACCCCATAAGAGTATATTTACACTTTATGATTATTCTTAACAACTCATTAGCTTCTTAATCTCAATTTTCAGTATACCCTTTCCTTTTTGCCAAAAAAATCATTATATCTCTCATCAAAATTCAATAAAGTGAAACAAGAATAAGCGGGGATTACCCGCCCCCGCTTATTCTTCGTCTATAATGTTTAAATTTAAATTTTCAGATATTTAATCCAAGAATTTTTCTTTCCATATATAATTATTGCTGATCACATACTTTTGTATCATTCACTACTGAAGTTCCTTCAACGGTTACCGTATGAAAACAGTCATTTACTCGAACTGTCACAACATTATCTTGCCGATCAATGATATGATATTCATTAAAATTTTTATTTAGAGCACTGCGAATTTGTTCTCCTTCATAAATTGGAATGCCATGCGATAGAACCCAAATAAGTCCAGCGATAGCAAGAATAGTTTTCATACGATCTACCTCCTTGGGAATATAGTGAACTTTTAATCCATGCTTTTTCAACTCTACGAATCATGATTGAAATAAACCAAGCCTTTTTGGAAATAAGTTCATTTCGTCTATTTTATGTTTATGCTAATTGTGACCGATGTGTGACAACTTTTTGTCTCTTTAGACGAAAAGTTGAAACAAAACTTTCGAAAAGGACAATTCTACATATTAAAAAAGGTTATGGAATGTTTTATCCATAACCTTTTTTCCTATACGTAACTAATAAACCTCAATCCTTTACTTAAAGACGTCGGCACAACAGATGCATGATTCTCCCCTTCAGCTTCATAAAACTTAAATTTAAGTTTATCGTGGTTTACTTGGAGAAGGCGCTCTGATAATTCATTTGCACCTACAACCATATGCTCTCGTTCAAGTGATCCAACTGTAAGGAACACTCCTGTTTCAAACTTAGCATTGTTTAATTCAATTATAAGGTTCTCTTCTTTTTTAAGAACGGATTTATTATTCCACCATATAGATGGACTACTAATAAAGTAATTTTGAAAAGCATTCAAGTTTGTAAATAGTATATGCAAAGCGAATAGGCCACCTAACGAATGCCCAAATAAAGTTTGCTTACCTTTATCAATCTCAAAATTCTTTTCAATTTGTGGTTTCAGTTCTTCTTCAATAAAAGTAAAGAAATTATGTGCTCCTCCTGTTTTAGGCCACGGTTTACCGTCTGGTTTTAAAGGGGCATCTTTTGAAATTACGCTAGGCGTAAAATCATAGCACCTTTCTTCCCCTGAAAATGCGCCTTCAATTGGATAACCCACTCCTACTATAATAGCTGGTGAAACACCGGTTTTTTCCGCTCTTACTGATTGTATTTTAACTGCTTCATGAAATGTTTGAAAAAAGGCATTGCCATCTAATACGTAAATGACAGGATATCCTGAATCCGGTGCTGGTTGCCTCGGCTTTGAAATATGAATTTGATATTCCTTACCTTCTAATTTTGAATACATTTTCCACTGCTCTGTATTAGATGTTATAATCTGCTGTTTTTCAACTGTAGTATTCACCCTATCCCCCCTTTTTTAACTTGTTACATATATTTCGATTTTTTCTTCTTGAGATACAACGCTATCATAACCGAAACAAACAGGAGCCCCGTTATACGGATCAATCATGACACGTGCATCAATATGAAATACTTCTTTTAACACTTCATTTGTAATGATTTCTTCCGGGCTACCAGTTGTAACAATTTCTCCTTCCTTCATTGCAATAATTTCATCTGAAAATCTTGCTGCATGGTTAATATCATGTAATACCATAACAACCGTACAATTATGTTCTTTATTTAACTTCTCCACAATTTGTAATACATCTAATTGATGAGACATATCAAGGTATGTAGTTGGCTCATCTAATAGCAACACTTCTGTCTCTTGTGCTAATGCCATCGCTAGCCATACCTTTTGTCTTTGACCACCTGATAAATTTGCAATTTGTCTCGTTCGAAATTCAGAAGTTTTCGTTATATCTAATGCCCAATCAATCATTTCTTTATCTTTTGTCGTTAACTTATTTACGTTATTTCGATGTGGATAGCGTCCATAAGAAATTAATTCTTCCACTTTAAGCTCACCTGGTGCAATTGGAGTTTGCGGGAGTAAAGCTAACTGCTTCGCAATTTCTTTCGTTGGAATTGTATGTAAATCCTGTCCTTGCAAATATACTTTACCGCTTTTTTGTTTTAAAATTCTTCCCATTGTTTTTAACAATGTCGATTTACCGCAACCGTTTGGACCTATAATTGTCGTTACTTTTCCTTCTTGTATTTCCACATTTAAATCGCGAAACACTGTAAGCTTTTCATAACTTGTTTCTAAATTTTTTGCACTTAAAATACTCACTTTTATTCCTCCTCTTACGCTTTCGCCTTATAAAGTAAATATAAGAAATACGGTACACCGACAATAGAAATAACGATTCCAACTGGTAGCTCTACAGGTGTAAAAACTGTTTTCGCAATAAAGTCTGAAGCAATTACAAGAAACATTCCGATTACGCCGCACGTAGGAATTATATACTTATGTTGAATACCGACAAGCCTTTTCGCTATATGCGGTGCCATTAAGCCAATAAAACCGATACTCCCTGAAACAGCAACACATGCGCTCACAAGCCCGATACTACTTAATAGTAAAATCGATTTCTCTCTTTCTACTGAAACACCTAAACTTGTAATACTCGTTTCTTCCAATTGAAATAAATCTAATAAATAAGCTTTCTTTTGTATAAGCGGAATTAAGATAATAAGCCATGGTAACATAGCCACAATATACTTCCAGTTTGCACTATATATGCTTCCAGACACCCACACTGCAGCCATTTCAAAATCAGTTGACTTCATTTTGAGTGATAAGTACATAGAAAAGGCTCCAAATCCTGATCCAATTGCAATCCCTGTTAATAAAAGTCGCTGCGAATCTAATTTACCGTTTTTCCAAGAAAACAGATAAATGATGATAGCTGCACCTAATCCGCCTACTAAACCAAACATTGGCATCATCATAATAGAAACCCAGTCTGTGCTTTTTAATTGCCCTTGAAAGAAAAACATAAAAATGACAATCGCTGTTCCTGCTCCGGCATTTACGCCTAAAATACCTGGGTCCGCCAACCCATTTCTCGTAATCCCTTGAATAACGGCACCCGCAACACCAAGGCCTAATCCTACTAATCCAGCAATTACGATGCGCGGAAGGCGAAACTCAAAAATAACTAAATCATGTTCTGGTACTGGATCAATTCTAAACAGTGTTTTAAATACATCTGTAATCGTAATATCGAACGTACCATTTGTTAAACTAATATAAATAGCACATAGTATTAAAAATATAATAATCCCCATCGTCATTCCGAAACGTTGACTTGAACTTTTAGGCATGTCTCTCTCCTCCTCTAGTACGGATTAAATAAAGGAAGAAAGGAATTCCAATTAAAGAGGTAACGACTCCAATAGGTGTTTCAAATGGATAGTTTACAAATCTACTCAAAACGTCACATAACGCTAAGAAAACGCCACCAATAACACCTGCACATGGCAAAATCCACTTATAATCTACCCCAATTATAAAGCGCGTAATGTGCGGAATAATTAAACCTACAAAACCAACTTTCCCCACTAAAGCAACTGCTGTTCCTGTTAAGAAAATTACCGATAAAATTGCCATCGCTTTAACTAGTTTTGTACGTTGCCCTAAATTAATAGAAACCTCTTCGCCTAATGAAAGAATGGTAATAGATTTTGATATTAACAGTGCTAAAATTATTCCAATTATCCCAAACGGTATCGTGATTTTAATGATATTAGGATCTACTTGATCTAACTTTGCATTAAACCAAAAACTAACATTTTGAGAAATTTGGAAATACGAAGCCATTGCAGCCGATGCACTACTTAAAAATGTTCCAATAACTGTTCCTATAATCGCTAACCTAACTGGTGATAAGCCATTTTGAAGGAGCGAACCAAAACCAAACACGATACCGGCTCCTAGTGCAGAACCAATCATTGAACATAAAACCATACCAATTGATGACATTCCCGGAAGAAAAATCATGCTAAGTGTAATAACAAAGGCAGCGCCATCCGTCACACCCATAATAGAAGGGGATGCAAGATAGTTTCTTGTCATCCCCTGCATAAGTGCTCCTGATATGGCTAGAAATGCTCCGACTAAAAGAGCTGCAACTACCCTTGGTAAACGTGAAGTAATAATAATATTATGATTTACATCGCTTGAATCAAAATGAAATAATGCGTTCCACACTGTTTCAGCGTCAATACTTTTTGCCCCATACAAAATCGAAAGTATAACTGTAAATAAGATGAGTATGGGTGCTATACATAATATAGTTACTGGTACTGCATTTGTTTTCTGCATATCATTCAACGCACCTTACTTATTGTATTATTTAGATAAATTTTTCACGGCTTCTTTTAAGAATGCTGTTTTACTCCAAGCTGTACCACCTTGTGCCATTGGATCTACAACATTTACAAATACTTTCTTTTCCTTCGCAGCATTCATACTTTGCCAAATTGGATTACTTTCAATTTCTTCTAACACTTTCGGGTTTTTATTTTCACTTGCCTCATATTGTAAGAAAATATAATCTGGGTTAAGTTCAGCAAGTTTTTCAAATGAAATTTTCTCTTGTGCTTTTACAGTTTTCAATTGTTCTGGAGCAGTTAGTCCAAGATCTTTATAAATTACAGGGTTGAAGTATACTCCTTCTGGATATAGGAATAATTCGTTTGCTCTTAGTCTTATGACAAGTACTTTTTTATCTTTTAACTTATCTCCTAGTTTTGCTTTTGCTTTTTCAGCGTCCGAATTGTAATCCTTAATAATTTTTTCTGCTTTATCTTTTTTACCAGTTAATTCTCCCATTAACTTTAAGTTATCTTCCCAATTTGTTGAAACGTGTGATACCGGGAATGTAGGAGCTACTTTCGTAAACTTTTCAGCTGTTTCTGCTGGGAATTTCGTACTCGATGTAATAACATCTGGTTTTAATTGTAGTAATGTTTCGAAATTGGGTTGCATTTTCTCACCAACAGATTTCGCACCTTCTAACTCTTTTTCAAGATATTTTGGTAATTTACCACCTACAGTAATGGCACCAACTGGTTTAATTCCAAGTACTGCCGCATCTTCCATTGACTCTAAACTAGCTGTCGCAATTTTATCTACTTTTGCTGGCACTGTATACTCTTTACCTAAATATGTGATTTTTCGTTTTTCATCTTTTTTCGTTTCCGTAGCTTTTGTCTGTTGTTTTTGCTCGCCTGAAGTTTTATCCGCACTATTACATGCCGCTAAACCTACACTTAAAACTGTAACCATCCCTAAAGTAAATAATTTCTTGTTCATCTTTATATGTCTCCTCTCGAATTTTCAAACTATATTCTCAATAAAATTTAACTATATGAACCTTGTCCCATATATATATTTCATTAGATTAATAATTTTATCCAGAACTCATTCCCGTTCACTTCCCCTAGACTATAATTCTTTTACACCTTCATCACTTGATAATCATTTTCACTGATAATGATTATCGTTACTAAGTATATATTTAATATGAAATTATTTCAAGAATGATTTGAAAAATTTTAACAAACTGAATTAAAAAAAGAAGTATCTCCCTAATATTAGGGAGATACTTCTTTTTTTAGAAATTTATATGTAATTCAACTGGACAATGGTCTGACCCCATTACTTCACTATTAATTTTCGCTTCTGTTATTTGGTCTTTCATTCTTTCCGAAACAACAAAATAATCTAAACGCCATCCGATATTTTTCGCTCTCGCGCCCATACGATACGACCACCACGAGTATGCACCTTCTTGATTAGGATAAAGGTAACGATATGTATCAATAAATCCTTCTTCTAAAATACATGAAAATTTCTCTCGTTCCTCATCAGAGAATCCAGGATTTTTACGATTACTTTTCGGATTTTTCAAATCGATTTCTTTATGAGCAACATTTAAGTCTCCACAAAAAATAACTGGTTTCTTCTCATCTAATCGTTTGATATAGGACCTGAAATCATCTTCCCATTTCATTCTGTAATCTAATCGTTCTAATCCACGTTTTGAATTTGGTGTATATAACGTTATCATGTAAAAATCTTCGAATTCTAAAGTAATAAGTCGCCCTTCTTGATCATGCTCTTCAATGCCTAAACCATATGTAACTGAAAGCGGTTCTTTTTTCGAAAAAATAGCAGTTCCTGAATATCCTTTTTTCACAGCATAATTCCAGTATGTATAATATCCCTCTAAATTTAAATCAATTTGCCCTTCTTGTAATTTAATCTCTTGTAGACAAAATATGTCAGCACTTGATTCCTCAAGATATTCCAAAAATCCACCTTTTGCGATAACAGCTCGCAAACCATTTACATTCCATGAAATTAACTTCATTTATAGTCCTCCTCTTGATGTTTATTTCCAAATTTCATGCTATCACAAAATAGAAAACAATCATATTTTCACCTTTGTAATCTTGCTCTTACATTTATGAATACATACATACGCACTTTATTCAGGTTATACTAATTTCAGAGGTGATGTTCTATGCACAATGAAGGAGTTACATTAACAAATGAGTATTGGCAAGCAATTATTCATAATGATTCTTCCTATGATAGCAAATTCTTTTATGCTGTGAAATCAACTGGAATCTTTTGCAGACCATCATGCAAATCAAGAATACCGAATAGAAACAATGTACGAATTTTTCATCATGCAGAGCAAGCATTAAGTGAGAACTTTCGCCCGTGCAAACGTTGTAAGCCAAATGGGATCACTTTACCTAATGAAGAGTGGGTAGAACAAATTAAAGACTATATCGAAAAGCATTATGACGAATCCTTAACTCTCGACATGCTTGCGGAAATGTGTCACGGTAGCCCTTTTCATTTACAACGTACTTTCAAAAGAATAATAGGGTTAACTCCTATAGAATATATACAACAATTCAGGGTTCTTAAAGCAACCGAATACCTTTTACAAACAAATCAATCTATTAAAGAAATTAGTACTGCTGTCGGGATAGAAAACCCAGAGTATTTCGCTACTTTATTTAAAAAGAAAACCGGATTTACTCCTACTGAATATCGAAAAAAGAACGAAATGAAAGAGGGATACGATAATGAATTCCTACAAAAATAATTATATATATTGGACGCTACTTACACATAAAAATTGGCGATTTCATATTGCTGCAACTGAAAATGGACTATGTTTCATTGGATCACAAGACGAAAACTTTGAAGAATTAAATATATGGGCTAGAAAAAAACTGCCCCAACATATATTGACCCATAGTCCAGATTACTTGCAAATATATACGCAAGAAGTTATCGAGTATTTAGAAAACAAGCGAGAAACTTTCACATTTCCTATCGATGCTTATGGAACTAATTTTCAATTATCTGTTTGGAATACGGTACGTGAAATTCCTTATGGAAAGACATATTCTTATACAGAAATTGCTGAAAGAATTCAAAAACCTAAAGCTGTGCGCGCCGTTGCTTCTGCTATTGCTGCTAATCCTCTTCTTATTACCATTCCTTGTCACCGCGTTATTGGGAAGAATGGGAAACTAACCGGATTTAGGGGCGGATTAGAAATGAAGAAAAAATTGCTTACATTAGAAAAGTTGCAGGTGGAATTCATATGACAACAGAATATAATAGCGCATTATCTATAGCAGTTCCAAAAGAATTTTGTTTCCAAGAAAATTTACGTTATCTATCACGTTCTAACAATGAATGTATGTTCCATATTGAAGATAACAAAATTTATAAAGTTATCCCTGTTCAAGATGTAAATCCTTTAGTTGAAATTAGTGTGAATACAGATGGAAATATTCAAATACGTTGTTTAGAAGAACCATATACATCTGAAAAATCGATACGTGAAGCTGTAGTTAACTATGTAAAAGAATGGTTTGATTTAACTACTGATTTAGCCCCATTTTATACATTAGCTAAACATGATTTACTCCTTCAAGGACCAATTGAACAATATTATGGCCTTCGTACTTTAGGCATTCCAGACTTATTTGAGGCACTTTCCTGGGGAATTATCGGTCAACAAATTAACCTAACATATGCTTATACGCTAAAAAGGAGATTAGTTGAGCAATTTGGAAGTTATGTAGAATGGGACGGTAGAAAACATTGGATATTCCCATCACCTGAAACAATTGCAAATCTACATGTAGAAAATCTTCAACAATTAAAAATGACGACTAGAAAATGTGAATATTTAATCGGTATTGCGAAGCTTATTACAGAGAGAAAATTATCAAAAGAGGATTTACTGCAAACACAAGATGTAAAGGTTGCTGAGAAACAATTAACTGCTATCCATGGTATAGGACCATGGACTGCCAACTATGTTTTAATGCGTTGTTTAAGATTTCCTTCGGCTTTTCCAATTGATGATGTTGGTCTGCATAATGCAATTAAATTTATAACAGGTTCCGAAAATAAACCGACAAAAAATGAAATAAAAGATTTCGCGGCAAACTGGGCTAATTGGGAGTCTTATGCGACTTTTTATTTGTGGCGAGTACTATATTAAAAGAACCAAGTAGCACATTCGTACTACTTGGTTCTTTTTTAAGCTTGCTCCTCAAAACGTCTTGCAATTTCCACAATAACTTGAACGGCTTTTTCCATAGTATCTACCGAAACATACTCAAATTTACCGTGATAGTTTTCACCACCAGTGAAAATATTCGGCGTCGGTAATCCCATATATGATAATTGTGATCCATCTGTGCCTCCGCGAATCGGATGAATATTTGGTTCAATGTCTAAACTTTTCATTGCTTCATATACAATATCAACAATTTCTCTTACCGGTTCAATTTTTTCAAGCATGTTATAGTATTGATCATTCATTTCTAAAACGACTGCATCTTTCCCATACTTCTCTTGCATTTGTTTCACAATATTTTCAATGGTATTTTTACGTGTTTCAAAATTTTCACGATCAAAGTCTCGAACAATATAATACGCTTTACTTTGCTCAACATCACCATTTAAAGAGAGTAAATGATAGAACCCTTCGTATCCTTCAGTATACTCTGGTGCCTCTTCTACTGGTAAATGCCCGTTAAACTCCATAGCCAGTTTAGTTGCATTGCGCATTTTATTTTTCGCTGTTCCAGGATGTGTATTCGTTCCGTTAAACGTTAACTTAGCACCTGCAGCATTAAAACTTTCATACTCTAAACCACCTAATGGACCTCCATCCATCGTATAAGCGAATGATGCACCAAACGCTTCTACATCAAAATGCGCTGGCCCACGACCAATTTCTTCATCCGGTGTAAATGCTACTCTTATTTTCCCGTGCTTAATTTGCGGATTATGTATTAAATGGTTCATTGCAACCATAATTTCGGTAAGACCAGCTTTATCATCTGCTCCTAGCAGTGTTGTACCATCAGTTGTAATAATCGTATGTCCTTTATATGATGGTAATTCTGGGAACTGCTCTGGTGTTAACACAACATTTAGCTCTTCATTTAACGTAATTGCATTACCATCAAAATTTTCATGAATTTGTGGTTTGACGTTTTTCCCCGTAAAGTCTGTTGCCGTATCTAAATGAGCTAAAAATCCGATTACAGGAACATCCTTGTCCGTATTAGCTGGAAGTGTTGCCATTACATAGCCATTATCATCCATCGTTACTTCTGTTAAACCAATTTCTTTTAGCTCTTCCACTAATAACTTACCAAACTCAATTTGTCCTGGTGTTGTTGGTACTGTATGACTTTCTTCATTTGATTGCGTATCAATTTTTACATATCTCGTAAATCTTTCAATAAGTTCTTGTTTCAAGTTCATTCACTCCCTTTTATGTTTCTCCCTCCATTATAATCCTTAAAACGAAATATTTTAACTTTTTTGACTGTGAAGATGTATATTTCATTTACATAGTTAACACTTTTAAACGAATGATAAAAAGACATAATATTTGTACATTAAAACTGTAACAGGTAACATACATAATTATAAAATATGGGAGGTTGTAAAGATGAGGCTAACTCTCTTTCGCTATTTTCTTTTTTTCTTAGGATTAATTTTCTTTGGCCTTGGAAACGCTCTTGCAGTCAAAGTTAAATTTCTCGGCTTGCACCCTTGGGAAGTTTTAAATATGGCTCTCTACCAAAAGTTTGGATGGACCATCGGTACGTGGAGTGTCATATGTGGGTTATGTCTCGTTCTAATATCTTTACTAGTAGATCGAAAATATATAAATGTGGGGACATTTTTGAATGCACTACTTATCGGTCCCATTATGGACTTTTTCTTACAATCAAACATGCTTCCAGACGCTAGTAATTATTTATGGATAAACTTACTCATTTTATTTTCTGGTATTGCCATTACAGGTATCGGGGGAGGTATGTACGTTGCGGCTGGGATTGGCGCTGGACCCCGTGATGGATTCATGCTTACTATTTCAGACAAAACAGGACTTTCTATTAGCCGTGCTAGAATCATAGTAGAATGTATTGTACTAGTTATTGGATTTATGCTAGGAGGTCCTGTTTTCATCGTAACTTTTCTGTACACCTTTATTCAAAGTCCAATCTTTCAGCAATCATTTAAGATGTTTCAAACACTTTTACATACTTTACATGGCAAAAAGAAAATTAGCGAACATATTTAAAGTACAGCTTAATACAAATAAATCCACCCTATTTACGACTCTCATCGCAAATAGGGTGTTTCTGTTTTTATCTCGCAATTTAAGAATATATACTACTCATTTACAATAAAAGTATATACATCATCATAAATACAGCCATTTACTTTAATCACATACTTCCCAGGTTTATTAAAACTAATTGTGTATTTATTTAACTGAATTGCTTCTTTATCTCCAGAAAGAATATCAATGCTTCTGCCACTTAATACATACAATTCATTTAGATTCATCGTTACATCAATTGTATTGAAATTTTCTACTTTCACTTGCTGTGCTTCCGCAACGCTTACACTTGGTTCTAAAAACAGTAGTCCACTTAATCCAATCGTCCCCGCTAAAGCAACTCCCGCAAACTTTTTAATCTGTTTCATTACAATGACCTCCTTATAGATTTTGCGTAAAGGTAATGTCCTCCCTTACACCACAAAGCCTATATGTAATGAAATGAAAAGTAAACGGGGACTGTAAGACAAAATTCTACATCTTTTTCTCCTATTGAATATAAATCCAACGTTTGGAGTTTTGACACATTTAAAATTGTTTCCCTAAACCAATTTCCCAATAATTTATTCAAATACTGAATAATTACTTATTGATTTAACATTCTAAAAATAGTTGATAAAGATGCTTTCTATTCAAAAAAAGACTTTGCTATAAAAGTAACTTTTACAACAAAATCCATGCAACTAATTTTATTCCGCTTTCCATAATCTCTTTACATTCATTAATTGTTCTTCTTTAAACTCCATCTTATATATATCCGGTTTTGACGTATTCATTAAAAATTCAAAACCATATTGTTTATCAAAATAGTTCATCATTAATGTCATAACAAGCCCATGTGTACCAATTACAATTTTGCATCCTCGAAAATCCATTAAGATTTCTTTTAATACTTTCACTACTCTTCTCTGGCAATCTGCATATGACTCTCCTTCCGTTCGTGCAAAGTCCGGATTAGAGAACATCTTCTGTACAAGTGGATACACCTCCTTGTCTGATATAACCTGATCCTCACTTGAAAACATACACTCTTTAAGATTTTCATATACTACTATTTCTTTTTCATGGAAATTAGCTGACTCCTCTATCGTTAGCATAGCCCGATTATAAGGACTGGAAATAAAAGTATCAATCCTCTCCGCTTTTAATATGTCAGTTACTCCACGGGCATCCATATGTCCCCTCTCAGTTAATCCACGCATTCTTTCATTTCCTTCTAGTTTTGGTGATTCACCATGTCTAACCATATAAATATATGTGCTCATAATTTCTCCTTAAAATTTTTTATAAAGTGAAACTTTAATCAACCCTCACTAATCGGGCTGCCCGGCAAATAGCGAGATAAGTTAATAAATCACGTTCATTTATCCCATTTCAACACTTAGGGGTAATACTAAAATACTTTATAAACTGTGCTGATTTGTTCGTCTAATCCATTCTCCTACTAAACTCTCAAATAATTCAGGCTGCTCAATTTGTAAATTATGCCCTGCCATATCTAACACTGCTAATGTTGCCCTTGGATATTCTTCAATAATTTCTATAATATTTTGATAACCTACTGATATATCTTGTCTTCCAGTCAGTAAAAGAACGGGATTTTCATATTTTTCATGCTGAAAATCCATAGTAAGAGAGTAATTCTTTTGCAACCTTTCAATAAATTCATAATTAGCAACATCTAACCCAGGCTTAATTTCTTCTTTAAATCGCGTATATGTATATTCATTTGCTATTACAGCTAACTCACAAAACTCCTCTCTTTCTGTGGAAGTGAGCGTATTTAAAAATTCCTCATCTTGTACAATTATCTGTTTATCTGGAAGAATCCTTTTTTCTGGCTCCGCTACAACAACAGGACATACTAATAGTAATCCGCTAACTCTCTCAAACATCTTTGCAAGTATACCTTTGGCTAAATAGCCTCCATATGATTCTCCTACCAATAAAAATTTTTCAGTACAAATGATTTCCTCAATAAATGTGATAAGCACATCTACTATACGATCTGAACTATTTATCCAATTTGGAGCATTCGATTTTCCCATTCCAGGTAAATCAATATATATTCGCTTATAACCTTCATATTTCTGAAATACTGATTCCATACATTTCATCATTAACCTATGGTCAGGAGCGCAGCCATGTATGATAATGACCGGTTTACCCTCCCCCACAATTTCATAGTATATTTCTGCATCTTTAATTCGATATATCATAAAAAAACCTCCCTATTTAGTGGCAATACTATTCCACTCTGTAAGAATACACGTTCTTATTTTATATCTTTTCCTAACATTTCTACAAATATTAATTTTCAGACTAAAAATAAAAATCCCCATCATTTTATATGCAATTTTGCATCTCCACTTACAAATCACTAAAAAAACTTTACAATTCAAAGGATGACTAAATATACAATTTCTATTTAAAGTCTTGATACCGTCTATACTATCCACCGCAATATTTTTTCAACTTTGAGAATACTTATACTCTTTAACACTTTCCTTATAAACATGATTTTTATAAGGAAATCTGATACAATTCTTAAATAATATTATTATGTATAGATATAACGAACATAGTGCATAATTAAAGAAGGTGATTTCATTGAAATTAAATAAAAATTTACAATTATGTATATTAATCGGAACATTAATATGCTATTCAATCTATTTTATGTTTTTCTATCTGTTCCCTACTCATTTTTCAAATTCAGATGTACGCTTCGCTTCACTTGTCGTTGAAGCCATTACATTTGTATCACTGATTTACTCTATATATTCTAAAAAAGTCAGTTCAAATCCGTTTTGGATATGTATTACAATAGCAATTGGTAGTTTTTTATTAGGGAAAATAGTATATACATATCAAGATAGCTTCTTCGAAATTCCAATACATCGTTTTACTATTTCTGATGTATTTTACATGGTTTTTCTACTTTTCTGTCTTATCGCTTTCTCCTATAAAATCTTAAAGGAATGCAATAAATGGGAAAAAGCGTTCTTTATTTGTGATATATGCATAGTGCTTACTTCCATATTTACATTAGAATGGTATTTATTTAATCAACCAAATTTAAATATATTCGCTCTTTCACTAGGAGATGTTTTCCTTTCATTTTTATATCCAATTGCAGATTTATTATTTCTACTGCTAGGTGTTAGTCTCTTTTTCCGTCCAACAATTTTTAATTCCAAACGGAAAATTTATATATTTATTTTTGTATTAATAAGTTCTGCAACTTTTAACTATATTTATTTTTACTTAAATAACCACTTATCAACAGAAACAATAACATTATTACGTCTTTTATATAGAATACCTATATTACTTATTGCAATAGCTGGCTCTATTTCAGAAGATCATAATAGCCATAAAAATTATTTCATTGTAAACCCTATAATAGGAAAAAAAGCTTTAGTTGTATTTCCCTATCTTGCTGTTGCAATACTAATCGGGTTTACATTAAAAGAACAAACATCATCTTCAACTCTCATTACAGGGAATTGTATTACTTTTATTTTCGTACTCATTCGTCATTCTATCGTACGTATGCAAAACAATTCCTTAACAAAACGTTTACAGGCATTTAATGCCCAACTAGAAGAAAAAGTTACTGTACGGACGTCTGATTTAGTTCATAAATCAGAGGCTCTTTCTCAAAAACAACAAAAGTTTAAATCATTATATGAATATCATCCTGACCCTATTTTCACCATTGATTTAAATGGAACATTCTTAAATGTAAATAAGGCTGGGAGTGTACTACTTGGGGCACCAACGGATGAGTTACTAGGCGAAACTTGTTTTTCGATCATTTTAGATGAAGATAAGCATAAGCTAGCATTGGCATTAGAAAAAGTGAAACAACAAGAATCGGCATTCTTACAACTTAGTTCTCAATATAAAGATGGCTTTACTTATTTTTTATACGTTACAATCATTCCTATTATAATAGACGGACAAATTTCAGGAAGCTATATTATGGTGAAAGATATTACTGCACTAAAAAAACAGCAAGAAGAAATAAAATATTTAGCATTCCATGACACTGTAACGAAAATTGGGAACCGTGCCTTTTTCCATAAGAAATTAAAGAGAGTTATAAAAAATGCTAAAATAACAGAAAGCGAGTTTGCATTATTATATTTAGATTTAGATCGCTTTAAAGCAATTAACGATACACTTGGACATTCGTCAGGAGATTACATATTAGAAGAAGTAGCAAAGCGATTCCAATCATGTCTTCCATCACATACTCATCTTTCAAGAATCGGTGGCGATGAATTTACAATCATAATTGAAAACTATACTGACGAAGATTACTTATTCCAATTATGTAACCAATTATTTGAATGCATGAAAAAATCATTTATCATACATGAGCATAAATTAACTTTATCACTGAGTATCGGTATCGCTATTTATCCACATTCCGGAATCGATACCGCTACACTTTTGAAAAACGCTAATGTTGCAATGTATGATGCAAAAGCAAAAGAGCTTAATTCTGTCTCTATTTATGACGATGTAATCGCTAAAAAAATTGAAAGACGATTACGATTAGAAAAAGATTTACCAAACGCACTACAAAATGAAGAATTGTTCCTTTTGTATCAACCTCAAGTTGATAGTGAATCTAATAAAATTATCGGTGCAGAAGCTTTAATTAGGTGGAATCATCCTGAATTAGGTATTATTTCTCCATACGAGTTTATTCCGATTGCAGAAGAAACACTACAAATTATTTCAATAGGAAAATGGACATTAGAGCAGGCTTGTAAGCAAATGAAACGTTGGCACGCACTCGGATATTCACATTTAAAAATAGGTGTAAATTTATCTGCTAAAGAATTTGAACAAGAGGATTTTGTAAAATCTATTTCTTCTACTTTAACAAATACAGGTTTACCAGCAAGCTCTCTTGATCTTGAATTAACAGAGCGAATTGCAATGATGGATGAGCGAGAAACATTGATAAAACTGCGTACACTAAAAAGTTTAGGGATTCACATTTCAATCGACGACTTTGGTACAGGTTATTCTTCGCTAGCCTACTTACCTTTATATCCAATTGATACGTTAAAAATCCCGAGAGAATTTATTACAATGTCTGAAACATGTGATGATGGAATGGAAATTATTAAAACGATCATCACATTAGCAAATACATTAGGAATGTCTGTCATTGCTGAAGGTGTAGAAACAAAAGAGCACGTAAATTTCCTTCAAAAAAATAAATGTCAGTTTATTCAAGGTTATTATTACAGTAAACCTATTCATATTCATGCATTTACTGAGCTATTAGAAAACGGCATTCACCCATAGTACATAACTAATTAGAATAAATAATAATGAATTTGAACAAATATAGTAAAAAGGAAAGAAGATACCTTCTTTCCTTTTTACTATTTATATTTCTATTAATTCACCACTCCATTTATTATATCTATTAATTGATGAATCCCCTCATCATTTGTTTTCTTATACCCATTCATGTTTTGAATATATTTCTCCTTATTTATATACAACTTATTTACTGCATGTATAAATGTATTCGTACTTACTCTGTCTTGGAGTATAACTTCCGCATATCCTTGCCGTGAAAAATATTCAGCATTTAAAACTTGATCTCCCCTACTGGAACTGTTAGTTAACGGGATAAGCAACATCGGTTTCTTCAAAAATAACAATTCAGAAATAGCAGTAGAACCCGCTCTAGAAACTACAACACTTGCCATATTTAGTATATGCGGCAACTCGTCGCCTATATATTCAAATTGCATATACCCCTCCATGCCAATAGATGGGTCTACCTTTCCTTTACCACATATATGAATAATATTAAAATTTAATAGTATTGTATCTAAACATTCCCTTACCATATCATTTATCCACTTAGCACCTTGACTCCCACCCATAATTAATAATACTGGTTTATCTTGCTGAAATTCACAATATCTTCTTCCTCGTAATACGTTACCCTTCTCAATTTCTTCCCTTACAATTGGTCCTACATAAACCTTCTTCTCATTACTTACATTTTCTCCTGTCTGAGGAAATGTTGTGCATAGCTTTGTAGCAAAAGGTAATGCTATTTTATTGGCAAGTCCTAATGTGCTATCTGGTTCACGTATAATTATAGGCACACGATTTAACCATGCTCCTATAGCTACAGGAACTGAAACAAATCCTCCTGCTGAAAAGATAACGTCAGGCTTTGTTTTCTTAATTAATTTATAACTTTGTAAACAACCTCGTATAATTTTAAAAGGATCTTTAAAATTTTCCCAATCCCAATATCTCCTAAGCTTGCCCGTTGAAACACTATTGTATTTAACATTTTGCACTAATGATTTTTCAATTCCATTTTTTGATCCAATATACTCGACTCTCCAGCCTTTCTCTATAAATTTAGGAATTAATACAATATTAATCATAACGTGTCCGGCTGTACCGCCCCCAGTAAAAAGAATCGTTTTGCTCATAACTTATACCCACCTTTATTATTAAAAATCTAGCTATCTCTTTACCTTTTAAATGTAAATAAACTTATTATTTTTTATATAAATCTTTAACTCCACCTCTATATCTTGTAAAAGATCTTTAATGAGTTCATAAAAATCATTTCCATACTCACTACACTCGTATTGAGCAAAGATTTGAATCACATATCTAGTTTCCGTCTCTAATGCTGACTTTATTTGATTAACCCTTTTTTCTTCTACATACGCTTGATATTTATGTATTGCCTCATAAAGACGCAATACATGCGCTTCTTCATCTCTCCAATCCAACGTATCAACAATTGAAAGAAATAGCGTATTTTGATTATCTATTATTTCATAATCATTCATATATTTCTTACACCCTTTTTTGTTTTTCATTGCATGCAGATGTCACTACACTTCGCATACTCAAGTACATCTTTTAATGATTGATGAAATTCAATTTCTGGGATCCAACCTAACCTTTTTATCTCCTCTATTGCTAAACTCTCATTTGAGTCGCTCCCATTTTTCTCTGTTTCCTCTATAAAAAAATTTAGCTGTGTTAATTCTTTATATTGTTCTAGTACATTTAATAAAGATCGTTTTACTCCTGATCCGATATTATATTGTTTTCCATTTATTCCATCTCGTAATAACACATGATACGCTTTAATCGCATCACGTACATCTAGAAAATCTCTACTATCTTTCAAACTGTTTACTTCAATAATGGCTTTACTTCTACCTGATTCTATATCTATCATTTTCTTTGCGAGAATCGAACAAATGCCATTCGATTCCCCTGGACCAATTAAGTTTGAGGGCTTTGCAATGATAATATTTGAATCCATTAATCCTCCCCAAGCCTCTGCAATAATGACTTGCATCGTTTTACTTAAACTATATGGATTTGAAATTTTTATTTCGTTCATACTATCTGCTTGCAAAGCAGATCCTATAACTAATGTTCTACAATGCGAGGCTTCTTGCTTAATTGCTTCTAATAAATATAACGTTCCTATTACATTAATCTCTATATACTCAAGAGCAGCTGTCCAAGATTCTATAACCGAATTCCTTCCTGCTAAATGCAATACGTAGTCTGGCTTTATTTGTTTCATTACCTTCATTACTTCGCTCTTATTAGTTAAATTACAAGTAATACCATTTCTAATTTTTTCTCTATGTGCACGATTTTGAAACATAGGAATTACATGAAAGCCCTGCTCTAAAAAATATTGGCAAGCATGGCGTCCTGTGAAACCATTTGCACCAGTTATTAAAAGGCTCGCATTTTTTTTCATCGCAAAAACCCTCCTTTTAATAGCATTTGTTTCACCTCATGTTTTGCAAGCAAGTCTTGTTGAGAACTAAAACTCTTCACATCCACTAGCGGATAGCTAGAATAATATTCTTGAAGTCCTTCGATAGGAATCGTCGGTAGTACCACAAAATAATTTTGATCAAAGCTTATACTTGTTTTACTCTCTACCTCAGATAGAAGCATTTCACTTAATTTTTCACCCGGTCTTATCCCTACCTCTTTCACCTTAATGTTTTCTTTTTTTGAATCTTCAATTAATATTTCTGCTAAATCTGTTATTTTACATGCCGGCATTTTCATAACAAAGATTTCCCCGCCTCTACCTTGATATACTGCTTTAAATAACAATCCAACAGCATCTTCAACTGTTAAGAAAAATCTAGTCATATTCGCATCGGTAATCCCTACTTGTGAAGATCTTTTAATTTGTTGTTTAAAAAGCGGTACTACACTTCCACTCGTTCCTAAAACATTTCCACCACGAACACAAATGAATTTTGTTTTCTTCGTTTGTATATTCGCATGAACCATTAATTTTTCACCAATTGCTTTTGTCATCCCATACGTATTTGATGGATCAGCTGCTTTATCCGTTGAAACATATATAACTTTTTCAACTTGCGTCTTTGTAGAGGCTTCAATTACATTTTGCGTACCATGTATGTTAGTTTTTATAGCTTCATAAGGATAATACTCACATACTGGAACGTGTTTTAAAGCTGCAAGATGGAATACATAATGTACACCTTGGCATGCATAGACTAGTTGATCTTTATCACGAATATCTCCAATAATAAATTTTAGCCTATCATCATTTATAAACTGTTGCTGCATTTCAAACTGGACCGTTTCATTTCTTGAAAAAACTCTAATTTCTTTCGGTGATTTTTCTAATAGTTGTTTTATAAGTTCATGCCCCCACGAACCTGTACCACCAGTAATTAAAATTATTTTATTTAACATTCCTTTTCCTCCTACGAAACATCTCAATTTAAATAATATTTATTGAATTATTTTCAATTGATTCAAATCATAATCGTCGTTTGTTACATTTAATTGACAAAATAAAAAAACAGAAACTATTAAACTTAGTTTCTGTTTTTCATTTCACCTCACAACAGTAAGATTTTTTATACTGTTTGCATGATAAATAAATTCCTTGTAAAAAACACCGCTCATTTATTTCTTATACTCGTAATAAAATAAATAGAATGATTCATAGCCAATAATCATGTTTAAATTTATGAAAAAGGGAGGTAACGGAATGGACCGAAACAATTCATATCATACATATAACGGACCTTCCAAAGCACTGCCTCTCTCCCTATTCGATGTAAAAAATGAATTGAAACAAAAAAGCAAACTTATTCCTTCTGATACCATGTATAAATTAACGAAAGAAGAGCAACTCATCATCAACAAAATAAAAATACAAACAGAACAGCTAAATAAAAATAATGTTACAAGAACACGCGCATACTACCAATTTTACATTCAATATCCAGAAATACATTGGGCACTGCTTGGGCATATGGTATCACGTAACGGCGGTTGGAATATGACTGATTTAAAGGGCGATTTATATACGAGAATTTTATCAGAGAAAGATCAATTCATATTTTTTTCTTTTTTAGAAAGAGGGAATTGGCTTATTTTCCAAGATGTATACCCTCAATTTTTACTTTACGAACAAAGTGTAAAGAGATCACAAAAGTTATTTCACCTTCTCCCTCACCTAAATGTTTCTACATTTATGGAAACGATGTGGAACGATTTTTGGAAAACAGGCAACAAAAAAACATTAGCGATTGCAACTATTGTTAATGAACAAAACTACTTAGAAAAAAGAGTGATTCAAAATGTACAATTTAAAAAGACTGTACTAAATAGTATTGGATTTAAACTCTTTGATTTCTTTCAGTTTAATCATATCCTTTTCCCATTCTACGAAAATGATAAAAAACAAAAAGTATTACTATTTGGTGATACAATGAAACATTTCACTTCCTTACATGAACGAATATTAATTGGAAAAAGATTGTATTCATTATTATTTCGAGATACACATGTTTTATCTCAAATAATAAGCTGGGCCCAACATCATCCGCATACAGGCTCAAGGAAAGATTACTGGCCCCATTTATTTTCAAGTGTAAATGAATCTTTTTCCCGTGAGTTTTATAAGCGCCGAATAAAGAAATGCCAGTTGCGAAGTGGCGCTTATCGTATATACAGTCCTTCACTCATCTATGCATGGCGAGATATGAAGCATGAAGAAGTTGACAGTGAAGATTGGTTTACCGATTGGCAAGTTGTAAATTACTTAGTTGATAAGGAGGAAAATATAAATGGACAAATTACAGAAGACTACTGCAAAACACTCGAAAAAATTGAACTCGCAATTCTCGCAAAGAAAAATGTCCTCCTCCGAGAAGAAGAATGAGTTTCTAGCATTAGTAGTTACAATCTTTCTCTCTTCTATTATTGGAACTTGTTTAGATGCTTTTTTTGTTCATAAACAAATATATTCCTTTCCAGCTAGACCCTTCTCATCCACATTTTTAGTTAATATAGCTTTTACATTGTTCGTACTGCCGATTTTAACAGTTATCTTTATACACATTTCAAAAAAATTATCTAAAGTTTCTAGAATTCTATTTATTATTTCGATCGGTATTTGCGCTAGCCTTTTTGAACAGATTGCTGAAAGTTTAGGTTTATTTGTACATAGTGCGAATTGGAACCATACATATTCTTTATTTGGTTATATGATTTTTTATTCTTTTATTTGGAACGTATATAATTGGATAAAAAAATAAAGAGACCATTATAGGTCCCTTCTTAAGCATACTCTTCCATTATTGCTAATGGTGCCAGTGTTTGAAGGCTTTTAGAGCGTAAACGATAGGCAACGACTTTCTTCTTATATTGCTTAATGACATCAACATGTTCCTCATAGCTATATAGAGAAAACCTAATCTCTTTATTCCCTTTCTTCGTATCAATGACTATTGGTGTCCCTTCTCCGTGCGGCGGGAAATAATGTTTATCTAAAAACAAAGCCTCATTAAATTCATGAATAACTTGTAGTTTCATTTCTCCCTCTATATTTTTTCCATCTATCGATATAGAAGTATTTTCCGCCTCAAGCTTTTGATGCAATTCAAATTTACTAATAATTGATTCTACAACAGAAGTGGGCATGCTAGAAACTAATACTTTAATAGCTCCAAAAACAAATAATGTAACTATAAACCATGTTGTCATTGTTATCATCTCCATTACATTTAAAAAATAAATTTCGTTCCATACGGTATTAGTATACTAATGAGTATTCCAGTTACAATCATCGTTACCGAACCGATTGTCGCCTCTTTCTCGCCTTCCTTCACGAGACGGCTCACACCGATAATATGTGATGCACAGCCCATTCCAACTCCTTTTCCAATCGTACTTGTTATACTGAAAAACTTAAGTACTGTTGGTCCGATAATAGCGCCTGTTATTCCTGCAACAACTACAAAACTAGAAGTCATAGATGGAATACCACCAATTTGATCCGCTAATGATAGGGCAATAGGCATCGTTGCTAACTGTGGTAAAGTAGTTAATATAAGTTCCTTATCTATATTTAAAATTCCGCCAATCACTACATTCATACTCGTTACAGCCACTATACCTATCACTACTCCAATAAGTATCGATAAAAAATTTTTCATAAGTATCTTTCGCTCTTTAAATAGAGGTATGGCTAATGCTACAATTGCAGGGCTCAATAAGCTTGAAAGAATGTCTCCTCCATTTTCCCTATACTCATGATGAGAAATACCAAAAATGAAAAATAAACAAATCATAATTGCCGTAACTGTTAACACCGGTAACGTAAATGCAAACGTAAATTTTTTATATAGCTTTGTCGCCAAGAAATAAATTGCTACAGTAATAATAATTAAGACCATTTGAATCGTGCACCTTGTCGATTTTATTTTTTTGTTGTTATTAATAATTGACTTATATACCCTGAAACAATCAAAGTTACTACAGTACTTGCAACTACTAAAAGGAATATAATACTCCCCTTACTTAAAAGAAAAGACCCGTATTCCATCAGCCCTGTTGTCGAAGGGATTAAAAATAACGGTAAAAATACGATTAACTTTTCCGCACCTAACTCAAACCATTTTAACGGTAAAATGCGAGTGGAAAGGAGCAGGAACAGCATTAACATCCCTATTAAACTTCCCGGTATTGATAGATGGAATATTTCCTGAATCCACGTACCCACTAAGCTAAATATATATAGCACGCCTACTTGAAGTAAAAGCATCACGTACTTCATTTCTTTCCCTCATTTCACTATCACACATCCATATTATGAAATTTCATTTAGCGTGTCGGCAAACCGTTTAATTCCAAGTTGAATTTGTTCTATATTCGCTCTACCAAACGTAAATCGTATATATTCATTTTTCGAACCTAAAACACTGCCCGGAACAAATGCGACACCATTCCGTATAGATTCACCTAATAAGTGATATTCATCAAACTTTCCTTTCACTTTACACCATACATGTATTCCACCCTCTGGCACGAAACATTCAACTCGGTCTCCCAATGTTCCTTCAAGCTCTGCAATTAATTCATCTCTTCTTTGCTTCAATTGTCCACGAAGTATCGTAATATGTGTATGAAAATCCTTTGATTCTAAAAATTGATTTGCTACCCACTGCGTAAATACACTATGGCCAAAATCAACTTGTTGCTTTGCATCTGCTAAACGCTCAATTACACGTGTAGGACCAATTATCCATCCAATACGTAATCCTGATGCAACAATTTTTGATAATGAACTTATATAAAGAACATTTCCATTTTGGTCCATTGATTTTAATGTCGGGTTCACTTCTCCATTAAAAGAAATTAAACTATACGGATCATCTTCTACAATTGGTATACCGAACTCAGAAGACAGTTCTAAAATTTTTTTACGTCTCGCTAATGAAAGCACAGTACCTGTTGGATTTTGATAATCTGGATTCAAAAATACCATACGAATGCGATGCTTTTTGTGCAAATCGATTAAGTCATCTGGATTCATTCCATGCTCATCAACAGGTAAATGAAATATGTTTAAACCGGCCGATTTAAACATTGGAAGCGAAAAACAATATGACGGATCTTCAATCGCAATCGCATCGCCAGGTTTTAATAAACATTGAACGATAAGATTAAGCGCCTGTTGTGCTCCAGACGTAATAAGAATAGAGCTTGAATCTGCTTCAATTTGTTTATATTGCTGAACATGTGCTGCAATTGTTTTTCTCAACATCTCATTTCCAAGTGGATGGTCATAGCCGAGATTTTCCATAAATGTTTTCTCCGCCAAAATTGTTCGAAATCTATCACTCGGAATTAATTCTGGTGACAGTTCACCACTCGCTAAATTAATTAAATCATCTTTTTGTGTTTCCGTTCGAATTTGTTGAACGAGTGGTACGTTAGGTAAGAACGATCCATCCTCCACGTACCTACCCCAGTTCGGTATTCGTTTATGTGAGACACCCCATATGTCTGTATTAACCCGTGTTCCGCTTCCCTTTTGCCGTTCTACTACTCCAAGTGATTTTAATTCTTCATACGCAGCTACTATTGTACTCCGGTTCACCTGTAATTCCTTTGCCAATATACGCTCAGAAGGTAACTTACTATCAGAAGGAAATTCACCTGAAGAAATGCCTCTTTCAATATAATCAGCAATTTGTTTATATACAGGTGTCTTATCTGCACGATTTGGTTTCCATTCCATCTAGTTTCCTCCTTTCAAAACGAACTATCCTCATTTTTCACTAACAGTATTCACCGTAAAAATAGTATTAATTAGTCACATTTTCTTATCCGTAAATGGATATATCCAAAATGGTTCTCTTTCTGATTACTCAATAGCTTCTGAAATTCCAACTTCATACTCTCATTTCAGTTCTTTTACAAACTATTAAATCATTACCGCGTACCATGTTACCCCGGCCAGTAGAACAAAAAGAAGAAGAATATAGATTGCAGATAAGTTTTTCACATTTCTTTTTGTAGACTTACCGTAATTCTCCTCCACGTTTCTTGCAACTAGTACAGTCCCAAATAGCGATACAATTACAATAATAACGACTAGTGGAATTGCAAAACTCATTGTCTTTTCACCTCTCTAAGACCCATCTATTTTAATTAAAGAACTTACATAAAAACCTTCCTCTTTAAAACGTTGATAACATACTACCTTTCTTCTCTTATCATAATAGATGTTTGCAAAAAGCGGACCAACCACTTTCGTGTTTTTTTGCTCATCCACTTAAAAAATAAAAAGCAACTGATCACTTAGGACCAGTTGCTTTTTTCATACGATAATTTTTCATTTAAAATTAATTCGATTTAAAAGTTTCGCCTTTTCATAATGAAACATCGACTGAGATAACTCAAAAATTGTTCCATTTACAAGATACACTGTATTTTCAATAAGAAGCGCCGGATCACCTTCATTTAATTCTAAAAGCTGTGCATTTTCTTTATTTACTTTTTCACAACTAATAACTTTATCAGCAAAACCAATATTTAATCGTAAATCTTCAATGAAATAACTGTATACAGAGCTTAATGCTATTTCTTCGTTCAAATATGGAATAATATCCTTTTTGAAATAACTTACTTCAATAGAGAATGGTTTAGCATCTACAATTCTTAAGCGCTTCAAAAAATACAACCTAGTTCCAGCTTCGCATTGCATCCGCTTTGCTATCTCTTCGTCCGCATCTATTACTTCCAGCTCTAACACTTTCGTTTCAATATTTTGTGAAACAAGATTTTTCGTTAATCCACGTAAACTTCCTAAATTAATGTAATCTGTTACAGAAGTTTCGCGTAAAAACATGCCACTACCTTGCACTTGAAAAATATAACCTCTATTCACAAGCTGACTAATTACTTTACGTATCGTATTACGGCTTACTTCAAATCGATTCATCAACGCTTCTTCTGTAGGTAGTTTTTTCGTTTCATTAAAAAGCCCATCTCGAATGTTTTGCTCTAACACATCTGCAATTTGTTTATACTTTGCACTCATACACTTTCTCCTAAAATACTCTTTTATCTGTTATAACTCTTCCCCTCTCGTTTCGATCACACGTTTATACCAATGAAACGAAAGTTTCTTCTTACGTTTTAAGTTATCATTATGATCGACAAAAATAAAGCCATATTGCTTTTTATATCCATTTAACCAACTTAAAAGATCAATCACTGACCATGCATAATAACCTTTTAAGTTAATTCCCTCTTCAATTGCACGCTTCATTACTTTTAAATGCGCTTCAATAAATTTAATTCTCGGAACATCTACAATTTCTCCGTCAATGATTGGATCTTCATCACCAAGTCCATTTTCCGTTACATACATCTTTATGTCACCGTAACGCGCTTTCAACATATGCAATCCCTCTAAGAAACCTTCGGGAGATATTTCCCATCCCCATTTTGTATATGTTTTATCATCCATTTTAACTGTTCGATAAAAACCATCAAAAGAAGGGTTACCTGGAGCAAGCGTTGAGTTTTCTCGAGAATGTTCCTCACTCTTTATATCCATATCGTATCTTTCTACTCGTATTGGTTGATAATAATTCAAGCCAATAAAATCATTTTCTTCTGCATTTTGTTTAATGATTTCTAATTCTTCAACCGTCCAATTAGGAGTCCATCCTTTTTCCTTTAATTGTTGTACAACATAAGACGGATACTCGCCTTTTAAAATTGGATCATAATACCAATACGTTTCATATTCATTCGCATGATTTGCTGCTCGTATATTTTCTTTTTGATCATCCACACTATAAGCAGGTAAGAAAACATGTGTAATCCCAATCTCACCATATTGTTTCAGCTGCTTGTACACCGCAACTGTTTTCGCATGTGCATAAAATACATAATGAGTCGCTTGAAAATACTTTGGAACATCATTTTGGATTCCTGGTGGATGTGCACCTTTTAAATAACCTAATCCACAAAACATTACTGTCTCATTAAAAGTAATCCAATGCTTAACTCTGTCACCAAATGCCTTAAAACAAGTTTCTGCATATTTTACGAAAGCCTCTGCTGTTCTTTTATTCGTCCATCCACCATCTTTTTCTAACGGTAATGGTAAATCCCAATGATATAAAGTGACAAACGGCACAATCCCGTATTTTAAACATTCATCAATTAAGTTGTTATAAAATTCAATCCCTTTTTCATTTACCTTTCCATCTCCAGTCGGCAATATTCTCGCCCAAGAAATAGAAAAACGATACGATTCTAATCCCATCTCAGCCATTAAGCGAACATCTTCCTTATATCGATGATAATGATCAACAGCTACATCACCATTTGTTCCATTGTATGTTTTGCCAGGAATTTTTGAAAACTCGTCCCAATTCGTAACACCTTTTCCATCTTCATTCCATGCACCTTCTACTTGATAAGAAGCTGAAGCAGCTCCGAATAAAAAATCATGTGGAAACTTCATAGTATATACCTCCATTTCATTACAACAAATCAAATTCATTCACATATATAAAATTTATAGGTACAAATTTTATATGTATGATTATATCTTATGTTTTTATTTTTTTCTATTATAAAAGTACAATTTCTATTGTTGGTTATTGGAAAAGAAAAAGAAGCGATATATTTTATCGCTTCTTACTCTCATCATCTTTATTCTTTTATTAATGACTTATTCGCTCTTATAACTTCTTGATACAATAATGGTGACCACTTTTCATTTATGTAGTCTTGAATTACCCAGCCTACTCTTGTAGGATTCTTTTGTTTTATATCGTTTGCAATTTCAGGATTTATATAAGAAGCGTAGTAATATGGACTATTCCATGCTGTACCACCAGAAGACAAGCTTGTAAAATTAATATATAGATGATTTAAATCCTCGCTATTGTTCATCGTTTCATCCATCGTATCTTTAATAGATTTTACTTTCTCATCATAATTCACTTTATATTTATCTTGTACTGTTACATTTACATTTTGGTTTACAGTTGTGGTAAACGTCTCATTATCTGGCCAATAAAAATTATTATATCCTCCAGATTCATTACTACCACTATATCTTTTTAGTAGTACAATTTTCCCACGAGCATCTCCAAGTTTTATATTTCCTTCTGTTTTTAAAAAGATAGGATCAACAAAATAATTTTTTTCAAACGTACTACTAAATGAACCTTCTGCCCCTTTCATATCCTCATACTCTTTTTTTAAAGACATAATAATTGTTTCACTCGGGTTATCTTTTAAAAATTGTTTCGCTTCATTTATGAATTCATGCAGTGTTACGTAAAGATATAATGGCCCATGATGAAGAACTATCGTATTATCATCTGTTAAACGTCCTCTTATATCAAAAATGCGAGATCCATGGTCCATTTGATAGCGAAAATCATATTCTTGCGTCATTCCCCACACTTGCTTAATCGGATTTTGCAACTTGAACGTCCCACTATCGTGTGTTCCTGGAATTGAAATTCGTGCTAACGGGATATTATCAGGTATAGGTTGCATCCATTTTGACCAATTTTCAAGCTCATTAACAGAGCTAGCTGCAACTACTCTCTTATCATGTAAAGCAAATACAAATGTGATAAATATTGTACTACATATGAATAATTTCAAAATTAACTTCTTATTGCTCATTATTATCCCTCACTTTTTCTGTTTTTACATCAAACTTATTGAATATAATATAAGCTAGTTCATAAAAAATAAATAACATTTCATCAATATGAAATATTGCATAGAAGTAAAGTTAAAAAATCATTCACATATACTAAATTAGAAAAATTTAAAGGAACTTCATCTGAAGTTCCTTTTGCTTATTTTATGTTCAATACATATGAACCATCTTTATTCTCATATTTATAGACGTATAAATAATATTTCCCTGGCTTTGCATTATAAGTTCCTTTAACTACATTTCCTTCATTTTCACCATATGCTACATAGTTATTTAAATCTGATTCATGATGAAGTACCCATGTCATTCCGATATTTTGTTCATTTAGTAGAGAAATATTAATATTTTCCGGCGAGTCAATTTGGAAAGTAAATACATCTACTCTATCACTAGTATGTAGCGTTCCTTTCACCGGTGTATGAAAGTTAACTTTATTTGCCTGTCTAGGCTCATTGTTTGGTTCATTTTCTGTTACTTGTAACTCATTTCCACCGTTTGATTTTCTTTGTTCATAACCTAAGTTTACTAGTATAGACTTCAAATCTGGTAAAACACCAATTTTATCTGCATATGGATCTTTAGATTTTGTTCCTGTGCTCTGGTTGCTTAATATTGCTCTTAGTTCACTTGGTCTATATGGTTGTCCTAAATGTTCTTTAGCAATGCTTTGTACTAAAGTCGCTGCCCCAGCAATAATTGGCGAAGCACTAGATGTTCCGCTAAAGCTTGAAGTATAAAGATTTACAGCACTTCTACTTTGCTCGGCTGTAGTTGTATCTACATTTTCTCCCCATCCGTACACATCAATACGGCTTCCATAATTCGAAAACCACATACGTTCATGAGGGAAAGATGAAGAGCCAGCTCCTACCATAATTGCACCCGAATCTTTAAAATCTTTACTATTACGATTTAAGACTTGCTTACCCTTTCTATCTTTGAACTGATCTAAATCATTCCACCCATTTGCTCCAGCCTCTATAATTACAATTCCCTTATCTGTACCAGCACGAATTGCATCAAAAATATCTGGTTGTACTTCAACAGGTAAATATTTATCACCATATCCATCAAAGGATGCTTGCGCCTCTAATAATAAAACATCCCCAGCTTCTAACTGATTTACAGCGCTTAATATTGCATCAGCCGTATTATACTGTCCGTTATCTCTTATTTGAGAGATAACCTTTGCTTTCGCTTTTGGCGCAATCCCAATATTCCCGACTTCATTGTCCTCAGAGGATACAATTCCTAGTACAGACGTCCCATGACCGACATGCTGATTTATATTTCTTCCAGACATTAATTCAATATTTTGATGTAATAAATCCTCATGATTTAATAGCCATCCGTATTCCATATCAACAAAAGTAATACCATTTCCATTACCGCCTTGAATTCCCCAGGCGAAAGGCGCATTAATACCGTATGGGGCTGCTTCAAGATAACCTTGTTTTTTAAATCTAGGATTGTTATTAGGATTAAGAGCTACACTTGATGATTGCACTTCAGGTGGCATTATTTTCTCTTGTTTCTTCATATACGCATCTTCTATTAAAGAAGATGCCTTTAACTTATCTACTATTTCTTCTTCATACCCACTATTTTGATTTTGAAGAATATAGTAGTTTAATAGACTTGTAGATACATGATTAGGTGCTTTCACTTCAAGGTTTTGTATTTGTTCCGGGCTTACAGATGTGAATAAACGAGTAAATGTTACATCTGGATATTCTGTCAAAAGATCTTTTATTACTTTATCATTCGTTTGAGATTGTATTTGTTTTTCAATACCATCTTCATATGGCAAATCCAAATTCGCTTTAAATTTTACAATGATTTGCTTATCTGTTTCTTGTTCTATCCCTAATTTACTCTGCTGTTCTATAGAATCAGCATATACACTATTGATAGTGCCTCCTGTTCCTAAAAGTGTTGTAATGATTACAGTTGACGCACACATTTTTTGAAATATTTTCATTACATCAATCCTCCTATTAATAATTATTAATCATTATATTAATCTATAATGATTAATTCTATAACGTATTCCCTTTCTACTAAATAGATTATAGTAATCAGAAATATGAACTTCAATGTATTTTCATATGCAATATTTCATATTCTGACTCTACACTAAACGAATATGAAACTTATAGTGATTATTTATTTTATATGTGCTAATATACTTACATTAATATATTACGCATATACACATTTCAAACTACATTACTTAATCGTTTCACCTTAATTTTTTCTTAGGAGGATTTACAATGAAATTACTAAAAATAAAACATATAATTCCTTTATCTGCGGCCGCAATTACATTCGTATGTAGTCAAAGTACAGCTGAAGCTTCTACCATTCATACAGTAAAAAAGAACGATACACTTTGGGGCATTAGTAAACAATACGGAGTTTCAATACAATCCATTAAACAGGCTAATAATAAAGGTAAAGGAAACGATAAAACCTTTATTGGCGAACAGTTACATATTCCAGGGTCCGTGAAATCAAATGAAATCACTGTTCCTCAAAACGCCAAGCCTGCGAACATTTCTGAACAAATTATTTATCAAGTACAACCGGGAGATTCATTAGAAACGATAGCAAAGCGTTACAATGTCACTGTCCAATCTATAAAACAAATTAACAATACAGTCGGAAACAAGCTTTATACAGGACAACATTTAAAAATCAACTCAAGTATTTCACAAAAAGAAAAAGACTTAATGGCACGCTTAGTTACCGCTGAAGCAGGTGGCGAATCCTATAAAGGAAAAGTAGCAGTAGCCAAAGTTATACTAAATCGTGTAAATGCAAAAGGTTTTCCAAATACAATAACAGGCGTTATTTATGAACCTATTAAATACGGATATGCATTTACTCCTGTTACAGATGGAAGAATTAATCAACCTGCAAGTGCAGAAGCAAAAATGGCTGTAGAAGAGGCTATCTCCACAAATGGAGTAGATTCAGACTGGATTTATTTCTACAATCCAAAAACATCAACGGACAAGTGGATTACGACACGTCAAACAGTAGCAGTAATTGGTAATCATGTGTTTGCTAAATAAGATTTAAAATCATTAACAGACCTCTTCACTTAAAAGGTCTGTTTTTTTCTATGTAAGATGTTATTAATCATATGACATAGTTATTTTTTAAACTGTTTCTTCTTTCAAATAAAAATTTTTGTATTTACTCCACCACTCGTAGAAATTAATAAAGCATCAAGTTCAAAAACTCCCACTTTATTAATAAAAGCTATTTCTTAACTTCATAAAATTGTTATACACTAGAAAAATAAAAAACAAACTATTCGTTAGCAGGTGGAAGAATATGTATGATGTTACGATTATCGGCGCTGGAGTAAGTAGCATTTTTATGGCTTATTCACTAGCTAAAAGTAACAAAAAAGTTTTAATTCTTGATAAAGGTAAAGCGCTAGAAGATCGCCATTGTCCTTTAGACGAAGGAAAAGTGTGTAATTGTACTACATGTGATAAATATTTCGGGTTTGGTGGTTTAGGCAAATCTGAAGGGAAATTTAATTATACAAACGGATTTGGCGGAGAACTTGAGAAAAAAGTCGGTAAAGAGGGTTTTATACAACTCATGGCTGAAGTAGATGAAATTCTATGTCAGTTTGGTGGAAGTTCGGTTTCAAAATATTCTACTGAAAATTCAAGTCTCACTAAGAGAGCTGAAGCGTGTGGTTTACAAATGCTAACAACAGAAGTAAGACATCTTGGTACTACACTTTCCAGTAACATTTTTCAGCAGCTCTATGAATTTTTACTGACGAAAATAAAGATCCAATTTCATATAGATGTACAACATATTCTGAAACAGGAAGACCATTTTACAATAGATACAAATCAAGGAACAGTTCAAACTAAGCAACTAGTATTTGCAACTGGGCGCTCTGGGGCCGATTGGTTAAAAGAAATGTGCAGTTCCCTAAATATTTCTCAGGAGCAAACACGTGTAGATTTAGGGATTAGAGTAGAAATGAAAGAACATCAATTACGTTCTATATTAAAAGATACTTTTGAAACAAAACTTTCTTATCAAGGTGAGCATTTCACAGCAACTACTTACTGTATGAATCCAAAAGGACGCATCATTCGAAAGTACGAAGAAGGTTTAGTTATGCCTGACGGTCAAAATTTTCGAGAGCAAGGAACTGGCACTTCTAATTTAAATTTCACTTTATTTATTCCTCGCTATTTTCCAACTCTCAAAGAAGCAAATGTATACGCAAGTTCAATTATTAAAGGCATTAACCAAGGACGAGATCGGATTGTTATACAGCGCTTAGAGGACTTACTAAAGAAACAACCTACGGCGGAAAACAGCATGGAACATAGCCGTATACAGCCTACACTACAGGGGGATTATGGAGATTTGAATCAAGAAATTCCTCAATTATATATTGAAGGGCTCAAAGAATTTTTATTACGTTTAGAACAATTTATACAAGAACCTATTGATCAACATACTTTACTATATGGAATTGATGGAAAGTTCTATGCTCCTACGATAAAAATTAATAATCATTTTGAGACTAGTATACATGGGCTATTTTTAATTGGAGATTGTTCAGGCGTTACGCACTCATTATCTCAAGCAGCTGCAAGTGGTCTGTATGTTGGAAAGTACTTATCTGACATTTAATTTCTATCATTAAGATTCTAGTCAAATATTCCTAATTTCAAAACACTTTACTTATATAGTAAAAATATATTAATAAGCCCTCCTATCCTTCCCGGCTAATGATTAACCGACAAAAAATCGGAATTTTACAAGATACATATGTAATATAACTACATATTTAAAACTGTTGGTATTCAATTCTAATAAATTGAATGTCAACAGTTTTAAAAGTCTCTATCCATTTTCACTTTCATTTGTTCGATATTTTGTAACATCATCATAGTGTTTAATATGGTAGGATGTCTATAAGTCAATTTCACTACAACTATGACTTGTTCTGCCCGTTTCTCAAAAAGAGTTATATTTATGCTACTACGCTTTAAAAATCCCCATTGTATGTATATGAATACTTCAAATTATTCCCTTTAAAAAACAGAGTCTAAATGGTTCATTACACTCTAATAGTTATAAAAACATAATATATAACTTCAGTTAAATAAATTGTATAAAGAAGGTGTAAAAATGAAGAATAAAATAAATTTACAAATGCAAAATATAAGCTTTGTTATAATAATGGCTTTAGCAGTATGGTTAAAAACATATCTTATTACGCGATTCAGTTTTGATTTAAAAATCGAGTCTTCAACGCAAGAGCTTATTTTGTTTATTAGTCCTCTAGCCGCATCATTAGCATTTGTTGGATTAGCATTATTTTCAACTGGTGAAAAGCGAAATTATATAGCGCTATGTATTAATTTCTTATTAACAATCATACTCGTTGGAAATGTAATGTTCTATGATTTTTATAGTGATTTCGTTACATTACCAGTACTTGGACAAACCTCAAACTTTGGACAATTAGGCGGCAGTATTATAGAAATATTAAACTACAAAATTATACTCGCATTCGTAGACATTGTTTTCTTCTTTATTTTATTAAAAAAGAAATCATTGGTCTTTAAAACCGAACGTGTAACTCATTCTACACGCTTGTTATACTTTCTTTTAACAATTGGTGTATTCTTTGCGAATCTACATCTTGCAGAAAAAGAGCGCCCCGAATTATTAACGAGATCATTCGACCGAGTAATGCTTGTCAAAAATTTAGGCTTATATACTCACCAAGTATATGACTTAACACTGCAAGTAAAAGCCGGTTCACAAAAAGCGCTTGCTGATAGTAGTAAATTACAAGAAACTGAAAACTACGTAAAAGCAAACCAAAGCGAGTCAAACCCTAATATGTTTGGTGTAGCGAAAGGAAAAAACGTAATTGTAGTCACTCTTGAATCCTTGCAAACCTTCTTAATAGGAGCATCAGTCAATGGGCAAGAAGTTACACCATTCCTAAATGAATTCATAAATGAAAGTTATTACTTTGATAACTTTTTCCATCAAACTGGTCAAGGGAAAACATCCGATTCTGAATTTCTAATCGATACGTCGTTGTATCCATTAAATCGAGGGGCTGTATTCTTCACACACGGTAACAATGATTATACTGCGACTCCAGAAATTTTACGTCAGCAAGGTTATTTCACTTCTGTATTCCATGCGAATAACGCAACATTTTGGAATCGTAATATCATGTACTCTGCTCTTGGTTATGATCGTTACTATAATGAGCTTGATTACAAAATTACACCAGAAACAAATTTAAATTGGGGATTAAAAGATATCGAATACTTTGATCAATCAGTAGATATATTAAAAACTGTTAATCAACCATTCTATGCTCGTTTCCTCACTTTAACAAACCATTATCCATTTACGTATGATGAAGATACAAAATTCATTGAACCATACAACTCTGGTAATGGCGTATTTGATCGTTACTTCGTAACAGCACGTTACTTAGACGAATCAATTAAAAAATTTATTGAACGTCTAAAGGCCGAGGGGCTTTACGATGATTCTATTATTGTGTTATACGGTGATCATTATGGTATTTCCGAAAAACATAATCGTGCAATGGCACAGTTTTTAGAAAAAGAGCAAATAACAGAATTTGATACTTTAAATTTACAACGTACGCCTTTATATATTCATATTCCTGGACAAACAGAAGGTCAAACTATTTCAAAGCCTACGGGACAAATCGATATGAAACCTACTATTCTAAATTTATTAGGTGTTGATTCTACGAATGATATTCGTTTTGGCCATGATATGTTTTCAGATGAATATACTGGCTTTGTTGTTTTACGTGATGGTAGCTTCGTTACAGATAAGTATGCATACAAAAACAACACTTTCTACGACCGTATAACAGGTGAAATTGTAGATTTACCAAAAAAAGAAGCTCAAGCCCTCATTAAACGTGCCCAAAATGAATTACGAATGTCTGACAAAATTATTGAAGGCGATTTATTACGCTTCTCAGAAAGCAATAAAATTAAAACTGGCGAAGTACAAACTAAAATTAAAGAAACAGAAAAATAATCTATATATGAAAAAGGGAGCAACTTATTACAGTTGCTCCCTTTTTCTTTTATTCTACGCTTGTTTCTAAAGCTACATCCGTATAGGTATTATCATTACCAATATTTAAAATTACTTCACATTGACGCAATCTCAATTCAAAGAGCATGATAGAATCATGATAGATTTCAGGATTTGATTTCATCTTATGTAATATCTCTTGTTTTTCTTGTATTTCTATATGCGTGTTTTCTACAGCTTGCTTTAAGGAGTTAAATGGATTCCTAAAGAATATATTAATATCTCGCTCTTGTGTGTTTTCAAACAGCTCAAATTGCAAGAAAAATTTCTTCATAATAGAAGCCGTTACCTCAGTATAATCTTCATTTTCTACATACTGTTTGTATTTGTTATATAGCATAGATTTATTTTTAGGAAGAACTCCAAATAATTTACCGGCACTTTTCAGTAAAAATTGTGCTGGCGTAAATCGACGTAAAATATTTACTTCATCCATTTGTATTCTAGTCGTCATCCTGTCAGTATCTCTGCGCCAGTCATCAAGCACTTTAAAGTCACATTCTAACTGTATTCTATTTTCTCCAAATAGTGAATTAAGCCCTTCACTAAGTTCTTCTAAATACGTTTGACTTTGAAGAAGCTCATTATTAGAAGTTGCAATCCAATTTTGCATAGAAAGAGCAAGATTAGGTAATACAGTTTGTTCTAAATATTTATGCACTCTTTCATTCATTGCTTTATTTAGTTCCGTATCCATGTGCCCGAAATCACTTTCTTCACTAATTAAATTAGAACAGCTCTTTAATATCTTCGGAATATTTTCAGTAAGATCATTTGTAATTTCAGTTTTCATTGAACGATATGATTGTGTAATGAGATGAATTTTTTCCCGCTCAAATGCAGTAAGGTTATTAATGCTACCGTTTAGTTTCACTAGCATATCTTCATTCCAATTAATAGCATCCACTAGATTGTTTTCTTTCTCAACACGTTTATCCAAAAGATATGTAATTGTTTTTCGAATGAAATATAATAACTTTTCAGTACGTTCTGCATCTATATGTTTATGATTAAAGTTAAAATGAATAAACTCAGTTAAATCATTTAATTGTTGACTACTTGTATATAACGAAGAATAAGGGAAAATTCTCGCATGCGGGAAATATGTGTTTATTCTCGTTGCCGTATCATGTAATACCCTTTTCACTTCTGCTTCACTGTAAATGTTATCGATTTTATTTAATAAGAAATGAATTTGTAAATTTGGCGTATGTTCTTGAATACTTAATAGAATGTCACGTTCTTTATCAGTAAAAGGTGAATCCGCATTCAATACGAATAGTAATTCGTCTACAGAATTTAAATATTCGAATATTTCATCTCTAGTGTCGTTATTCCTATTAAAGCCAGGTGTCACTACAAATGTAAGTTTATTTTCATTTAAAAATCTGCATGGTAATTTAAATTCAACACACGCTCTATCTCTATATGTTTGATGGTGCTGAGACATCATATTATGGTAATCAGAGACATCTTCCGTTGTTGTAATTGCTGAGTCTGTTATAGCGTTTATTTCTATATGAGCATCATTTTTTAAAACTACTATATTTGAAATTGATTTTTCTAATATATTTTCTCCTAATATAGAGTTAATAAATGTAGTTTTTCCATTTCCTGAAGTTCCCGTTACTAAAATACGATTTGTTCTTAAATCTGCGAGCTCGTCAACTAGCCATTTAAATCGGTGACCTATTTCTATATTGTGCTTTTGTGCCCATTGTGTAATAGATTCAAAAAGGTGTAAGCTGTACTCTAAGCCATTTACATGATTAATAGAATGTGACAGTAAGTTTTCCGCATGTTCTATATTTGCTGAATCTATTTTGGAAGGGAAAATCTCATCCCATGCCAATACAGCTGCAGATGGAAATACAGCATAAGATGGATTGACTACCTTTAACCAATTTGCTAACAGATTTGGTATGATATCATTTAATTGTCTAAGCGTATATTGACCTTGAATTAATGCAAAGTACGTTTCTTCGTAAAGAGCAGAAACTTTGTTCCATATATCGGACGAATGTATTTCAATATGTAAGAAAAATTCATTTATTGTGTTAAGCCACAATAAGTAATTTTTTTCATTTTTATAACTGTTCCAGAGTGATGAAACCATTTGCGTAAATTGTACTTGATCTACATTATTTAATGTAGCTAATGCATCATAAAAATAGTCTGGTGAAATATGTTTAGTAAACCCTTTATCGATATATCCTTTTAACACCTCAAACCAAGGATACGATTCTATGCGAATTAACTCATTCACAGCAAGCTCTACTGCACTATCAAAATCTTGCTGTTCCTCATAAAAGGAACGGGCAATTTTTGTGACATTCGGATAATCAGGATTTAAAGAAACTGCTTCTTTAATAACACCGAAAGCTGATTCAAAATTATTTTGCTCAATGTAAAGAGAAAGTAATTGTAGTCTAATTTCGGTCATCAATATTTTATTATCAGTGGTAATAGAAGTATAAATATTTTCAGCAAATGATAACTGATTAAGTTCGAAATAAGCATCCGCAATATTTTTTTGTGCCCATGGTGCTAATTCATTACTAACCTTCTCCCATTTAAAAATAGCTGATTCAAAATCTTGATGACGATAATAAAATTCACCTTGTGCAAAACGAATATAAGACCCATCAGAAATCTCATTTTTTTCTTCGTTTACATAAGCTTGTCCAAGTACGTCAAGAGTTGGTTTTGTTCCATTCTCCATTAGGAATGTTTCATAATACATTTTTTTTATTAATTGTTTTTCTAATCTCATCTTTTCCCCCACTATATCTTGAAAATACATTTTTAAGATATGTCAATACTTTTTGTATGTATGCTTTTTATCTTAACAAAGAATATCTTTTGGAAAATTTCATTTTCCTTTCATTTTTCAAGTTAGATTGAATTTTTATGAGAAAAGTTTCAGTTTTTTTTCAATTCCCTTTCAGTTATGAAACAGCATTAAATGTTCCTAATAACCTAATAACACTATAATATTCCACATTATATTATCAGGAAAATCCCATATAAACCATATTATAAAAACAATCTATATTGAATTTATATACATAATTCACTGTGCTGTCAAACAAAAAAACAACAATAAGAGCCAACAGCTATTCATACCATTTCTTTCTCAAATTGTTTTCCTTTAAAATGTTTCAGTAGTTATGTAATTAAATTCCATTAACCTATATAAATAACTAGTCCAAAAAATATCTATATGCATATCATGTTATAGTAAAGAATTTAGGAGATCCTAAAAGGAGGCATTTTCATGTTTGAAGATAAATCTAAAATAAATTACCCATATGAATTTACTGAAACTACAACAGTTCCTCTAAAGAACCCCATTGACAAAAAATTCAAGAACGGGACAGGTACACATAACTTTCCAATTAAGAAGCACTATAAAGAGCAAGTTCTATACACTGAAAAAATCAATAATAATAAAAATAAATAATTGTATAGATCCTTATAACAATTAGCCAAATAAGAAGCAACATTTGGCCATGCATAGTTATTTGGTTAGTAATGTAGAAATCTTTATTATACAATTCATGCACCTTTTAAAAAGTGCTGTATACAGCGCTTTTTTATACATAGATAAATTTAAGCTAACGCAACCAAGAAATAAACTGCAAAATTACTCCACCTTATTTTCGTTTAACAATTAAATCTACATATTAAAAGGGAGCAACAGTAAATGTTGCTCCCTTTTGAAAAGTAATTTTATTCACTCTACATAACCCTCTTAAACATCTTCTCCAACTCATAAGTAGAATGATGCACAAGAATCGGTCTTCCGTGTGGGCATGTGTATGGGTTTGTTGTTGTACGAAGTTCCTCAAGTAAAGCAAATATTTGATCGTTCGTTAAATATTGATTTGCTTTAATGGATGCTTTACAGCTCATCATAATGGCTGCTTCTTCACGTAACTTTTTAATATCAACTTTTTTTAGTTTAACAACTTGCTCCATCATTTCATCGATAATTTCTGTTTCTTGTCCTTTCGGGAACCATGTTGGATGCGAGCGGACGATAAAGGATTGATGACCGAATTGTTCTAAAAATAGCCCGACTTTTTTTAGTTCTTCTAACTGTTCTTCGACACGTAAAAATTCAGTAAGAGATAGATCAATACGGTACGGTACAAGTAACTCTTGTACTTCTTGCGCTACCCTTCCTACTTTATCACGGAAGTATTCATAATTAATACGTTCCTGCGCGGCATGCTGGTCAATCATATATAAGCCTTTTTCATTTTGAGCGAAAATATATGTTCCATGCATTTGTCCAATTGGATAAAGTGGTGGTAAGTCATTCCCGTTCATTTCAATCTCTTTTATTTCCCGAACTTCTTCTTCTAATTCCTCTAGTTCAAAGTCCTCTTCATTACTGTCCCACGATTTCTCTTCTTGAATTGGTTCTTCGATTATCGGTTTAGTGGATGGTTGCCAACTTTGCTCTTCTCTTATGAGCGACTGTGGTGGTTGCCATTCTTGTTTCGGCGGTTGCCACAGTTGTGGTGGCTGTTTCACAGCCTGCGGTTCTTCTTGTTTTGCATCCATGCCAGTTGGTAAAACAATGTCCGGCATAGATGGTTCTTTCGGCTTTGCATGCTCAAACTGGAACTGTTCTTGCACACTTTCGTCTTTTTCTTTTTTCTTCGTTGTTACGCCTGCATCTGGAATGAGCTGTATTTTTTTAAATGCAGCTTGCAATGTTTCTTCGATCAGCTTTAGCAATTCTTGTTCTTTACTAAAACGAACCTCTAACTTCGCTGGATGTACGTTAACGTCAACTAGCATTGGATCCATTTCAATCGATAAGAAGCCAATTGGATACCGGCCGACTGGCAGTAATGTATGGTATCCTTGCTGAATTGCTTTCATTAGTACAAAGTTTCGAACGTAACGACCATTTACGATCGTTGACATATAATTACGAGATGCTCTTGTTACTTCTGGTAATGTTACATAGCCTTTAATTGTAAAGTCTAAAGATTCAGCTTCAATTGGAACAAGCTTCTTCGCAACTTGAATACTGTAAATCGATGCAAGTACTTGCCTTACATCACCGTTACCTGATGTATGAAGCAATTTCTTTTCATTATGAAACAGTTTTAACGATACTTCTGGATGTGACATTGCAATACGATACACGATATCTGTAATATTCCCGAGCTCCGTATGAATGGTTTTCATATATTTAAGACGCGCTGGTGTATTAAAGAATAAGTTTTGTACTGTAATATCTGTTCCTTTTCGGCTCGCAGTTTTCTCTTGTTTTATAATGTCTCCACCTTTAATTATGAGGTGTGTACCAGGCGCATCACCTGTGCTAGTAATTAATTCTAATTCACTAACAGAGGCAATACTCGGCAATGCCTCACCGCGGAAACCGAGTGTTCTTATGCGAAACAGATCGTTTTCATCTTTAATTTTACTCGTCGCATGGCGTTCAAAAGCGACGATACAGTCTTCTTCTGCAATACCATCACCGTTATCAATGATACGAATTTTCGATAACCCAGCTTCTTCTAAGTGGATTTCAATAGATGTACTATTCGCATCGATAGAATTTTCCACAAGTTCTTTTACGACTGAAGCAGGGCGCTCTACTACTTCCCCTGCCGCAATTAAGTTAGAGAGTTGGTCATCGAGTTTGCGAATTTTCCCCATCTACTTACTCATCCTTTCTTTAACTTCTTCTGTAAGCGATACAATTCGTTCATCGCTTCTAAAGGTGTCATATCAAGTAAATCAATTTTTTTAATTTGCGCAAGTACTGCGCTTTCTTTTTGATCAAGCACAGGCTTGTCTTGTTTTTTTGAAGATTGGTCTCCTCCAAAGAAAGATAGTTGTGACTCTTCTTCAGTCTCTTCTTTCTTTTCTTGTATTTCTGCCGGTTCTTCTTTTACAACTACAGGTTCTGGAACAACTTCTTGTACCTTTACTTCTACACGCTTTGGAATAATAATTTCTTCCTGTCCTTCTAGTTGTGCTAACACTTCTTTCGCGCGGGCGATTAAGCTATCTGGAAGCTCTGCAAGTTGCGCAACGTGAATTCCGTAACTTTTATCAGCTGCTCCATCTTGAATTTTATGAAGGAATACTACTTTTCCATTCTCTTCAATTGCTGAAACGTGTACATTTTTCAGTTGATCTAAACTCTCTTCTAACACAGTCAATTCATGATAATGCGTAGAGAATAACGTTTTTGCACCAATTTGGTCATGAATATGTTCAATGATTGCTTGTGCAAGTGCCATACCATCATACGTAGATGTACCTCGTCCAATTTCATCGAATAAAATTAAACTTCTTTCTGATGCGTTTGCAATTGCATTTTTCGCTTCTAACATTTCGACCATAAATGTACTTTGACCTGATATTAAATCATCCGCTGCACCAATTCTCGTAAAGATTTGATCAAATACAGGTAATACTGCTTCTGTTGCTGGTACGAAACAACCGATTTGCGACATAACAGTTACAAGTGCTAATTGTCTCATATACGTACTTTTACCAGACATGTTCGGTCCTGTAATTAAAAAGACATCCATCTTCTCTGGCATAATACAATCATTCGGTACATACAATTTCCCGTTCAATACTTTTTCAACGACAGGATGACGACCATCTTTAATAAAGATTTCACGCTTCGTTGTTAGTACAGGTTTTACAAACTGTTCTTCTTCACTAACTGTCGCAAAACTTTGCAGTACGTCTAATTCACTAATTACTTTTGCTAAATGTTGTAATTTCGGAATAAATACTTTTACTTCTTCACGAAGCGCTGTAAATAAATCGTATTCTAGTTGTACAATTTTTTCTTCTGCTTCTAAAATTAACGTTTCTTTTTCTTTCAGTTCATCTGTAATGAAACGTTCAGCATTAGCAAGCGTTTGTTTTCGTTCGTAGCGGCCTTCTGGAAGTGCTGCAAGATTCGCCTTCGTCACTTCAATGTAGTAGCCGAAAATACGATTGTACCCGATTTTTAACGATTTAACTCCTGTAATATCACGCTCTCGTTTTTCAAGCTCAGCGATCCACGTTTTTCCGTTTTTACTAACGTAACGATATTGATCAAGCTTGTCATTATAACCGTCTTTAATAATATCTCCATCTTTAATAGAAAGCGGTGGGTTTTCTTGAATACTTCTTCCTAGTAATTCAGTTAAGCTCTCACATGGATCCGCCCCTTGAATTAACCTTGCTGCATAAGCATTATCTAACAAACTAATCGCTTCTAAAATAGCTGGCACTTGAAGTAAAGATCGTCTTAACTGTAATAAGTCCCTTGCATTAACATTACCAAATGCAACTTTTCCTGCTAAACGTTCTAAATCATATACTTCTTTTAATTTTTCTTTTAAATCTTCACGTAAGAAGTAATCATTTACAAATGTTTCAACCATTTCTAAACGCTCTTCAACTTTTTCTTTCTGAATAAGTGGACGTTCCATCCACTGTTTTAACATACGACCACCCATAGCTGTTTTTGTTTTATCCAATAGCCATAATAATGATCCTGTTTTTTCTTTCGTTCGAAGTGTTTCCGTCAGCTCTAAATTTCGCTTTGAATGCACATCAATTTTCATAAATTGATTCGTATAATAAATTTCTACAGGTTGTAAATGATCTAATGAACGTTTTTGCGTTCTTATCACATAGTTAAATAAGCGTCCAATTGCTTTAATTAACTTTGCTTGCGAAACATTTTTCACAAGATGTTCTAATCCTTCAGGAATTGCCGTTGCATCTTCATATGAAATTGTCATTTTTAACGTTTCAGTTAATTTATTTAATTCATCTTTAGAAAATGAAGAATCTACAACAATTTCTTTCGAACCAGTTGCATACACTTCCAATAAAATATCTTCTACTGAACCAGTCAATAACGTTACTGTATTTTGTCCAGTCGTTAAATCATTACAAGCTAAAGCATATGATCCATCTTCAAAATGTGTTAATGCGGCTAAGAAGTTGTTTTCTTTCTCATCAATTGTACGCCCTTCCATCATCGTTCCTGGCGTAATTAGTTGTACTACTTCACGGCGCACTACACCTTTAGCTGTTTTTGGATCTTCCACTTGCTCACAAACAGCAACTTTATATCCTTTTTCAACAAGTTGTTCAATATAGTTTTTAGCTGCATGATGGGGTACACCGCACATCGGTATACGATCACTACTGCCACCATCTCGGCTCGTTAATGTAATCTCAAGCTCATGAGCTGCTTTAACGGCATCTTCAAAGAACATTTCATAAAAATCGCCTAATCGGAAAAATAAAAAGGCATCTTGATAGTCTGCCTTAACCTTTAAATATTGCTGTATCATAGGGGTATATTGCGTCATACTTTTCCTCCATAATTCTTACATAGTAATCAATTTTCATATATGTCACATTTCACGGACATCCATATCTCCTATTTCAGGAGTCTATCTTCATTATAACATATTTCATAAAGAATCATGTTCATTCAGCGCCACTTATGTAAAGTAAAAAGCTAGGAAGAACTTCTCCCTAGCTTTCTATTACTCTTCTTCTGCATCAACGATAAAGTTCGGATCTAATTCTTCAAATTCATCATCAGCAATTTGGAAATCATCATCTGATTCTACGCAGCCTTCAGGATTTACACTTACACAAATTTTCGTTTCTCCAACTACTTCTGTTACAAATTCACGTTCTACAGTTACAACAATTTTATTACCGTTTGGTGATACAAGCGCTTCTAAACAATTTGGTGGCTGAATAACACGAGCAATAATTTCTAAATCGTCACCAGAAAAGTTTTTATCACGATAACCAATGCTGACTTCGTCCGTGTAGTTCACGCGTTCTGTTACAACTTCAGTCTTTGTATTTCCATCAAATGAATACCAAGTGTTCACATCATAGAAACCTTCAATTTCCACATGCTTCCCATTCTTTCTTGCTTCGTACGAGTGGTTAATTACCCAGCACCCTAAAATACTTGTTGGTTCATTATTCGATTCACATGTATGCGTTGACTTTGTATACTTACGTCCTTTTCCAACCACTGCTTTTGTAATAATCTCTCTAAATTCGGACATTCGTAACCCTCCTCAATCACTATTCACTTAATCATATGCGTGACAATAGCGGAATGTGTCATTCTTTTTTTGAGAAGAACTTACGTTTAATCAACTAAAAAAAAAGAGATGTCAATATGACATCTCTTTAACAACCACAATTTCCTTTTTTACTTTCTACCGCTGCGCCAGTTTCACCCTTAAGTACATCGCCACCAGTTGAAATTAATATTTCATCTGTTACGTTGTTAGAAATTGTACTAGCAACTAACTGTAATAAGTCATTTACGTATGTTTGTGAAGATTTAAATTCTTGTACGACTGGAATACTGTCTAACTTATCTTGCAATGCATCAATTTCAGCTTCTACCTTTTTTAAAGCTTCCCACTTCCCGTAATGCTGCAAGTTTACTGCTTGTTTTTGCAGTGCTTTAATTTCATCGATTGCGCGCTTTACATTTTCATTTTTATGAATTTGCGCCTCTGCTTTCTTAAAAAAATCAACTTCTTCTGTTTCAGAAATCATTTTTGCTAATTCTTTCGCTTGTTCAACAATGTCATCTTTCGAATATACTTTCATCTATTATTTCACCTCAATCGGCTCTTCAACTAATTCCCCGTTAAGAGACCAAGTTTTTGCTTCCGTTACTTTTACTTTCACAAGCTGACCAATTAAAGATTTTGAAGCGACGAAGTTTACAAGTTTATTCGTACGAGTATAACCTGCAAGTACTTCCGGATTATTTTTACTTTCCCCATCAACTAACACTTCTACAATTTGACCTTTATAACGACTATTCTTTTCAATTGCCAACGTATTTACTAGTGTATTTAAGCGTTGAAGACGTTCTTTCTTTACTTCCATCGGTACATTATCTTTCATTTTTGCAGCTGGTGTACCTTCGCGAGGAGAATAAATAAATGTAAAGGCAGTATCAAATCCTACTTCACGATATAACGACATCGTTTCTTCAAATTGCTCATCTGTTTCATTTGGGAAACCAACGATAATATCTGTTGTTAATACTGCATCTGGAATTGCTTCTTTAATTTTTCTTACAAGTTCTAAATAATGCTCACGTGAATATTTACGCGCCATAATTTTCAACATATCTGTACTTCCAGATTGAACTGGTAAATGGATATGTTCTACTAGGTTGCCACCTTTGCCAAGCACTTCAATTAAGTGATCATCGAAATCACGTGGATGGCTCGTTGTAAAACGAATACGGGCAATATCAACTTTACGAAGTTCGTCCATTAAATCGCCAAGACCGTATTCTATATCTTCAAAGTCTTTACCATATGCATTTACGTTTTGTCCAAGTAACGTAATTTCTTTATAACCATTTGCAGCTAAATGACGAATCTCTTGGATAATATCTTCTGGACGTCTACTTCGCTCTTTTCCGCGTGTATACGGTACAATACAATACGTACAGAACTTATCACAGCCATACATAATATTTACCCAAGCTTTAATATCACCACGACGTACTTTCGGAAGGTTTTCAATTACGTCGCCTTCCTTTGACCATACTTCAACTACCGTTTCCTTCGAGAACATCGCATCTTTTAGAATGTACGGTAATCTATGAATATTATGCGTTCCAAACACCATATCTACATGCTGATTTTTTTGCATAATTTTATTTACAACAGATTCTTCTTGAGACATACAACCACATACACCAATTAAAAGGTCCGGATTTCTTCGTTTGAGTGACTTTAAATGGCCTAGTTCACCAAACACTTTATTTTCAGCATTTTCACGAATCGCACAAGTATTTAATAAAACTACATCTGCATCCTCAGTTGAAAAAGTTGGTTCATATCCAAGTGTTGTGAAAATACCTGCCATTACTTCCGTATCATGCTCATTCATTTGACAACCATATGTACGAATATAGAACTTTCGGCCTGTACCAAAATTGCGAAACTCTTCAGGTAATCCAAAATCCCGTTCAATTTTAACTTCTTCTTTCCCGCGCTTTTTCGCATCCTTTAAGGAAGGTGGTTGATATACACTTTCAAAGTATTTACTATAATCTTTCTCTTCTTTTTTCGTAGAGGAATTTGCTTGTTGACTTGCTAATCGTTGTTGCTCGTTCATCGGTAATCTCCTTTCACCCTTAACTATACACACTCTATAGTCCATTTTAATGCGCTTAGACTCACCTCAAAAATGGTTAGATAGCTTGGAGATAACTTGTCCTTTGAAACTTGAGTAATCAATCTAATCATTCATAAGAATGAAGTCTTCCCCACGCAAATAGACATTCCCTTTTTATCATTTCTTGTTGTCCTACCCAAAAGCATATTGCTTTATCCCTATAAACATTACCATAGTATGACGTGTTTCGCCAATTTTAACAATTCAGAGGCCCTTTATTATCTTACATTTCATAAGCAATGAACTTGCCATTTTCATACAACGATTTACATATTATTTTACCATTCTGAATTTTCTAAGTAAATAAAACTACCCTATATTTTTTGCACATAAAAAGGTTGCCAAATCGGCAACCTCCTCTTCTTACATTACATAAATTCAGCAACAAGCTCATCAAACATTTTCTGATCCATATTTAAATCAGATTTCACTAAAGGCTCTTCACTATAGCCTTTAACAAGTTCTTGATATGATGGTTGCTTAGTATTTTGATAAATCAAACCTGTTACTAAACCGTTATTTTCCATTAACGTTTGCATAGCCATCATGCGATTAGATGGATCATATCCCTCTACTGTGCTTAGTTTCGTTAAGTTCTCTTTAAACCAATCGTAAGTATTTACTTTATTATAAGTAACACATGGACTGAATACGTTAATTAATGAAAATCCTTTATGGTTAATACCAGCTTCAATAATTTGTGTTAATTCTTTTAAATCACTCGAAAAGCTTTGCGCCACAAATGTCGCACCAGCTGTTAAAGCCATTTCCATTACATTTAGTGATGGTTCAATTGAACCTTGTGGTGTGCTTTTCGTTTTAAATCCCGCTTCACTACGTGGTGAAGTTTGCCCTTTTGTTAACCCGTAAATTTGGTTATCCATTACGATGTACGTAATGTCGATATTACGACGAATAGAATGGATTGTATGTCCCATACCAATCGCAAATCCATCACCGTCACCACCTGAAGCGATAACTGTTAAATCACGATTTGCCATTTTCACACCTTGTGCAATTGGAAGGGCACGACCATGAATACTATGCACACCATATGAATTAATATAACCTGAAATACGGCCTGAACAGCCGATACCAGAAATAACAGCAAGTTCATCTGGATTTAAGCCAACGTTAGCTGCTGCACGTTGAATTGCAGCTTGCACTGAGAAGTCTCCGCAACCTGGGCACCAGTTTGGCTTTACACTGTTACGAAAGTCCTTAAATGTTGCCATTTAATACAACCCCTTTTTTGCATTCGTTGTAAATCTCTTTCGGCAAGAATGGGTTTCCATCATATTTTAAAAGACTAGAAATTTTCTCACCATTACCAAGATTCATTTTCATAATGTTAGCAAGCTGACCTGTTGCATTGTTTTCTACTACTACAACACGCTTCGCCTTTTTCACAAGTGGATCGATTTCAGCTGTTGGGAACGGGTGAATTAAACGCACATGAGCATGGTTTACTTTCATACCCTCTTGTTCTAAACGCGTCATTGCCTCTTCGATCGCACCACGAGTTGAGTTAAATCCAACAAGCAATACATCTGCTTCTTCATGCTTAACATTTTTATAAACAGGGGTATTAAACTTCAAGTTCTCCATTTTACGGAAACGTTTGTCCATTTGATCTTTACGGTTTATTGCTGATTCCGATGGCTTTCCAGTTTCATCATGTTCTACACCTGTAACATGGTGAACACCATTTTTCATACCAGGTAAAACACGCGGCGAAACGCCGTCTTCAGTTACTTCATAACGCTTGAAGTATGCTTTATTTTCACGTTCTGGTAATTCTGCTTCTAAATCAAGCTTACCACGACGGATTTCCACTTTATCTAATTTAAGTGGTTCTACTGTTTGTTTTCCTAACGAAAGCTGTAAATCTGTTAAGAAAATAACAGGAACTTGATATTCTTCAGATAAGTTAAATGCTTCTACAATGTCATAGAAAGCTTCTTCAACTGTACTTGGCGCCATTACGATTTTTGGAATTTCACCATGCGTACCGTAAATCATCGCCATTAAGTCAGACTGTTCTTGTTTCGTTGGTAATCCCGTACTTGGACCACCACGTTGTGTATCAACAATTACTAATGGGGTTTCTGTAATACCTGCTAAACCGATTGCTTCCATCATTAATGACAGACCAGGACCAGCAGATGCAGTTAATGTACGAACACCAGCATAGTTTGCGCCGATTGCCATTGTACAAGCTGCAATTTCATCCTCAGTTTGAATTACTGTTCCGCCGACTTTCGGTAATTTTTTAATTAAGTATTCCATAATTTCTGATGCAGGTGTGATTGGGTATGCTGACATAAAACGAGCACCACCAGCTACCGCACCAAATGCGATTGCATCGTTTCCAATCATAAACATGCGTTTTTTACCATCAGCTTTTTCAAGCTGCATCATGTTTACTTTCTCACCTAGTAATTCTTTCATATATTGAGAGCCGCGTTTAATTGCGTCCATATTCTTTTGAACGACTTGCTCTCCTTTACGACCAAAGATTTCTTCAACAACATCTAAATAAGCTGTTTCGTCTAATCCTAATACTGCACTTGATGCTCCAACAGCAACCATGTTTTTCATTAATGATGTGCCTAATTCTGAAGCAATATCTGTAAACGGTATCACATATAGATTTACATCTGTATTGTCGGGTATTGTTGGATTAAATTTCGCATCCGCAACTACAATTCCACCTGGACGTAGTTCGTGGAAGTTAAAATCAATTGTTTCTTGGTCAAAAGCAATTAAAATATCTAAATCATCTGAGATCGCGCGTACTTCTGTTGTACTTACACGAATTTTATTATTTGTATGGCCGCCTTTTATACGTGATGAGAAGTGGCGGTAACCGTATAGGTAATATCCTAATCGGTTTAATGCAATACAGAAGATTTCTCCTGTACTTTCAATTCCTTCACCTTGTTGGCCTCCAACTTTCCATGAAAGTTGACTAATCATCTCCTACACCCCTTTTGGCTGCATTCATTGTAGTGTATTTTTTTACAGTAATAGTTTAGCATTTTTTATGCAAATAAACTACAACGGACGCAAATTATGCCTCTTCTGATTTCCCTGAATCTTTAGTATAAAGCTATTTTGTTTTTCATTCTAGTATTAGGTCTTAAAAAAAGCAATAAAATCAAATGAATTAATTCCGAGTTTTCTGTATTTTTAAAACAAAAATCTTAAAAGCTTATATGTTCAACAAAATTTTCATATAAAAATCGCTCTACAGTAGATGCAGAATAGTGTTTACAAAGCTCATTCATTACATTTTCATAATCTCGATAAGCTGATACATTTACAACTGTTTCTAAAATCCCATCAAAATCTGAACCAAATCCTATATTGTACTCTCCACCTAATGAACAAATATATTCGATATGTCTTACTATATCTGTTATATTTGCTTCATTTTCATTCGTTAGAAACTGCGGTACAAAAGTGACACCGATCATGCCATTTTTCTTTATAAGAGCTTTAAGTTGTTCATCGTTTAAATTACGTGGGTGCTCGCAAAGTTTCATACAATTTGAGTGGGAAGCAATAGGATTTTTTGCAATCTCTATAACATCCCAAAAACTTCTTTCATTCAGATGAGACACATCAGTCCATACATGTAGCGCATTCAGTTCTTGTACAACCTGTTTACCAAAATTCGTTAAACCCGCCCGACGTGTCTCTAGCGCACCATCAGCTAAGAGATTGGCATAATTCCATGTTAGTCCAAAAGAACGTACTCCTAGGCGATACAACAACCGTAATTTCATTGCTTCTTTTCCAATTGCTTCGCATCCTTCTAGTGTTAATATCGCTCCAACCTCGTCCTGTTTTAACATGTTAATATCCTCTTTTGTCTGAATAAACTTTACACCCGATAGGGATAAAATTTCATTATAAAAAATATCTACCATTTGTAATGCTGCTTCAAATCGGTTTTCATATGCCACTGTTTCTGGTACATATATAGCAAAACATTGTATACTTCCTTTTCTTCTCTTTAACTGTTCAAATGTAATATGTAATTGTGAATCATCGTTAAAATTCCTTTTCCCTTGTGCACTCCATAACTGAAGAAGCACGTCACAATGAGCATCAAAAATTTTCATTTTCATTCCTCCATTATAAAAACAACCTGTTTGCATACTGCAAACAGGTTGTTTAAAACTTAACGAGGTTCTACAATTAATTTTATTGCTGTACGCTCTTCGCCATCAATCATAATATCTGTAAACGCTGGGATACAAATCAGGTCCAAACCACTAGGCGCTACAAATCCTCTTGCGATTGCTACTGCCTTTACCGCTTGGTTCAATGCACCTGCACCAATAGCTTGAATTTCTGCTGTTCCGCGTTCGCGAATAACACCTGCAAGTGCACCAGCTACAGAATTAGGGACCGACGTTGCTTTAACTTTTAATATTTCCATTCCGCGTTTCCTCCTCGTTTCTTTAAAAAGTATTAGCAATTATTTCACTTTAACTTATATTCACGAGAAATGGCGCGTATTCCTGCTAAATTTTCGTAATTTTTCTAAAAAATTAAAATATAATAACTTATCTAAAATTTAACGGAAATTTACTCAAAAAATGGTTGATCGTCATTAATTAAAATGCGCTCAATTTTCTTTGCTTTTCCTGTATTTGGATCCACATCAATTAACACTGCACTTAATTGCGTTCTGCCATTTGTTACTTCAAATCGTACTGGTAAGTTTGTTAAAAACTTCTTCAATACTGCTTCTCTGTCCATACCTAATATTCCGTCATATGGCCCTGTCATCCCAACATCTGTAATGTATGCTGTTCCGCTTGGTAAAATACGGTTATCTGCTGTAGGGACATGCGTATGCGTACCTACTACTGCTGTAGCACGCCCATCTACATACCAACCTAGCGCTTGTTTTTCACTTGTAGTCTCCGCATGGAAATCAACAAAGATAATATTCGTACGTTTTTTCGCAATATTAATTAATTCATCCACTTTACGGAATGGACAATCAATCGGAGGAAGGAAAGTACGTCCTTGTAAGTTAATAACTGCAACTTCTGTTCCATTACAGTTCACAAAGATAAGTCCTTTTCCTGGAGTTCCTTCTGGGAAGTTAGCTGGTCTTGCAAGATATTTTGCATCATCGATGAATTCAAATACTTCACGATTATCCCAAGCGTGGTTTCCAAGTGTAACTGCTTGCGCCCCACATTCTAAAAAGTTTCGATATATTTTTTCTGTAATCCCACGGCCACCTGCTGCGTTTTCTCCATTAATGATTGTTACTGTAGGTGTATATTTTTTCTTTAATGCCGGTACGTATTGTTGAATCATACCTCTACCAGGAGATCCTACTACATCCCCAACAAATAATATTCTCATATGTCTTACCCTTTCTATGTACTGCATTTTTTATTGCTATAGCATTAAGGAAATTCCTTATAATATGTTTATTATAAGTTTGTTTCACTTTTACGCTATATAACTAACTGTCTTTATTTTATCCAATTCCAACACAAAAAAATAAAGTGGTGTTTCACCACTTTATTTTGCGTATTCCACTGCACGTGTTTCACGAATAACAGTTACTTTAATATGTCCTGGGTAATCCAGTTCATTTTCAATACGTTTTCGGATATCACGAGCTAAACGATGAGCTTCTAAATCATCGATTGTATCTGGTTTTACCAAAATACGAACTTCACGTCCTGCTTGAATTGCAAATGATTTTTCAACGCCTTCATAAGACTCTGAAATCTCTTCTAACTTTTCAAGACGACGAATGTAGTTTTCAAGCGTTTCACTACGAGCTCCCGGTCTTGCAGCTGATAAAGCATCTGCTGCTGCAACTAAAACTGCAATGATAGAAGTTGGTTCTGTGTCACCATGGTGAGATGCGATACTGTTTATAACTACAGGATGCTCTTTATATTTCGTTGCGAGTTCAACACCAATTTCAACGTGGCTACCTTCTACTTCATGGTCAATCGCTTTTCCGATATCATGTAATAGACCAGCACGTCTTGCTAGTTTTTCATCCTCGCCAAGCTCTGCTGCCATAAGTCCAGTTAAATATGCAACTTCCATAGAGTGTTTTAAGACGTTTTGTCCATAACTTGTACGGTATTTTAAACGACCTAAAATTTTAATTAAATCTGGGTGTAATCCATGAACACCCACTTCAAACGTTGTTTGCTCTCCGACTTCACGAATATACTCGTCCACTTCACGTCTTGATTTTTCGACCATCTCTTCAATACGCGCTGGGTGAATACGTCCGTCCTGTACTAGTTTATCAAGAGCGATACGAGCTGTTTCACGACGAATTGGATCGAATCCAGAAAGGATTACCGCCTCTGGTGTATCATCGATAATTAAGTCAATACCCGTTAACGTTTCTAACGTACGAATATTACGACCTTCACGCCCGATAATACGTCCCTTCATTTCGTCATTTGGAAGATTTACAACCGAAACGGTTGTTTCAGCAACATGATCAGCTGCACATCTTTGCATTGCAAGAGATAAAATCTCTTTTGCTTTCTTATCCGCTTCTTCTTTCGCGCGAACTTCACTTTCTTTTACCATAACAGCGATTTCATGAGAAACTTCATTTTCTACTTTACCAAGAATAATTGCTTTCGCTTGTTCGCGTGTCAGATTGGAAATGCGCTCTAATTCTGTTTGTTGCTTTTGAACTAACTCTCCCACTTTGCTTTCCAACTCTTCAATCTGTTGTTGTCTCGCTACAAGAGAATCCTCTTTCTTCTCTAACTGCTGCTCGCGTTTATCGAGCGTTTCGTCTTTACGATCAAGGTTCTCTTCTTTTTGCATTAAACGATTTTCTTGTTTTTGTAATTCGCTTCTACGGTCACGAATTTCTAATTCAGCTTCTGTACGAAGTGTATGAATTTCATCCTTTGCTTCTAAAAGCGCTTCTTTCTTAAGTGCTTCAGCCTCACGATTCGCTTCGTCTAGAATACGTTTCGCTTCATTAGCCGCACCATTAATCTTCGCTTCAGCAATAGACTTTCGAACAAAAAAGCCAACAACTGCACCGACTGTTGTTGCAAGCAAAATGGAGATGAGTATCCAAACTGTACTACTCATGATTTCACCTCCCCTTGCTATGAATGAAAAAAGACTGTCGGCATGTACATTAAATTACAACATACAGCAAAGACCGTCGTCCCGCTTTTTTAAGGGACTTTCTTCATTTCACAATTAAAATGTCATATTATTATTTCGGTAAGTTTTAAACCTTACTCCGAATATTACTTCTCTTCTTGAGAAGAGTATATCGTATATAAGAAAAAATATACATTCTCATTGTATCTATCGTAATTTTCATTGTCAAGCGTTGTCTACTTTTACTTTCTTTACCTTCAGTCCTGAATGTTATCTGAATTTGAAAAATTGATAGCATATTATCCTGGAAAACCTTAGTAAATACCATTTTATTCCCTTAAAACGCATGAATATTCCTCTTTACACATCCCATTTGAGTCAAAAAAATATTTTAACCACTACGATAGATACCCCTTTAATAGAAGGTAAAAAATAAAAGACACGGGACCCGTGTCTTTTATTTTTTAATCTTGAAGAGTTGAATCTTCCGTGTCTTCCACACCAGAATCTTCACCAATTCCGTGATGATCACGAACAAAGAAGGCAATTTCCTCTCTTAAGTCCGTATTCTCTTTTAAGAATTGCTTCGAATTTTCACGACCTTGTCCTAAACGTTCTTCATTATAAGAATACCAAGCACCGCTCTTTTGAACGATATCAAGCTCAGAAGCCATATCCAAGATTTCACCTTCTCTTGAAATACCTTCTCCGTACATAATATCAACTTCAGCAACACGGAATGGTGGCGCTACTTTATTTTTCACTACTTTTACTTTTGTTTTATTACCAACGATGTCGTTACCTTGCTTTAATTGCTCCGCACGACGCACTTCAAGACGGACAGTTGAATAGAATTTCAACGCACGACCACCTGGAGTTGTTTCTGGGTTTCCGAACATAACCCCAACTTTTTCACGAATTTGGTTAATAAAGATTGCAATTGTTTTTGATTTGTTGATTGCTCCTGAAAGCTTACGAAGTGCTTGTGACATTAAACGTGCTTGTAAACCTACGTGTGAGTCACCCATGTCTCCTTCAATCTCTGCTTTCGGTACAAGAGCTGCTACAGAGTCAATTACGATAATGTCAACCGCACCACTTCGTACAAGTGCTTCTGCGATTTCTAATCCTTGCTCCCCTGTATCAGGCTGTGATAATAGTAATTCATCTATGTTAACGCCTAATTTTTGTGCATATACAGGATCCATTGCGTGCTCCGCATCGATGAATGCTGCTTGTCCACCTTGACGTTGTACTTCTGCAATTGCATGTAATGAAACTGTCGTTTTACCTGAACTTTCAGGTCCGTAAATTTCGATAATACGGCCACGTGGGTATCCGCCTACCCCTAGCGCCACATCAAGTGCTAAAGAACCACTTGAAATTGTAGAAATTCTACGTTCCGCTTGTTCTCCTAATTTCATAATTGAACCTTTACCGAATTGCTTCTCTATTTGTTTTAACGCCATATCTAATGCCGCTTGACGATCACTCATTCAAAATTCCTCCTTAACTGAATTGCTAATCTTATTATACCTATTTTCAATTCAATTTGCCAACAAAAATCGAACATTTATTCGATTTTTTTATTTTCCATCACACAAATACGGAATTTAACTATAAAAAAAGCTAGAAGAAACTTATATCTCTTCTAGCTTTTTATATAAATGATAAAATCCATATTTTGCTGATCGTTCTCTAATTTGTTGACGACTTCCACTTAAATTAAGAGGAAAGACTGCAGTTTGTTCACCTTTAATCGCTAATCCAACAAATACTGTTCCTGGCTCTTTCTGTTCTGAAGCATCTGGCCCTGCTACCCCAGTGAAACTAATTCCGATATCCGCTTTTAATAAATCCTTAACATTTTCAGCAAGATAACGAGCACATTCCTTACTAACTGCACCATCAGTATGCAATACTTCTTCAGGCACACGTAAAACATGTTGCTTCACATCATTATGATAACAAATGACACCGCCCTTAAATACAGAAGAAACACCAGCATTTTCAGTTACTTGATTTCCAAAAAGACCACCTGTTAAACTTTCTGCACATGCTAAAGTTAACCCTTTTCTCTTCAATAACTCGATTGCCTTATAATGCAAAAATTCTTGGTCATATCCGTAGAAAAATTCTCCTACTCTTTCTAAAATCAAATCTTCCACATGTTGAATTAGTTTCTCCGCTTCTCTAACATTTTGATGCTTAGCGGTTAAACGTAATGTCACTTCTCCATCATTTGCTAGCGGGGCAATTGTTGGGTTTGTTTGTCCATCAATTAAATCTTGAACTTTCACCTCTAATTGGGACTCCCCAATACCGAAGAAACGAAGCACACGTGAATAAATGTTTTCTCCTGTTGTAAAATTACGTAAAAAAGGCTCTACGTAACTTACATACATTGGTTTCATTTCTTTTGGCGGCCCTGGTAATAAAATATAAACTTTTCCGTTCTTATTTACCCCCATACCCGGCGCCATACCGTGGTCATTTGCAAATACTGTTGCTCCATTTAAAACGAGCGCTTGCTTTTTATTATTCTCCGTAAATTCACGGCCTGTACGCTTAAAGTAATTACTTATTAAGGCTAATGCCTTTTCATCATACACAAGCTCTTCATCTAAACTAGCAGCTATCGTTTCTTTCGTTAAATCATCTTTTGTCGGTCCTAATCCACCTGTGAAAATAAGTATATCAGCACGTTCTTCCGCAGCTTCAATCGCCTTTTGCAGTCGCTTATTATTATCACCAACAACAGTATGATAATACACGTTAATTCCGATTGAAGCTAACTTTTCAGATAAAAACTGGGCATTTGTATTTGCAATTTGTCCAAGTAATAATTCAGTTCCAACCGCAATAATCTCAGCATTCATCCCAATTCCCCCATAAACTTCTATTTTGAGTTTACAAAAGCAGCTCTATTTTTCCAGAAATAATCCCATCCTGAAATAACAGTAAAGATTAATGCAATCCATATGAAGATATCAGCAACTGGAATATGGATTAAATTTAAAGGTACATCGTGTAATAAATATGCTGCAATCGCAATAATTTGTGTCCATGTCTTAATTTTCCCTAGCTGATTTGCCGCAACTACTTCCCCTGTTCCAGCAAGTACAAGACGTAAACCTGTTACAGCAAACTCACGACTGATAATTACAATAACAATCCAAGCCGGTACATATTGCATCTCTACCAATGTAATAAGTGCTGCCGAAACAAGTAATTTATCAGCTAACGGGTCAAGAAACTTCCCTAAATTCGTTACAAGATTATACTTTCTTGCGTAATGTCCATCAATCCAATCTGTAGCTGAAGCAATGATAAAGATAAGTGCCCCTACTAAATGTTGAATTGGCAAATCAACATCACCAATTTTGTATGAACCCCAATCAAAGGGCGCTAACATAATTACCATAAAAATTGGAATTAAGAAGATTCTAGATATTGTAATTTTATTTGGTAAATTCACAGCTATTCCTCCATCATATCAAAAACATTTGTTCATCGAAAAAAAGTCATCGAAGCGATGACTGTTATTGTGCAGGTTGCTCTATCCCTTGGTTTTTAATCACCAATCTTTGGTGATATTCTTTTTGTGGATCTAACGGGAAAGCAAGCACTTGGCCATTCAGTTTAATTTCAACATTCGGTGCACTTCCAATATTAAGTCGTACTTCTTTTAATGTTGATACATCGCGTTTTTCTGTTTGACCGCTTTGTACTGTAGTGTTTAGAATTTCGTTACCCGCATCATCCTTAACATCTACATAACTTGCACCCTTCGCTGAAATTTCCAATTCTAACGTTTTATTATTATGAATTTCCAAAGTAGATACCTTACCAGTTGTTCCAACTACTTTCACTTCTTGCTGTCCAGTTGGTGGTGCTGGTTGCTCCTCTTTCTTTGGTTCTTCTTTCTTTGGTTCCTCTTTTTTCGGCTCTTCCGCTTTCGCTTCATCTTTCTTCGTATCTAACGGAGAATCTTTTGCTTTTTGAACTTCAATTTTCTCACTTTGAGCACTCGGAACTTTTTCATCATCTTTTCCAGTTAACGCTTGAAACACAAACCAGATTACGACTCCAACTGCGATTACTAACAGCGCAACTAAGATTTTCGGCATGTGATCTGCAACTGGCCATGATGAAGATTTTTGCATTGTTTCTTGTGTTTTTTGTCCCGTTGATACTTGTGGAACTTCACGCTTTTCAGATTGTGGTATCGTACTCTGATGTTCTACAAGCAGTTCCTCTCCATGTAATCCAACCGCATCTGCGTATTGTTTAATGAATGCACGCGCATAAAAAGCTCCTGGCAATACATCATAATTGCCTTCTTCAATTGCCACTAAATGGCGTTTTTGAATTTTTGTAATCTCATGCAGCTGATCAATAGTCAAGCCTTTTGCTTCTCTTGCTTCTTTCAGCTTTTGTCCCAATTCCGTCACTACTAACACCTCAATATTTCTTTAAAAGTCAAACATAGAGAAATTATTTTGCGTACCTTGCTCAATTTCATCTACTAAATTATATTGAATTTCTTCATCATAATCGTTACGCAACTCGATAATATAATCAAAATCATCCAATGTGTATTCTGACTGACTCACAAATACATCAGGATGTTCTACAACTTTCGTTGCAGGCAATCTCATAATTTCACGAACGAGCTGCCAATGTCTTTCGTTAGCACGCTTCGTTGACACAATTCCATCTAGGATGAAAATATTGTCATCGCTATACTCATCTTCAATTAATTGACTACGAACAGTTTGCTTAATAAGAGTAGATGATACAAATAACCACCTTTTATTTGCACAAACACTTGCAGCAACAATGGATTCTGTTTTTCCGACACGAGGCATTCCGCGTATCCCAATTAGTTTATGGCCTTCTTTTTTCATAATTTCTGCCATAAAGTCTACCAGTAAGCCTAATTCATCACGCACAAATCGAAATGTTTTCTTATCATCTGCATCTCGTTGTATGTACCTACCATGCCTAACTGCTAGCTTATCTCTTAGCTTGGGCGGACGATATTTCGTTACCGTTATGTTATCCATCGTATTTAAAATTGATTCAAGTCTAGAGATTTGCTCTTGATTATCACACATAAGAAGTAACCCACGTCGTGCATTATCTACACCATTAATTGTGACAATATTAATGCCGAGCATACCGATTAACGAAGAAACGTCACCAAGCAAGCCAGGTCGGTTTTTATGTATTTCATATTCAAAATACCATTCAATCATCCAAGATCACTCCCCTTGCTTACTTTACACCTACGTACTATATTATATGATTTCACCTTAATAGGGAAGCTAAATGTATAATCTATCCTGTGTAATTATTATACAAAAAAAGTAGAGAGGAGAATCTCCTCTCTACTTTTACTTATGTTGTACAAACTTAACCATTAAGTTTGCGATTGTATGTTGCTCCTGTTCATCAGCAACTTTCCAAAGCTCAGCTAATAATTTCTCTTGGTCATTGCGTCCTTCTACTTCATTAGCAAGGTAGTCGCCAACACGAAATGCCATATCTGATACCGCACCGCCGTCTAAACCTTTTCCTTGCGCTTGCTCTAAACGATCTCCTAAAAAGCTCTTCCACTGATCAAAATTATCTAATACTGACATAATTAAGCACCTCACTATTGAGTAATAAAATCATGCTTAATTTGTGCAACTATTCATTTTTTATGTAAGAAATTTTTAACAATGCCAACCGCCATTCACTCCGATGATTTGTCCAGTTATGTAAGATGCTCCTGGTGATACGAGGAATGCAACTGTTTTTGCTACTTCTTCTGGTAACCCTATTCTACCTAATGGTATATCTTCAGCAATTCCCATTTTATCTTCTTCAGAAAAAACACTTAACATTTCCGTTTCAATTGCTCCTGGTGCTACCGCATTCACACGTAATCCACTTAAAGACACTTCTTTCGCTAAAGCTTTCACATATGAATTTTGCGCCCCTTTTACCATTGAATAAAGCACTTCACAAGAAGCCCCTATTTGTCCCCATATAGATGAAACAATTACAATATTACCACTTCTCCTCCCAATCATAGGCGGAAGTGCCATTGAAAGTAATTTATATACGTTCTTCACTTGAAGTTCTACCATATAATCCAATTCATCGTTTGTTACATCTGTTACTAGTCCAAAAATACTCTTCCCAGCTGCATATACAATAACATCAATAGGCTGTTCAATTTGTCCCCACAATTGCTCTGGTCCATCACTAGAAGCCAAATTCGCTTGAACAGGGATAACTTCCCCCCATTCCTTCTGCAATTCCAATACCTTTCCTTCACTGTTATTGTAATGTACATAAACTGTATATCCATCTTGAATTAATTGTTTCGAAATAGCAGAGCCAATCCCCCCGCTCCCTCCAGTTACTAACGCATACTTTTTCATAAATTCCCTCTCTTATCTCTACAAGTTCAATTTTCACACAACTAAATAATACCCTCATCTTACAATTTTTCAATGATAAGATGAGGGTATCTTTAAAATGTTATTTTTTCGGTAACACCTGACAAACACTCATTTTTTCTTCTGATAACAATAATTTTGCTACTTCTTGTAAGTCTTGAACGGTTAGCCCTTCCAATACAGTCAATGCATCAAATAGACTAGATTCATTAAACGCATATCGTGTAAATTGATTTGCAATATATTCTGGTGAATTCAACGAGCGTAAAAAACCACCAATTTTCTTTTTCTTCACTCGTTCTAATGCCACCGCATCTAATTGATCATAATCTGTTTTTAATAAAATATCTTTTAAACGATCTGCCAATTCATCAGGTTGTTTCGTATCACCGCCAACCATTGCAAAACCGAAGTTATTTTCTTCTGTATAATCATACGAGAATGAATCATCAATAAGCCCTTCATTATATAAAGCTTCGTAATGAACAGAACTTTTTCCAAATAAATAATCTAAAAGTAACGTAAGCGCAATTTCTTGTTTTAAAAGCGCTTGCCCTTTTTCTTTTAAATTAGTCGCTTTAATACCAACTAAACATTTCGGTGTTTGCACAGGCATTGAAATAATTTTTTTCTTTTCATTTACCTCATTTGGTTCCTCTTCAAATGAACGCACAATTTCTGGCTGGTTTTTATAATCTTTTTTCGCTTGATTTTCACGTACTAAATCCATTGTTTTCTCTGGATCAATTGCACCCACAACAAATAATAACATATTGCTCGGATGATAAAATGTTTCATAACATTCATATAATAAATCTTTCGTAATTTTACTAATAGATTCGATTGTCCCTGCAATATCAATTTTAATTGGGTGTTTTACAAACAAGCTATCAATTAACCCAAAGTACAAACGCCAATCTGGGTTATCTTGATACATTTGAATTTCTTGCCCAATAATCCCCTTCTCTTTTTCAACTGTTTTTTCAGAGAAATAAGGCTCTTGCACAAAGTTTAGCAATGTATTTAAATTTTGTTCTACGTTTGAAGTACATGAAAAAAGGTAAGCTGTTCGTGTGAAGGATGTAAAAGCATTTGCCGATGCTCCTTGTTTACTAAACAATTGGAAAGCATCGTGATCTTCTTTTTCAAATAATTTATGCTCAAGAAAATGTGCAATCCCATCAGGTACACGAATCATTTCTTCTTTCCCTAATGGTACAAATGTATTATCTACTGAACCATATTTCGTCGTAAACGTCGCAAATGTTTTATTAAATCCTTGTTTCGGTAAAACATATACATCTAATCCATTAGGAAGTTTTTCATAATAGAGTGTTTCTTTTAATTGCTCATAAACAATTTTCTCCATTTACTCTCCCTCCGTTCCTTGTAAAAAGTAAATTGTATCTAGTTCAATATTTTTAGCAACTTTTACAATTTCTTCTTTTGTCACACTTTCTATACCTGTAAGCCATTCTTCAACTGGACGTGTACGATCTGAAATAATACCATGATATAGCATTTCTACAAATCCACGCGGTGTATCAATCGCCTCTAATATTTGATTTTGGATGACACTTTTTGTTTGATGTATTTCTTCTTCAGAAAACTCTCCGTTTTGCATCGCAAGCATTTGTTCTTTAATAATTTCAACTGCTTTTTCATAATTTTTCGCTTCAATTCCTGACATAACAAATAATAAACCTTTATGACTTTCAAAGCGCGATGCTGCATAGTACGCTAAACTATTTTTTTCACGCACATTTACGAATAACTTCGAATGAGAAAAACCACCAAACAATCCATTGAACAATTGCAATGCAAAATAATCTTCATCTTTATATGTGACAAATGTACGATAACCGATGTGTAATTTACTTTGTTTTAATTCTTGTTTTTCAACAACTTCTTTTTCTTCATTATTTCGTCTATGAAGGAGTACATTTCTTTCTCTCACTGGACGAGCTGAAATAGAAAAATACTTACTTACAAGATCAACAGCATTTTCTGAAATATCACCAATAATATATAGATCCATTTCATCTTCCGCTAACACCTTTTGATAATATTGATACAGACTTTCATTTGTAATAGAAGTAACACTCTCTTTTTTTCCATTTGCACTTAAACGATACGGTTCTACTTTGCACATTTCTTCAATTAAACGTTCGTTTGCATAACGCATTTTATCATCATAAGTAGCTTCAATGCGCTGTAAAAGTGCTCTTTTTTCACTTTCTACGATAGAAGGTAGGAAACCGTTCCCCTCCGTTGCTGGATGTAACACAATATCCGATAACATAGAAAGCGCTTTTTCAAATAACGGTGGTGCATCATGTAAATATACTTCATTTGCAATGTCTACATAAATGGAGATGATATGGTCTTCTCCTTTTTTACTTACATCTACCGCTAAAGAAGACCCGTATAATTCTTCTAAATATTGACGAAGACGAATTACAGAAGGTAATTTTTCTGTCGCACTTTGCAATACGTATGGCAATAGGGCACGCTCTGTCACCGTCTCTTCATTTAAAGGCGCTTTAAAACGAAATACAAACGTATTCGTTTTATATTTATCAGTCGGAATAATATGTACGCGTAAACCACCTAACTCATGTAGTTGTTGTTCCATTAGTTTCATTTATAGCCCTCCTTTACGTATATAGGAATATTCCTCTTCAATATACAGTTTTTAGAAATGAAAAATCAACTTTTCTTCCTTATTATGCTTACATATGATCTTTCTAAAAACTTTAATATGTAAGGAACATAGTAAAATTCCGTATTAAATATATTCTATGTAAAAAAGCCCACACTAATGTGCGAGCTTTTTTATACTTATAAAATACTTATCGTTTTCCTTTTTCATAAGGAGTTCCTAATGCTTTCGGAGCTTCAGAACGGCCTACAAAACCGACAAGTGCTAATATTGTGAATACATATGGTAATATCGTTAATAAAACACTTGGAATTTGATCTAATACAGGAATTGTTCCGCCCGTTACACTAAGAGATTGCGCAAAACCAAAGAATAGAGCTGCACCTAGTGCGCCTAGTGGATTCCATTTTCCAAAAATCATAGCCGCTAAAGCTAAGAAACCTTGTCCTGTAATAGTTGCCCCTGAGAAGTTATTAGAAATTGACATTGCAAATATCGCTCCACCAATTCCAGCAAACACTCCTGATATACAGACTCCAATATAGCGCATTTTATATACGTTAATCCCCATCGTATCCGCTGCCATGGGGTGTTCACCAACAGCACGTAGACGAAGACCGAACGGTGTTTTATAAATAACATACCAAACAACGAATGCTAAAATAATGGCAATATACGAAGTTATTGGTACGTTCGAGAAAAATATTTTCCCTAAAACCGGAATATCCGAAAGGCCTGGAATATCAATCTTTTCAATACGATACTGAATAAAGTCAGTCTGCCCTTTATCAAAAATCTTCTTAATTGCAAATACTGTTAAACCAAGAGATAAGAAGTTAATTGCTACACCACTTACAACTTGATCCGCTCGGAATGTAATAGAGGCTACCGCATGAAGTAATGCAAATAATCCACTACCAATTGCCGCAAATAATAACGCAATCCATGGAGTCATCGTTCCCCAAGTATCACCCATTAATAAGTTTGTAACTACTCCAATAAATGCACCAAATAGCATTAGTCCTTCTAATCCGATATTTACAACACCCGATCTTTCACTAAATACACCACCTAATGCTGTGAAAATTATAGGTGCTGATGTATATAACGTACCCGTCACAAGAATGGCTAATATATCTAAAAAGCTCATTTATTTCCCCTCCTTGCTCATGCGTGTAAGCGCCCATCTTAACACATAACTACATGCAACAAAGAAGATGATACATGCAATAATTACATTAATAAGCTCTGATGGTACATCTGCCTCAAAGTTCATTTGAGGGGAAGCACTTTTCAAACCACCAAATAATAAAGCTGAAAGGATTATACCAAACGGATTATTCCCTCCAAGTAATGCTACAGCAATCCCGTCAAATCCTACTCCTGTAAACGAAGACATCGCTGTCATACTCTGGAATGTTCCTAACCCTTCCATCGCTCCACCAATCCCCGCAAATGCACCAGCAATTGTCATAGAAAATACTACATTACGAGAAACTTTCATACCCGCATATTGAGAAGCATGCTGATTAAATCCTACCGACTTTAATTCGTAACCTAAAGTTGTTCTATCTAATAAGAACCACATTAAAATAGCGATTAAAATTGCTACAATAATTCCCCAGTGTAGACGTGAACCATCAGTAATAGAAGCAAGCCAGTCTGAAGATAGTGACGCACTCTCTTTAATATCATACGTTTTGTCATTACCCGCATGTAAGAAACGCTTAATAATGTCATATGTTACATACAACGCGATATAGTTCATCATAATGGTTACAATAACTTCATTCACTTGAAACTTTCCTTTTAAATATCCCGGAATGAAGCCCCAAATTCCGCCCACCAATGCTGCGAATAAAATAGATAATGGAATATGAAGGAAAGCTGGTAGTGAGACTGCATAACCGAACCAAACCGCCGCAAGCCAACCAACTAACAATTGACCCTCTACCCCGATATTAAATAAACCTGTACGAAATGCAAACGCCACCGATAAACCAGCAAGAATAAGCGGTATCATTGTACGAAGCGTTTCACCAATCGCACTTGCGCTACCGAACATACCTGTCCAAAGTGCACTATAACCAACAATTGGGTCATAGCCACTAACTAGCATTACAATTGCTCCTACAAGTAAGCCGAAAATAACGGATAGTACTGGGACTAAAATATTTATCGTTCGCTCTGTTAAAAGTTTTTTAGCCATTGGTACCCACCTGCTCCTTCTTTGTTCCTCCAGCCATTAACAATCCAAGCTGTTGTTCATTCGTTTCTTTCGCATCAACTATTGCTACAATTTTCCCTTCATAAATAACAGCAATTCGATCGCTAACATTTAAGATTTCATCTAACTCTAGTGATAAAAGTAGTACACCTTTTCCTTTATCCCTTTGCTCTATTAATCTCTTATGAATAAATTCAATTGCTCCTACATCTAAACCACGTGTTGGCTGTGCCGCGATTAATAAATCTGGATCACGGTCTACTTCACGTGCAATAATTGCTTTTTGTTGATTCCCCCCAGATAGAGCGCGTGCTAACGTTTGCTCACTAGGTGTACGTACATCAAACTGTTCAATAAGAGCCTTTGCTTTTTCTGTAATTTTGCTGAAATTTAAAATCCCTTTCTTTGAAAACGGATTTTTATAGTACGTTTGCAGAACTATATTATCTCTAACAGAAAAATCAAGAACGAGTCCGTGTTTATGACGATCTTCTGGAATATGACCAATTCCCTCTTCTGTTATTCTTCTAACAGGCCAATTTGTTATTTCTTTTCCTCTAATTGCAATAGAACCTGACTCAACTTTTCGTAAACCAGTAATTGCTTCTATTAATTCACTTTGTCCGTTTCCATCAATTCCTGCAATCCCAACAATTTCCCCCGCACGAACAGTTAAGTCAAGGCCTTTTACAGCAGGTAGTTGACGTGCATCGTGAACAACAAGGTTTGCAATTGAAAGTACCTCTTCTTTTGGCTTCGCGTCTATTTTTTCTGTTTTAAAATTCACTTGACGTCCGACCATTAATTCTGCAAGTTTATTTTCATCCGTATTTGCAACGTCAACCGTTCCAATCCCTTTTCCTTTACGAATAATCGTACAACAATCGCAAACTTCCATAATTTCTTTCAACTTATGTGTAATAAGAACAATAGATTTTCCTTCTTGCACAAGCTTTTTCATAATTTGAATTAGCTCATGAATTTCTTGTGGTGTTAACACAGCTGTCGGTTCATCAAATATTAAAATTTCTGCACCGCGGTAAAGAGTTTTCAAAATCTCAACACGCTGTTGCATACCAACTGAAATATCCTGTATTTTCGCATATGGATCTACAGCTAAGCCGTATTGTTCAGACAGCTTTTGAATTTCTTTAGCAGCTTCCTCAACAGCAATTTTCCCTTTTTTCTTCGGTTCATTTCCGAGAATAATATTCTCTGTAACTGTAAAATTATGAACAAGCATAAAGTGCTGATGAACCATTCCAATACCAAGGTCATTTGCCACATTCGGATTGGTAATGTTTACAGACTTTCCTTTAATTTTAATTTCACCTTGTTCTGGTTGGTACAAACCAAATAGTACATTCATCAATGTGGATTTCCCTGCACCATTTTCTCCAAGTAAAGCATGTATCTCACCCTGCTTTACTTGCAGCGTAATATCATCATTCGCTACAATGCCTGGGAATACTTTCGTAATATTATTCATTTCAATTACGTATTCCATTGTGTTCCTCCTTTTAACAGGGAACATTCCCCTATTACACTATTAACTTATTAAGCAATTCGGAAGTTTTATACATACAAAGGTTAGTTCTATGAACTAACCTTTGCTATTTCTCTATTTATTTTTTTAGAGAAGCTTCATATTCTTTATACTCTTTATCTGTAGCCGGTACTTTAATTTCACCGTCTGTAATTTTCTTTTCAAATTCTTCTACTTTTGTTAAAATTTCAGGGTTAACTTTTTTCACGTTATCAGTTGTTTTTGAAATACCAATACCGTCATCTTTTAAGCCAAACGCTTCAATTTTTCCACCTTTTAACTTTCCATCTTTTGCTTCTTTAGCTACTTTTTCTACAGCTACATCAACGCGTTTTATCATTGAAGTTAATGTTACATTTTCAGGCATACCTTCTTGATGTTGGTCACGGTCAACACCGATTACCCAAACATTTTCACCTTTTTTCTTACGGTTTTTCGCTTCAGTGAACACACCGTTACCTGTACCACCAGCAGCATGATAAATTACATCTACGCCTTGACCGTACATTGCTGAAGCAAGAACTGTACCTTTTTCAGGCTTATCGAATGCTTCTGCATATTCAGATACGATTTCAATGTTTGGATTTACTGCCTTTGCACCAGCCTTAAATCCATTTTCAAATTTACTAATTAAATCACTCTTCATTCCACCAACAAATCCTACTTTATTCGATTTTGTTGACATAGCCGCTACTGCACCTACAAGGAATGATCCTTCATGATCTTTAAATGTAATGCTCGTTACGTTCGGTGCATCTACAACAGTATCTACGATTGCAAATTGTTGTTTTGAAGATTCTTTTGCAACTTCTTTAATTGCACCTTCTAATTTATAACCAATTCCGAAAGTTAAATCATATTTATCTTTTGAGAATTTTTTCAAATTCGGAATATAATCAGCTTCTTTTTCAGACTGAAGGTAACGATAATTTGTCTTTTCTTTTAAACCATTATCTTTACCAAACTTTTGTAACCCTTCCCAAGAAGATTGGTTAAATGATTTATCATCAACGCCCCCAACATCTGTTACGAGACCAACCTTGAAGTCTTTATTGTCTTTCGTGTCTTTCTTATCACTGCTCGCCTTATCCGAGTTACCACATGCACCTAAAACTGTACTTGCTGCTAATGTTAATGATAATAAAAGGCCTGCTTTTTTCTTCATACTAGAAACCCCTCCAAAAATGATATATATTTATTTATTCTTACGCTGCTGTCCCTTACTTCTTGCTGTCACCTCCCTAAAAAGGAATTTACCTACATACGCTTTCTTAATACGTGGAAGCTAAATTTATCAGCTCTAAAGTAATTGATAGAATATAAGATTGGCTCATCATTTTGATCATAGTGCATTTGTTTTAATACAAGCAGTGCTGTTTCAGGCTCACATTCTAAAATCGGTGAGATTTTCGGATGATAGCCAATTGGCTCAATGTGAGCAACCGCATATGTTATGCGCTTATGCGTGTTATTATGTATCACCGTTAATAATGATTCCTCATTGTAACCCGATAAATCTGGCAATATTTCTTTTGCAAGTTTATCGATACAATACACAACAGGTTCCCCATCTGCTGTACGCACGCGTTCAATCATCACTGCATTAAAACCATCTTCACTATTAAACTTCTCTTTTTCCTCTTCAGTTAAAGTTGTAGTGGATGATGATAAAAAGATTGTTCCTGGTGTTTTTCCCACACTAGAAATCATATCTGTAATACTAGAAAGTTGTTCTATTCCAGAAGAAAATAATGGCTTTGCATTTACAAATGTCCCTACACCATGTCTACGAATGACAACATTTTCTTCTTCTAAAATACGTAATGCTTCCCTTAAAGTCGCTCTACTTACGCCAAGTTCTTTCGCTAAATCAAACTCTGATGGTAACTTTTGTCGTTCTTTATAAGCCCCATCTTTAATTTTTTCTTTGATGTGATCAATCACCCGTAAATATAGGTGACGACTATCGGATTTTACTGACATAAGACTCCCCCGCATTTCAATTATTCGACCTCTGATGTAAGACTTCTTTTCTCTTTTTTCAACTTACAACATAGTACAAATGACTAACTACTAAAAATAAGCGCAATTGTCGAATAAATAATAATAATTTTTTAAGATGAAATTTTCACTCTTTACTGTATAAAAAAAACTTTGCACCATAAACATTCCTCATTTCGAGAAAAAGTTCGGCACAAAGATCCTTTACATCCTTTGTTACACACTTTTCCCCTCATAGTCTAGCAATTCATGGTTGCCAGGTAGAAACTTATGGACCTTATCTCCAAGATTATATGAGGCAGTGATTCTTTTCGAAGTAATCTTACCACTTGCTCTCATACGTGTCAACAAAATCCAACATTTTTCTGCATTAAATATCGAACATTTACATAAAACATACTCAAAGTATTCGTATTCTATAGGGACCCTATAAATGTAAGCCCTTTCTTTATTGCTGAGTATAGTATATAACAAAAACACTATATAAAAAAGCCTAATTGTAAAAACAATTAGGCTTTTTTTAAGAACTTTTTTCTTGTACATCATTAATGAGTACTTCTCTCGGTTTACTACCTTCATATGGACCTACTACACCATTCATTTCCATTGCATCAATTAGACGAGCAGCTCGCGTATAACCTACTCTAAACCTACGTTGTAGCATAGAAACAGATGCTGTTTGCATTTCCACTACAAGTTGAACCGCTTCATCATATAATTCATCTTCTACTTCCTGCTTCGTATCAGGAACATCTTGCGGAATCATATCTTCTTGATATTGTGCTTTTTGCTGTCCAATAACATATTCTACAACTCTCTCAACTTCATCATCTGATAAAAATGCGCCTTGTACACGTACAGGTTTCGATGCACCAATTGGTATAAACAGCATGTCGCCACGACCTAGTAGCTTTTCTGCACCACCACCGTCAAGAATTGTACGAGAATCTGTTTGAGAAGATACAGCGAATGCAATACGTGATGGAATATTTGCTTTAATAACACCCGTAATAACGTCAACTGACGGACGTTGCGTTGCAATAATTAAATGAATACCAGCAGCACGAGCCATTTGCGCTAGACGCATAATCGCATCCTCTACATCAGACGAAGCAACCATCATTAAATCTGCTAACTCGTCCACAATTACTACAATATACGGTAATTCGGGTTGTTTCGCTTCTGATTGACTATTATGTTCTTTTATATAATCATTGTATCCTTCAATGTTACGTGTACCACTATGAGCAAATAATTCATAACGACGTTCCATCTCACTCACAACTTTTTTCAATGCTTGCGATGCTTTTTTCGGATCAGTTACAACTGGCGTTAACAAATGAGGCACACCGTTATATACATTTAACTCTACCATTTTCGGGTCAATCATCATTAATTTTACTTCATGCGGTTTTGCACGCATTAAAATACTAACAATAATACCATTAATACATACACTTTTCCCGCTACCTGTCGCACCAGCTACGAGTAAATGGGGCATTTTATTTAAACGGGCTAATACAGCTTCACCTGTAATATCTCGGCCAAGACCAATTAACAACTTCTCTTCCGGATGATTATTAGCCTTAGAATCAAGAACTTCCCTCAGCGTTACCATCGAAACTTCTGAGTTCGGAACTTCGATCCCTACAGCTGATTTCCCGGGAATTGGCGCCTCAATACGAATGTCCTTTGCAGCTAAAGCAAGGGCTAAATCATCACTTAAACTGACAATTTTGCTTACCTTTACCCCCATATCAGGATACACTTCATATTTTGTAACTGCAGGACCTCTATGCACTTTGGTTACTTTCGCTTTCACTCCGAAACTTTGGAATGTACGTTCTAATTTACGAGCATTCTCATAAATTTCCGCGTTTTCATTTGTAACTTGCTTATTCTTTGGAAATTTTAATATATCAAGTGAAGGAAGCTTGTAATCTTTATTTTCTACATTTGAAAATTGCATAGGAGGTGCTTGCGCTTCACTCTCTAACGATTCAACGATTTTTTCTCCACGCTTTTTCTTTGATTCTTCAATTGGTGGAGTCTCTTCAATAAACGGTGAAGTGATCAAATCTTCTTGCTCTACTTCAATTCGTTTATCCTCTTCTTCATTTACAGGATAATTCTCAGTGAAATTTGAAATAATTGGCGGATCAATTTGGATTTCTTCCATCGGCTCAATAACTTCTTCTTGTTCTGCAGCACGTTTGCTTCTTGTACTTCTTGTTGTTTTTTTCTTTTCTGTTTGTTCAGCCGTTCTTTTGGATCTCCAATCTTTATAATCCCCTTGTATCACTTGAAATTGACTTCTAAGAATTCTACCAACTGGAGCTAACACTTCTCCAATATGTTTATTTGTTATACAGAGTACCCCGAGAATAACTAAAATAATTCCAATGATATAGGCTCCTACTTCGTCGAATAGGAAGTAACATGTCGCGAACATAAGCGCACCAAACATACCACCACCTAAATGAACGCTATCTGGCCCTTTTTTCATTTCAAGAAAGAAGTTATCTTTCGTACTCACAATAACAGAAGTATTTTGCACTGCTCCATCTTTTGTAAGAAGGTTAAATAATGTAATATGACTAAACATTAATATTGCCAATACAATTAAATAAAATCCAATTAACCGTTTATTTAAAAGGTTCGGCCATCCGCGTTTTATAACAAAGGAAACCGATAAAGCTATTACACCTAACACACCAATTATGTACCACTCACCAAAGAAGAAGCGAAAAAATAACACAAACGATTTCCCTACAACGCCTAGCTGTAAAATCGTAATGATTGAAAGTGCAAAAAGAGTTAAACCGACGATTTCATAATACAAAGTTGGCTTTATCGTACGTCTTGCCTTTGCCTTCGTCCCTCTTTGCTTTTGTTTTGCCATTTCTTCACCTCGTGTTCTACATATAAGTAAAGCTCTCCTAAAAACGCTCTATTTATATGTCTGTTTTCTCTATTTTTCAGGTCTTTATATCTTCTATTTTTACACTTCTTGTAAAATGCTAAATAAACAGAAGAAAGCAGCCTACTCATGGCTGCTCAACCGTCTTGTTTTTTATATTATACCATAGCTTCTAAACAAAATCCTTCTTTTTGCTAAAAGGTTATTTTCTGACCTGGCTCAAACTCTAAATAGTGAAGTGGGTCCGTACTTAGCACACGTACAATAGAATAACACCCATGTTCCTCTTCAGAAACCATTAATTCCACACCATTTATATTTACAACTTTTTGACTTTCACATTGTGAATAATCGGCCGGATACACAAGTTGCTCTGGCATAATTGTATATAAAATCATTGTAACATTGTCCCTTCTGCACTACCTTCAGCGCGAACATCGATTAATTCGTTTAATTTTCGAATTGCATTTCCAATACCACCAACATCATCTATAAGACCGTACTTTACTGCATCCCCACCAATTACATTCGTCCCAATATCTCGCGTTAAATTTCCTTTCGCAAACATAAGCTCTTTAAAACGATCTTCTGTTACTTTCGAGTGCTTCGTCACAAAACGAATGACTCTTTCTTGCATCTTATCCAAATACTCAAATGTTTGTGGCACACCTATGACAAGACCTGTTAAACGAATTGGATGAATTGTCATCGTCGCAGTTTCCGCAATAAACGAATAGTCAGTAGAAACAGCAATCGGTACACCAATGGAATGTCCCCCACCTAAAACTAAAGATACTGTTGGCTTTGAGAGTGAAGCTACCATTTCAGAAATTGCTAGTCCAGCTTCAACGTCACCTCCAACCGTATTTAATATTAACAGCAAACCTTCAATTTTTGGATTTTGTTCAATCGCAACAATTTGCGGAATGATATGCTCGTATTTTGTTGTTTTATTTTGCGGCGGTAATTGAACATGACCTTCCACTTGTCCGATAATCGTTAAACAATGAATACGTGATTCATTCATCTGTGGTACATTTGTCTGTCCAAGCTGTTGAATTTTTTCTACTATTGAAGCCTCTTTTCCAGCTTCTTTTGGCTCAGCTTCTTTTTCTTCATTTGTATATCGATCACGTTCTGTCATTTCGCATCCCCTTTCACTCGTATATAACTATTATTTCTTAAGTTATAAATTTCATTCGATAGGGTTAAAAAGAAAAAAAGATCACCCATAAGGGTGATCTTTTTTATACTTCCATAATAATCGGTAAAATCATAGGTTTTCTCTTTGTCTCTTCGTACAAGAACTGTCCTAATAATTCACGAATATTTTGTTTTAACATTGACCATTCAATCGAATATTCTTTAATTGACTGCTCAACAATCATACGTACAATCTCTGTAGATCGTTCAATTAACGCTTCTGATTCACGAACATATACGAAACCACGTGAAATGATTTCTGGACCAGAGATAATTTTCTTTTCATCTTTACCAAGTGTTACAACAACTACTAATATTCCATCTTGAGATAACATCTTTCTATCTCGAAGAACGATATTACCAACGTCACCTACACCTAATCCATCAATTAAAACATTACCAGCTTGTACTTTACCGACTAAGTTCGCTTCATCGTCACCAAAAGCAATTACATCGCCTTTTTCTACGATAAAGATATTTTCTCTTGTAATACCTACATCTTCAGCTAAATACGCATGTGCTTTTTGCATACGAAACTCACCATGTACGGGTACAAAGTACTTCGGTTTCATTAAATTTAACATTAATTTTAATTCTTCTTGGCTACCGTGACCTGAAACGTGAACTTTTCTTTCGCCGTAATAAACAACTTCAGCTCCAGCTCTAAATAACAAATCAATAATTTTTGATACAGATATTTCATTACCCGGAATTGGCGAAGCAGCAATGATAACAGTATCACCTTTACGAATTGAAATTTGTTTATGTGCTTGTTTTGCCATTCTAGATAGAGCAGCCATCGGTTCACCTTGACTACCTGTCGTTAAAATAGCTACCTTTTTCTCTGGGAAGTTGTCTACTTCTTGTAATGAAATAACCATACCTTCTGGAACATCTAAATAACCAAGACGTCTTGCAATGTCTACTACTTTCACCATACTACGTCCTACTACGGCTACTTTTCGCCCTGTTTCGGCAGCTGCATCAAATACTTGTTGAATACGATGTACATTCGATGCAAATGAAGCAACGATAATACGACCTTCTGCACCGTAGAACACTTTAGAAATTTCTACACCAACTTCTTTTTCTGAACCTGTATACCCTGGACGCTCTGCATTTGTACTATCAGATAATAGGCAAAGTACACCTTCATTTCCGATTTGCGCCATTTTCCCAAGATCTGCTCCACTATTTCCAATTGGAGTTTGATCGAATTTAAAGTCTCCCGTATATACGATTGCACCTTTTGATGTATGGAAACAAACGCCAACAGAATCCGGAATACTATGTGTCGTTCCGAAGAATGACACTGTTGTAGTGTTAAACTCTACTGTTGAATTTGAATCGATTGTTTTTAGGTCTACACGGCCTAACATGCCCGCTTCACCAAGTTTTTCTTGTATAAGTCCTACTGTTAATTTCGTTGCATAGACTGGAATAGATAATTTACGAAGCACATACACAATTCCACCAATATGATCTTCATGACCGTGAGTAATAAATAAACCTTTTACTCGCTCTTGATTTTCCACTAAATATGTAATATCAGGAATAACGATATCAATTCCAAACATTTCATCTCCCGGGAACATTAACCCCGCATCTACGATAAAGATTTCAGAATCAATTTCAACACAGTACATGTTTTTCCCGATTTCACCTACTCCACCAAGAGCAAATACTTTAACAGACTCATTCTCTTTTCTCTTCATGTTGTTGCCTGGTTTAAAAATCTTGCAAACACTGATTTCACTAAAATTGCAGAGACACCAGGGGAAACTCTACAACCACCATATTTTCACCGTCCAAGACGAATGTCCTTACCGTTATGCGATATCATGTCCTTGTTTATTTTTTAAACCAGGTTTCACCTCTCTTTCATTATATAAATCAAATATCTTATTCGATATGATATGAAAATTTAATTAAATTATAATTTTTCCCAATTTTGCTAAGCATACCCGTACTAAGCTACTTAGCCATATTATACCTGATACAAGAAATAGAACACAAGTTAAATCGTGCGAAAGAAAAAGTAAAAGAAAGGAACAGCACTAAAAGTATATGGCTTATTTCCGCTGCTTTTATACTCCATGTTATTTGAAAAAAAAACTTAAACACTTTAAATTACTTTCATTTGATGGATTTCCTAGATTTTTTTCTTGAATTGCACAAAAACACTTATAAAATGAAGCTTTTTTATAGATTACGTCATATTTGAGGCAATTCCTATAAAAACATAATCGAAAGTATTTTCTGTACTAGCAAATACTTTTCAACAAAATTAAAGATGTAAGATCCTTTTCTTATAAACATTGCATTACATGACAAAAGGCTATGAATTACAAAATCTAATAGAAATTTAATAAGGTTAAATTTTTAGCAGGATTTGACAGCCATTATCGAGAAAAAGATGTTGGAACCAAATTAATGAAAGAACAATATCATACTTTAACAAGTAGAGAACGCGTAGCGTAATATACTCGTTTTCAACATAAAATGTTTTCTATATTATAGGGTCATATACAGACGAGAAAGGCGATCCTAAAATCATTTTACAAAAGATTCACTTTAAAACAGATTCAAACATTTTCATATCAATAAAAAAATGACCTAGTTTCACACTAGGTCATTTTTATTAACGAGGAATAGATTGCATTACAGATTGTAACGTTACTCTTTCTTCTTCTGTTAATGGAAGAAGTGGTAAACGTACAGAACCTACATCTAATCCAACCATTTGTAACGCTGTTTTTACTGGAGTTGGACTTGGCGCCATAAATAACGAATCAGTTACTCTTACAAGTAATTGATGTAATTTTTGTGCCTTTTTAAACTCTCCTGCTTGAAATGCTGTAATCATTTCTTGCATTTCATTTCCGATAACATGAGATGCTACCGAAACGATACCTTTAGCCCCAACTGCCATAGCCGGTAACGTTAAACCGTCATCACCGCTGTATACCGCAAAGTCGTCCGCTGTTTTTTCAATGATTTCTGTCATTATCAACACATCGCCGCCGGCATCTTTAATAGCAACAATGTTTTCTATTTCTGATAAACGAACAACTGTATCAACGGAGATTTGTACAATAGATCGTCCTGGAACGTTATATAGCATAACCGGAAGCGGCGTACTTTCAGCAATTGCTTTAAAATGCTGATACATTCCTTCTTGACTCGGCTTATTATAATACGGTGCTACTAGCATTACTGCATCCACACCAACTTCTGTTGCCTTTTTAGTTAAGTCAATAGAAGCATGCGTATTATTGCTACCTGTTCCAGCGATTACGGGCACTCTTTTATCGACAACAGATACGACATGGCGATATAACGCTACCTTCTCTTCTGAAGTTAATGTAGGAGATTCTCCTGTCGTTCCTCCTACCACGATTGCTGTTGTACCGTTATCAATTAAATAATTTACCAATTTCGTTGTCTTTGCAAAATCGATATTCCCGTTTATATCAAACGGTGTTACCATCGCGGTTGCAATTGTCCCAAAATCTATCATGGTCTCACTCCTTATTGTTCCAGTTGCTTTTCTTTTGAAAGCTCAAACGCACTATGTAATGCATTTACAGCCTCCACTAAATCAGTTTCTTTTACAAGAACCCAAATTGTTGTATGACTATCTGCCGATTGCAGGATTTGAATACCTTTTTCTGCTAAAGCTGTAACGATTTTCGCAGTAACCCCTGGGTATCCTGCCATTCCAGCTCCAACGATAGATACTTTCGCACAATGCTCTGTCACAATTGGCTCATATCCAAGGTTCTTTAATAATTTAACTGCATGACTTGATACATTATCACTCACCGTATATGCTACACCAGTAGGTGAAATATTAATTAAATCGACACTTATTCCTTCGTTCGCCATCTCTTTAAACACATGTTGTTGCAAATCATATGCCGTTTCTTTTGCAAGCACTTTAATTTGCGTTACGTTTGATACGTGGGCGATACCTGTAACAGGACGTTCTTCTACATCACGACCTCTTGTAGCACCGTCATATGCTGAAATAAGCGTACCTTCACTATCAGAATACGTAGAACGTACACGAAGTGGCACTTTTGCATGCATCGCAATTTCAACTGCACGTGGATGAACGACTTTCGCACCTTGATAAGCCATGTTACAAATTTCGTTATACGTTACAGTTTGAAGATGACGTGCATCTTTTACAATACGAGGATCCGCAGTCATAACACCTTCTACATCAGTGAATATATCGATGTATTCAGCATGAAGTGCAACACCTAATGCTGAAGCTGAAGTATCACTACCTCCGCGTCCAAGTGTTGTCGTATCACCTTTTTTCGTTTGCCCTTGGAATCCTGTAACGACGATTACATCTACATTTTCTAACTCTTCATGTATACGATCGCAATTCATTTCAATAATCTTTGCATTCGTAAAGTCATCATTCGTTACAAAACCAGCTTGTGCACCATTTAATGCTGCTGCTTTTATACCGTTCTCATTCAACATATTAGAGAAAACAATTGCAGAGATTAACTCTCCGCACGATAATAATAAATCTTGCTCACGTTTAGAAATAGTAGATTCCTCTTGATTTACAAGACTTAATAACGTATCCGTTGCATATGGTTCACCTTTACGACCCATAGCAGATACGACAGTAACTACTTTATAACCAGCAGCTAATGATTTCTTTATATGATGAAGCGCATGCTTACGTCCATTGTCATCACGTACTGATGTGCCACCAAATTTTTGAACAATTATTTTCATATTTTGCACCTTCTCTTAGCCGTTTACACTAATTGTAATTTTACTAAGCGCTCTGCAATTTGAACAGAATTCCATGCAGCGCCTTTTAATAAGTTATCAGATACGACCCAAAGATGGAATCCTTTATCGTTATTTAAATCTTTACGGATTCTTCCAACGAATACTTCGTTTTTACCTACTGCAGTAGCTGGCATTGGATATAACTGCTCTTCTGGATTATCTTGCAGAACAATACCTTCCGCATTTGCAAGTAAGCTCTTTAATTCTGCTACTGTTACGCCTTCTTTTTCTACTTCGATGTAAACAGACTCAGAGTGTCCTGATACAACTGGTAAACGTACACATGTTGCCGCTACTTCTAATTCAGGCATATGCATAATTTTTTTTGTTTCGTTAATCATTTTCATTTCTTCAAATGTAAATCCATTATCTTGGAACTTATCAATCTGTGGAATCGCATTAAAAGCAATTGGGAAATGCTTCTTATCACCTGATACAGGAAGAACATTTGCCTTAACTTCTTCGCCATTTAAGATTGCTTGTGATTGTTCATGAAGTTCTTCAATAGCTGCCGCACCAGCACCTGATACAGCTTGATATGTGGAAACGATTACTCGTTTTAAACCATATTGCTGACGAACTGGCTCAAGAGCTACTACCATTTGAATTGTAGAACAGTTTGGATTTGCAATAATACCATTATGTTCTTTTAAGTCGTTTTCATTTACTTCAGGTACAACAAGTGGCACGTTTTCTGTCATACGGAATGCACTTGTATTATCAACAACAATCGCACCGCGTTTTGCTGCTTCTGGCGCTAATTGTTTCGATACAGATCCACCAGCACTAAATAGTGCGATATCTACTCCTTCAAAGCTTTCAGGAGTTGCCTCTTGAACTGTAAATTCTTCGCCTTTAAATACAAGTTTCTTACCTGCAGATCGTTTAGATGAAAGTAACGTTAATTTCCCGATTGGAAATTCTCGTTTCTCTAAAGTATTTAACATTTGTTCACCAACTGCGCCGGTTGCTCCAACTACAGCGACATGAAAAGTTTTTTGCTTTTCCATCACTATGCCCCTTTCTAGATACCAATCCTTCTATAACTTAGAATCAGAAGGAGTATACAATACCCCTTCTGATCTTAATAACGTTAATTTTATCATATTCTACAGTAAGAATGATGGTTTCATCAAAAATTGTCCGTTTTTTTTCGTTTTTTAATTCATATATCTGAATTTTTCTACGACCACCGGTTGCAATTGCTTTCCTTGCAGCGCTTCTAATACTGTATCTTCCAGTAACTCCATACGAGCTACCATTGAGTTCGGTTTTTTCTCTGGCGCATCTTGACCGAATGGGACGAAATAGATATTTTTTGTGGCCATTAGGCGCATGAGATTTACCCCATTTAATCCTAAAGCATCATTCGTCGAAACTGCCAATACGACAGGCTTGCCATTTCTTAGCGTCGCTTTTGCTGCCATTAGTACTGGAGAATCTGTCATTGCATTTGCAAATTTACTCATAGAATTTCCTGTTAAAGGAGCGATTACCATGCAGTCTAATGGAATTTTAGGTCCAAGTGGCTCTGCTCCAACAATTGAATTAATTGCTTTAAAACCTGTTATTTCTTCAATCTTCTTAATCCACTCTGCTCCTTCTCCAAATCTAGTATTTGTTGATTGAACAGTGTATGAAACAACGGGACGTACTTCTGCCCCTTCAGCAATTAATTTTTCTAAGTGCGGCATAACTTCCTCATACGTACAATGTGAACCCGTAAATCCGAAACCAATTCGTTTCCCCTTCAAACTCATTTCTTTTCCTCCTTTGCAATTGCATCTGCTGCTAATAACTGAGAAAGAACATTTGCTAAAATTTGCCCAGCCGTTTTGGGAGCAACAATACCTGGTAATCCAGGTGCTAGCAACGCTTTGACTCCTCTTTTTTCCGCATATCTAAAGTCAGTACCACCTGGTTTAGAAGCTAAATCAATCACTAACGTATGAGCTGGCATTTTTGCAATAACATTCGCTGTTACAACGAGGTGCGGAATTGTATTGATTACAATATCGATATTCCCTACTTCTTTCTCTATGTCTTGCATATGAAAAGGAGAAAACATCATTTCTGTAATACGTGCAATATGTTCAGATCGTCTTGCTCCAACTTTGACATGGGCTCCTAATGATTGAAATGCTCTCGCAACACTCATTCCTGTTCTACCAAATCCTAGAACCATTACATTGGACCCATGAATTGTATAGTCGGTATGTTGAATTACCATCATTAATGTACCTTCTACAGTTGGAATAGAATTGTATATTGCCACATCATCACGATCAAATAATTTAACAAGTTTTCGGTTCGTAGTAGATACGAGATTTTCCAAGTAAGGTGTACCAATACCCGAATATATAGTAAAGTGTTCTGGTGTATTTTCAATTTGTTCTTTCGTTATTGAAACTTTTTCATTTGAAAAAATAGTATCTACTTCTCCTTTAGCATTTGTGCCTGCAACCGGCAAAATTATTGCGTCTACAGAAGTGAAATCTAAATTTTGTATACTTTCTTTTGCTGCCCCTGTGAAACCATGATCTAACTGATCAAACCCTATCAAAGAAAGTTTCGCATCCAATTCAACTAGCTTACGAATTACTTCTAGCTGCCTTGCATCTCCTCCTATGACAGCAATATGCATCTCAGTCAACATTCCCTAATTCACCTTCTTTTTCTGTCATTTATAAGAAAAGTGCCTACTTTTTCTTTTTCCTCCACATCATATGTAATGTACGAGTTTATGGTGATTGAAAATCCAAATGCACATATGATTTATCAGGTTTCTATGTAGATACAAAAAAGATGACCAAAATGGCCATCCTTCACTCCGAATTTGAACGATCTATACTATCACAAAGAAGCATATCATGTCCGACTTTCTTTATTTGATTCCATGCCACCCTTACTTCTTGTGGTTCCTTTTTAAAACCTCCCCACTTCCCTACAGGTATTATAAGTGTTTGTATTTGTCCGTCTTTCTCATTAATCTCTAAATCCATATAACCTAAGACTCCCATTTTTTCCGCTTTTTCTATATCTACAACCTCTTTACCACTTAATTCACTTAATCGCATACATACTCCACTCCCCTACTGAATTTTTCATTTGCGTTGTCTATAATTAGTACCTATTCTATATGTATAAAAAAAATAACCTTCTCTCATTTAAAAAGAGAGAAGGTTATTATCAGATACATCATAAAAATCGATTATAGTTTTATTCCTTTTGGAAGTTTTCCGTCTGGACTAATAAGTGCCGCAGAGAATTCATCAGTAAACATGTTGCGAATTAATCCGTCCACATTTTCTTTTGTTACAGTGTTTACACTTTCAATAATCTCATCAAGTGAACGATGTTTACGAAGAAGCAATTCATTTTTACCGTTACGGCTCATACGGCTATTTGTACTTTCTAAACTTAACATTAAGTTTCCTTTTAATTGCTCTTTACTATTCATAAGCTCTTTTTCTGTAATACCTGTATTTTTCAATGTCTCTAATGTTTCTTGCATTGTTTCATACAGTGTATCTAATTGTTGGCTACCTGTTCCACCGTAAAGTGTTAACATACCTGTATCTTCATAAGAAGAGTGGTAAGAAAATACCGAGTAAGCTAATCCACGTTGCTCACGTACTTCTTGGAATAAACGGCTACTCATGCTACCTCCTAAAACATTATTTAATACAATTAAGTTATAAATATCTTCGTGTCCCATTTGTAAGCCTTTATATCCTAGACATAAATGAGCTTGTTCCGTTTCCTTTTTACGGGCTACCTTATTGAAATGGAAAATTGGGCTATGTACTTGTTCACGGTTTGTTGTTCCTTCATAACTACCGAAATATTGCTCCACTGTTTGTAAAAATGCTTCATCAATATTTCCTGCAACTGATACAACTACATTTTCAGGTGTGTAATGATCTTTTATATATTGACGTAACGTATCACCTGTAAACGTATTAAGCGTTTCTTCTGTTCCTAAAATAGGATATCCAAGTGGATGCGTTTCATATGTTGCTTTCGTTAACATATCATGCACAATATCATCTGGCGCATCTTCGTACATTTTAATTTCTTCACATACGACATTCTTCTCTTTTTTCAGTTCTTCCTCATCAAATGTTGAATTAAAGAACATATCTGCTAAAACATCTAGAGCATATTTAGCATGCTCATCTAATACTTTTGCATAGTAACAAGTATATTCTTTTGAAGTAAATGCATTCACTTGACCACCAATGCTATCAAATGATTCTGCAATCTCTCGTGCACTACGTGTTTCTGTCCCTTTAAAGAACATATGCTCTAAAAAGTGAGAAATCCCATTATTTTTTTCATTTTCATTTCTTGATCCCGCATGGATCCAAATACCAATTGCAACCGATCTTACAGTTGGTATATTCTCCATAACTATTCTTACACCATTTTTACAAGTATATTTTTTAATCAAAAACTTTCCTCCTACTGCCAGTTTCTCTAAATAAAACGCTATTATTTAATGATAACAAGTTTAAGGATGAATGTCATGCAAATGTATTTAATCCACACGTTTTTCATCCAGTAATTCAGTTATATTCCCCACTTTATATCCTTGTTCCTTCAATTTTGTAATCATTGTTTCTAAAGCCTCTGCTGTAGACGAAGTAGGATGCATTAATATGATAGCACCTGGATGTATTTTTCTCATTACTCTCTGCAATAGTACATCCGGCTCAGGTCGCTTCCAATCAATCGTATCTACAGTCCACATAATCGTTCCCATTTGAAAATCATCTGCAATCTTTACGACTTCATCTCGAAAGCTTCCACTCGGCGGGGCAAACCATCTTACTTTTTGATTCGTTGCTACTTCTATCATTCGATTTGTTTTTTGTAACTGATCTCGTATTTCATCTGACGATAACGTTTTCATATTAGGGTGTGTGTATGAGTGATTTCCAACTTCTTGTTTTGCATCGACAATCATTTTTGCAAATCGCAAATTTTCTTTCACCCAACGTCCTTCTAAAAAGAAAGTGGCCTTCACATCATGCTTTTTCAAGATTTCTAATATGCGAGGCAAATACTCATTTCCCCATGCCACATTTATTGTTAATCCTACCATCTTTTTATTTGGATGCCCTCTATAAATTGGAGCTGGTGATAAATCTTCCAAATGAACACTCGGTGAGACTTCTTTGAATTCAAGATATTTTTGATCAAATTCCTTTAGCTTCTTCATATTATTATACGATGCTTCAATATCCACTTGTCTTCCATTATATCCAGGTGTTGCCTTCCATATTTTATCAATCATCGCATTTTGAGGTGCAATCTCATACTGTTTTGCATGCTTTTGAATTTCTTCATGCAAGTTATCTTGTGCAAAAACAGAATAAGAGCCTAAACTGACATATAAAGAAAATATACATATGTATGCCAATATACGAACTTTCATATAAACCCTCCCAAATTAACTATATAAAAACATTTTCTTCTTATCTTTGTTAATTTGAGCGTTATAATGAAAACTATACCTATACCGACATAAAAATATATGAACATCATGTTTTTTACATAACAAAAAAAGCCAGTTTAACTGGCTTTTACTTATTGCTGCTCTTGTTTGTTTTCTTCTTTAGCAGCTTCTTTTTCTTGCTCTTCTTTTAGCAATACTTTTCTAGATAGATTTACGCGACCTTGCTTGTCAATCTCGATAACTTTAACTGTAATTACATCACCGATTTTCACAACGTCTTCTACTTTACCTACACGCTCAAGTGCAAGTTCAGAAATATGAACTAATCCATCTTTACCGCTGAATAATTCAACGAAAGCACCAAATTTCTCAACACGTTTCACTTTTCCTTCGTAGATCTCACCTACTTGTACTTCGCGAACGATATCTTCGATAATCTTCTTAGCTTTGTCGTTCATTTCTTGATTTATTGATGAAATGAATACTGTACCATCTTGCTCGATGTCAATTTTAACGCCAGTTTCTTCAATAATTTTATTGATTTGTTTACCGCTTGGTCCAATAACGTCACGGATTTTATCTGGGTTGATTGTCATTGTAATAATCTTTGGAGCGTAAGCTGATAATTCAGTACGTGGCTCTGCAATAACAGATAACATATGATTTAGAATGTGCACACGACCAATTTTCGCTTGTTGTAATGCCTCTTCTAAAATCTCACGTGATAAACCATCGATTTTAATGTCCATTTGCAGCGCAGTTACACCTTGTGCTGTACCTGCTACTTTAAAGTCCATATCACCTAAATGATCTTCCATACCTTGAATATCAGATAAAATTGTGTAATGCTCACCAGATTTAACCAGACCCATTGCAATACCTGCAACTGGAGCTTTAAGTGGAACACCCGCATCCATCATTGCTAAAGTACTACCACAAATACTTGCTTGTGAAGTAGAACCATTTGATTCTAATACTTCAGATACAAGGCGTACTGTGTATGGGAAATCTTTTTCAGATGGAATTACAGGCTCAAGTGCGCGCTCTCCTAGTGCACCGTGACCAATTTCACGACGACCTGGTCCACGCATCGGTCTTGTTTCACCAACACTAAATGATGGGAAATTGTAATGGTGCATAAAGCGTTTTGATTCTTCTACACCAAGACCATCTAAAATTTGCACATCGCCTAATGCACCTAATGTACAAATACTTAATGCTTGTGTTTGTCCACGTGTGAATAAACCAGAACCGTGTGTACGAGATAAAATACCAACCTCTGATGCTAAAGGACGGATTTCGTCACCTTTACGGCCATCTGGGCGAATTTTTTCAACTGTAATAAGACGACGTACTTCTTCTTTTACAATTTTATATAAAATCTCATTTACTTGTCCTAATGTATCAGCGTCAGCTTCCTCAGCTTCGTAATGCTCAATTACACGCTTTTTCACTTCGTTAATTGCATCTTCACGTGCATGTTTCTCATGTACTTGAATTGCAGAATGCATATCCTTCTCAGCCATTTCACGTACAGCTTGATTAAGATCAGCGTCAACTTCATAAAGTTTCACTTCTGATTTCTCTTTACCTACAGCATGTACAATCTCTTCTTGGAATGCAATTAAACGTTTAATTTCGTCATGACCAAACATAATTGCTTCTAACATTGTTTCTTCAGGCACTTGATCTGCTCCTGCTTCAACCATGTTAATCGCATCTTTCGTACCAGCTACAACTAAGTGGATATCACTTTGTTCTTGCTGTTCTACTGTTGGATTAATAACGAATTCGCCATTAATACGACCAACTGTCGCACCAGCGATTGGACCTTCAAATGGAATATCTGAAATCGATAACGCTAATGAAGAACCAAGCATAGCTGCCATTTCAGAAGAACAATCTTGATCAACACTCATTACAATGCTGACAACTTGTACTTCGTTACGGAAACCATCTGCGAATAGCGGACGAATTGGACGGTCGATTAAACGACTTGCCAAAATTGCTTTTTCACTTGGACGACCTTCACGCTTAATAAAACCGCCAGGAATTTTTCCGACTGCATATAAACGCTCTTCATAGTTTACTGTAAGTGGGAAAAAATCTACATTTTTAGCTTCTTTTGATGCAGTTGCTGTAGATAGAACCGCTGTATCGCCATATCTTACTAATACTGCTCCGTTCGCTTGTTTGGCAAGCTGACCAGTTTCAACTGTTAGCTGGCGACCAGCTAAATCTATCGAGAAGACTTGCTTTTCTTGACTCATTTAAGTACCCCTCTCAATTTAAAGTATTCAATTCTTCTATGTAAATGGATAGTATATCACAATATTCTACCTCTAGTATTGCCTAAAATTAAGTAAGCTATAAAGCGTAGAAGATATATTTTTACCTAACAAAAAAGCGGGAATATTCCCGCTTCTTTGACTATCGACGTAAGCCAAGCTTTGTGATTAATTCACGGTAACGTGTGATATCGCTATTACGAAGGTAAGTTAGTAAATTACGACGTTTACCAACCATCTTTAATAGACCACGACGTGAATGATGATCTTTCTTGTGAGTACGTAAGTGCTCGTTTAGAGTGTTAATTTGCTCCGTTAGGACAGCAATTTGAACCTCTGGAGAACCAGTATCAGTCTCATGAGTTCTAAATTGTGCAATGATTTCATTTTTACGCTCTTGTGTTAAAGCCATCCTATTTCACCTCCTATTAATTAAACCCCCAATTACCTAGCAAGCGTCGGTGAGTCGCAATGCCAAGCAATGGTTGTCATAAAGTACATAACATAGAATACTACTTTTCATTTGAAAAAGCAAGTATATTCTTTTCGCTCGCAAAATATTCTTGTGCTGTTTTCTTATCTTTTGCGATTTGTTCAACTAACTCATCAATGCCATTGAATTTCTTCTCTTCTCTTATACGCATATGCCACTCTACTGTAACATTTTGATCGTATATATCTTTGTTAAATTCAAATAAGTGCACTTCAATTGATAATTGACGCTCATCTTCTTTAAAAGTCGGTTTATATCCAATATTACATACACCATCGTACCATTCATCGTGAACTTTTAATCTCACTGCATAAACACCTACAGGTGGCAATAAATACTCATCACTTAAACCTACATTAGCTGTTGGAAAACCAATTTGACGCCCACGTTTGTCGCCGTGTATAACTGTTCCCGCTACAGTATAGGCTCTACCTAAAATAGATGGAATTTGTTCCATTTCGCCATTTCGAATTAACTTTCGTAATGCTGTAGAACTTACTTTCTCTTCTTGAAATTCAACTTTTTCAATCACAGTCTGTGTAAACTCCCCTCTTGCATGAAATGGTAAAGTCTCCATCTTTCCTTTTCCTAAACGTCCATATGAATAATCAAACCCTGCTACTACATGCTTTACATTTAAACCAATAATATAATCATCTACAAATTGTTGTGGTAATAACCCTGCAAATGATTCATCAAATTTAATCACATATAATATATCGATTCCTAAGCTTTCGACTATTTTTTCTTTATCACGCATTGGTGTAATATACTCCACATGCGCATCCTTTTTCCCTAAAACAACAGATGGATGAGGATGAAATGTCATAACTGCACTTTTATATCCTCGGTCGTCCGCTATTTTTTTCGCAGTTCGAATTACACATTGATGTCCTAAATGAATGCCATCAAAAAATCCTAATGCCATTACAGTAGGTGGTAATTCTAATTTATTTTGTTCATGTGGATGAGTTAAATGAATAAGTTTCACGCTTGAATTCACCTTTTTCTGTAATAATCCTTCCAATAATTCATTATAGCTTTAGTTCTTGATTATTCACAAGTACTTTCATTGGCTTTAACATGCCAGGATGTTTCGGATGATGTTCATAAATTGCTAAGCAACGATCATTTTTATCAAACACTGTAATAAATGGTGCTGTTATTTCTAATTCATTCTTTAAGAACATACCATTCTTGATTTTCTCTGCTTGCTTTTCATCTACAACCATTTTTGGAAACTTACTTAATGCTTCATCAATTGAAATGAAGATAGACTCTACTGTTCCATTTTGCACGTTTTCTTCAATTTCTTCAAATGATATGCAATCTTCTAATAAAAATTCACCAGATGCCGTTCTTACAAGGTGAGACATATGTGATGGGAAACCAAGTTTCTCCCCGATCATTACCGCTAACGTTCTTACATATGTTCCTTTACTACACGTTACACGGAAACGGAATGAAATATTTTCTCCTTCAAAAACTTCACGGTCATCAAGTAATACGAATTCATGAATCGTAATTGTACGAACTGGACGTTCCACCTCTTGTCCTGCTCTTGCATATTCATATAATTTTTTCCCGTTTACTTTTACAGCTGAGAACATTGGTGGCATTTGTTCAATCGTACCTGTTAATTCCGCTAGTACCTCTTCTACTTCTTTACGTGTAATAACACGGTTTACATCTTGTTTCTCCACAACTTCACCAGATGCATCTTCTGTTGTTGTTGAAAACCCTAATGTTACTTCACCTTCATATGTTTTCGTTTCACTTGTTAAAAATTGTGCAATCTTCGTTGCTCTCCCCACACAAAGTGGTAATACTCCCGTTACATCTGGGTCTAATGTTCCCGTATGACCAATTCTCTTTTCTCGCAATATCTTTCTTAATTTAAATACACAATCATGTGATGTCATGCCTTTTGGCTTATGTAATAATACTACACCTTCCATATATGTTCACCTCATCATAATTCTTTCGTAGTAAATATCCAAAACTTATTTTGCATTGAAAAAATGGATAGACAAATGTCTATCCATTATTCTTCACGTTTACCGTCTTTATTAATTTCATGTAAAAGTGTATCAATTCGATGACCATATCCGATAGACTCATCAAACTCAAAGGTAATTTCCGGTGTTTTACGAAGACGAATACGTTGGCCAATTTCTGAACGAATAAAGCCTTTTGCCTTCGCTAAACCTTTTAACGTATTTTCTTTCTGTTCTTCGTCACCTAAAACAGAAATATATACTTTGGCAATTTGCAAATCACCACTCACTTGTACATCTGTTACTGTAACAAATCCGATACGTGGGTCTTTAATTTTACGACTAATGATGTCGCCTAATTCTTTTTTCATTTGCTCGCCTACACGGTTTGCACGTAATTTCATAACTCTTCACCTCATTCAATACCATTCCAATTGTGTTATCGTACGTTCAATTTCAGGAAATGAATCGATGTACTCCAGTACACGATTCATTTCTTTTTCACAGATAACACGATTTGAGGATACGGAAACAACCGCAATTTCTGTACGTTGCCATACATCTTGATGCCCAACTTCAGAAACAGCTACATTATAGCGCTGTTTCACACGAGTTAGCACTCGTTGCAAAATTGCCCGTTTCTCTTTTAAAGAATGCACATCGTAAATCATACACTCGAATGAGAGTGAAGCGACAATCATCGCTTCACTTCTTCCATAACGTATGCTTCAATGATGTCCCCTTCTTTAAGGTCATTATATCTCTCAATTGTAATACCACACTCATAGTTCTGTGCAACTTCTTTTACGTCGTCTTTGAAACGTTTTAACGTATCAAGTTGTCCTTCGAAAATTACGATACCATCGCGGATAATACGAACGCCACTATCGCGTGTAATTTTACCGTCAATTACGTAACAACCTGCGATTGTTCCAACTTTTGTTACCTTGAATGTTTGACGAACTTCCGCTTGACCGATTACTTTTTCTTCGAATTCTGGATCCAGCATACCTTGCATTGCTAATTCAATTTCTTCGATTACTTTGTAGATAATGCGGTGTAAGCGAACATCAACGTTCTCTAATTCAGCTGTACGCTTCGCGTTCACATCCGGACGTACGTTAAATCCAATTACAATTGCATTAGATGCAGAAGCTAAAATGATATCAGATTCTGTAATCGCACCTACACCAGTGTGAATGATTTTAACTTTTACGCCTTCAACATCAATTTTACGAAGTGACGCTGCCATCGCTTCAACAGAACCTTGTACGTCTGCTTTTACGATTAAGTTGATTTCTTTTACATCGCTCTCTTGGATTTGTTGGAATAAATCTTCAAGGCTTAATTTAGATTTCTCACCACGTTGTGCAACTAACGCTTCTTGTGCACGTGATTCACCGATTTGACGAGCTTTCTTCTCATCAGCGAATGCCATGAAACGATCTCCAGCTTGTGGTACTTCATTTAAACCTGTAATTTCAACAGGAGTTGATGGACCAGCAACTTTTACACGACGACCAATATCACTTACCATTGCACGAACACGCCCGAATGAAGTTCCAACAACGATTGGATCTCCAACTCGAAGTGTACCGTTTTGAACTAATAATGTCGCGATAGTTCCTTTACCTTTATCAAGCTGTGCTTCAATTACAGTACCCGTTGCATAACGATTTGGGTTTGCTTTATATTCTTCTACTTCACTTACAAGAAGAATCATCTCTAGCAAGTTGTCAATTCCCTCGCCTTGGATTGCAGAAATTGGTACGAAAATTGTATCTCCGCCCCAAGCTTCTGGAACTAATTCATATTCTGTTAATTCTTGCATTACACGATCAGGATTCGCCGCTGGTTTATCCATTTTATTCACAGCAACAATAATTGGTACTCCAGCTGCTTTTGCATGGCTAATCGCTTCAACTGTTTGAGGCATAACACCGTCATCAGCTGCAACAACAAGGATTGTAATATCAGTTACTTGCGCACCACGAGCACGCATCGTTGTAAATGCCGCGTGACCAGGCGTATCTAAGAATGTAATTTTCTTATCATTTACTTCAACTTGGTATGCACCAATATGCTGAGTAATTCCACCCGCTTCGCCAGCAGTTACTTTTGAATTACGAATTGAGTCAAGTAATGTTGTTTTACCATGGTCAACGTGTCCCATAATCGTAACAACAGCTGGACGCTCTTTTAAGTTTTCTTCATCATCTTGCTCATCAATGAATGTTTCAAACTCAGTTTCACTTACAACTACTTCTTCTTCTACTTCAATACCGTAATCAGTAGCAATTAACTCAATTGTATCTTTATCCAAGTCTTGGTTAATTGTTGCCATAATTCCAAGCATGAAGAGCTTTTTAATAATTTCAGATGGCTCTTTACTTAACTTTTTAGCAAGTTCACCTACTGTAAGGCTTCCAGAGAAAGTGATTTTATCTGGTGTTTCTACTATTTGCGTTTGTTGTCTTCCAGCAAAGTTATCTTGACGTTTGTCTTCATTTCCTTTGCCTTTTTTCTTTTTCTTATTGCTGTTCTTTTTACTGCGAACAACTTTCTCTTCTACTTCAAACTCATCTGCAACAGAAGGTTTTTCCGCTCCAGTGTTATATTCATTATCTAATTTATTTACTACTTCATCTTCTAACATTGTCATATGATTCGAAACCTCGATATTCATCTCTTTAAGTTTTGTCATAAGATCTTTACTTGAGATATTATTTTTTTTTGCATATTCATGTACTCGAATTTTACTCATACCTTCACCCCCGGTAATTTGTATCGAGCATGCTACGTAGCTTTTTCGCAAAGCCTTCATCTAACACAGCTACAACGACTCGCTCGTCTCTCCCAATCGCATGCCCTAATTGTTGTCGATTTTCGACTTTTTTCATTGGTACGTTGTAGTACGTCGTTTTATCAGTGATACGTTTAGTAGTGTTCGCTGACGCATCTTCAGAAAGCAATACGAGCTTTGCTTTACCACTTCGTACTTCTTTTAAAACGAGTTCTTCACCCGAAATGATTTTTCGAGCGCGATTTGCTAGTCCTAAAAACGATTTCCAATCGGACACTTATTTCGACTCCTTCTCAACAAGCTCAAGAAGCTCTTCATACAGAGAACTGTCGATTTTCGCTTTTAGATGATGTTCCAAAATGTTTTTCTTTTGAGCTTGCATAATGCATTCTTTATCTTTTGACAAATATGCACCTCGTCCTGATTTTTTTCCAGATAAATCAATAGACACTTCGCCCTCTTTGGAACGAACAATGCGAACGAGCTCTCGTTTTGATTTCATCTCTTGCGTCGCGATACATTTTCGTAACGGAACTTTTCGATTGCTCATACTCATCACCTCTATTCGATTTCGTCTTCAACTGAATCGAATCCGAATGCGATTACGCTATCTTCTTCTGTTACAATTCCAAGTTGTTTCGCATCAGACTCACTTTTAATATCAATTTTCCAGCCTGTTAATTTAGCTGCAAGACGCGCATTTTGTCCACGCTTACCGATAGCTAATGATAGCTGGTGGTCTGGAACAACAACAGTTGTTGCTTTTTCATCTTCATCTACAAGTACTTTAACAACTTGTGATGGGCTTAAAGCATTTGCAACATATTCAACTGGATCATTTGACCAGCGAACGATGTCAATCTTTTCACCTTTTAGTTCATCTACAACACGTTGTACACGTTGTCCTTTCGGTCCTACGCAAGAACCAACTGGATCAACATCAATGTTTTCTGCATGCACAGAGATTTTAGAACGATCTCCTGCTTCGCGCGCTACAGAGCGAATTTCTACAGTTCCATCATAAATTTCTGGAACTTCCATTTCGAATAAACGTTTTAAAAGACCAGGATGTGTACGTGATACGTAAATTTGTGGTCCTTTTGTTGTCTTTTCTACTTTTGTAATAAATACGCGAATACGATCATGTGGCTTATATTGCTCATTTGGCATTTGCTCACTTACAGGTAATAAAGCTTCTACTTTACCTAAGCTTACGTAGATGAAACGAGCATCTTGGCGTTGTACAATACCAACCATAATGTCTTCTTCACGATCACTAAATTCTGAGTAAATAACACCACGTTCTGCTTCACGAACTCGTTGTGTTACAACTTGTTTTGCAGTTTGCGCTGCAATACGACCAAAATCTTTTGGCGTTACTTCAATTTCTAGTACGTCGCCATCTTGGTAGTTTGGATTAATTTGTCTTGCCTCTTCTACAGAGATTTCAAGACGTGGATCAAACACATTATCAACAACGTCCTTACGTGCTAAAACTTGAATTGTTCCCACTTCTGGGTTAAAGCTCACACGAACGTTTTGTGCTTGGTTAAAATTGCGTTTATAAGCAGAGATTAACGCTGCTTCAATCGCATCAATAATAATATCTTTACTAATACCTTTTTCTGACTCTAATACGAGCAAAGCATCTAACAACTCAGTGCTCATGAAGATCCCCCTTCTTACTAAAACGTAACAGCAAGTCGCGCATTTGCAACTTTATCCATTGGAATTTGGATTTCTTTTTTACGTGTTTTAATTGTTAATAGTAGTGTAATTGTAGTACCGTCGTAGGAAAGTAACTTTCCTTCAAACATCTTTTCGCCATCAATCGGCTCATATGTTTTTATTGCCACTTGTTTTCCTACCGCTTGCTGGAAGTCTTTCTCTTTCTTTAATGGGCGTTCTGCTCCAGGAGATGATACATCCAAAAAGTAAAGGTGAGGAATTGGATCCTCTTTATCTAAAGCTTCGCTTAAACGTTCACTTACCGCACCGCATTCTTCAATGTCGACTCCCTTTTCAGAATCGATGAATACGCGTAAGAACCAGTCTTGTCCTTCTTTCACATACTCTACATCTACAAGTTCAAGATTTAACTCTTCAACGATTGGCTGCGCAAATGCTTCTACAACTTCTGTGACTTTCTTATCCATAAACAGCCTCCTTCCTGCCGCCATGTACCATTTACAAGAAAAGATCCCGTTCATAAAGACGGTCTATCTTATTCTTTCTCGTTAGCTAACAAAAGCCCCTGCCGTTAAGCAGGGAATATCTGTCTTAGTATTACCAAATTTAAGAAGTAAAACTTGTAACAAAATATGTATATACGACAGAAATGTCTTTACTATCTACATGAATAAAATGTAGATAGTAACACGAAAGAGTGGGTTTCCCCACTCTCTTTTTCACAAAATATACATGACATGGTTATCTCGGTTTATAGTATACCATAGCAAATATTGATTTGCAAAGACTTTTCCTACCTATTAGAACAGTGATAATTGGTTTTGATCCGGCAAATCTCCTAAACAACCTTGGCTATCTAAATACTCAATAATTGTTTTCGAAACCTTACTTCGTTGCTGTAAGTCTTCTTTTGATAAGAAGTCTCCATTTTTGCGCGCTTCCACAATACTTAAGGCTGCGTTCGTACCAAGACCAGGCACTGCATTAAACGGAGGGATTAATGAGTCCCCATCAATAATAAATTCCGTTGCATGCGAACGGTATAAATCAACCTTTTGGAATGAGTATCCACGCTCACACATTTCAAGTGTCATTTCTAGTACCGTTAATAAACTCTTCTCTTTCGGCGCAGCATCGAGTCCCTTTTGAGCAATTTCATCAATTCTTGCACGTATAGATGCTGAACCTTTCGCCATCGCCTCTACATCAAAATCATCTGCACGGACTGTAAAATATGCCGCATAGAATAAAAGTGCAAAATGTACTTTAAAGTATGCGATACGCACAGCCATAAGTACGTAAGCAGCCGCATGGGCTTTAGGGAACATATATTTAATCTTCTTACATGAATCAATATACCAACCTGGTACATTATTACCTTTCATGTCATCTTCCCATTCTTCCGGTACACCTTTACCTTTACGAACCGACTCCATGATTTTGAAGGCTAATGATGGATCTAAACCTTGATAGATTAAATATACCATGATGTCATCACGACAACCGATAACTTCACTCAGCGTACATGTACCGTTATAAATTAACTCATTTGCATTACCCAGCCATACGTCAGTACCATGTGACAGCCCAGAAATTTGGACCAATTCTGAGAATGTCGTTGGTTTTGTCTCTTCTAACATCTGTCTTACGAATTTCGTACCGAATTCTGGGATACCAAGTGTACCTGTTTTACAGTTAATTTGTTCTTCCGTTACCCCTAACGTTTCTGGACCAGAGAAAATTTTCATTACCTCTGGATCATCCGTTGGGATTGTTTTCGGATCAATACCACTTAAATCTTGTAACATACGAATAACGGTCGGATCATCGTGTCCTAGTATATCAAGTTTCAATAAATTATCATGAATCGAGTGGAAGTCAAAATGCGTTGTTCTCCACTCAGCACCAATTGAATCAGCAGGAAACTGTATTGGGGAGAAATCAAAGATATCCATGTAATCTGGCACAACGATAATACCACCTGGATGCTGTCCAGTTGTACGTTTTACCCCTGTACATCCCGCTACTAAGCGGTCAATCTCTGCATTCCGAATTGTTAAATTGTGATCATTTGCATAACCTTTTACATATCCATAAGCTGTTTTTTCCGCAACTGTACCAATCGTTCCAGCACGGTATACATAATCTTCACCGAACAGTACTTTCGTATAGTTATGGGCACGTGGTTGGTATTCCCCGGAGAAGTTCAAATCGATATCAGGTACCTTATCTCCTTTGAATCCAAGGAACGTTTCGAATGGGATATCATGTCCATCTTTTACATATGCCACATTACATGTCGGACAATCTTTATCTGGTAAGTCGAAACCAGAGCCTACCGAACCATCATTAAAGAATTCAGATTGCTTGCATTTTGGACAGACATAGTGTGGTGGTAATGGGTTTACTTCTGTAATTTCCATCATCGTTGCAACGAACGATGAACCTACTGAACCACGCGAACCTACTAGATATCCGTCGACTAACGATTTTTTCACAAGCTTATGTGAGATTAAATAAATAACGGCAAATCCATGTCCAATAATACTTTTCAATTCTTTTTCTAAGCGAGCCTCTACAATTTCTGGTAGTTCTTCACCGTATATACTGCGTGCCATTTTATAACTCATATCACGTGTTTCATCATCGGCACCCTCAATTTTCGGTGTATATAGATCATCTTTTACCGGACGAACATCACCAATTAATGACGCAACTTTTTGTGTATTCGTTACAACAACTTCTTTCGCTTTGTCCTCACCTAAAAATGAAAAACACTCTAGCATTTCATCAGTTGTACGGAAATGTACTGGCGGTAATGAATGTCGATTTAACGGATTTGCCCCGCCCTGTGAACTAACTAAAATTTTACGATACATTGCATCTTCTGGATCTAAGTAATGCACGTTCCCTGTAGCGACAACTGGTTTATCTAACGTCTCACCTAGTTTTACTAAGTTAGAGATAATTGTTTTTAATTGTCCTTCATCTCGAACGAGTTCACGCTCTACTAAATGACGCAACACCTCTGGAGGCATTACTTCAATGTAATCATAGAACTGTGCAATTTCTTCTACCTCTTCAGGAGCTTTTTGCATCATTGCCTCAAATACTTCACCTTTATCACAAGCCGTTCCTACTAAAATTCCTTCACGGTATTTTTTTAATAGTGACCTCGGTACTCGTGGTACACGGTAAAAGTAATTAAGGTGAGAATATGAAACAAGTTTATATAAATTTTTCAACCCAACATCTGATGTGGCAAGTAACGTCATATGACTTGGACGGCCACGCTTATACGCATCCCCTTGTCCCATGCTATCATTTAATTGATCGTGATATTCAAATCCCTTTTCAATTACATCTTTCAACATTTTCACAAGTAAATATCCCGTCGCTTCTGTATCATAAATCGCACGGTGATGTTGCGTTAATTCAATATCAAGTTTTTTACACATCGTATTTAATCGATGATTTTTCATTTCTGGGAATAAGAATCGTGCAAGTTCTAACGTATCAATAACGGGGTTATTCGTTTTTTCTAACCCAGCCTTTTTAAAACCTACGTTAATAAAGCCCATATCAAAGCTTGCATTATGGGCAACAAGTGTATGGTCACCCATCCATTCCTCAAACTTTTTAAACACTTCGTCCACTTCTGGTGCATCAGTTAACATATCATCTGTAATACCTGTTAATTCAATAATCGTCGCTGATAATGGTTGATGTGGATTTGCGAAAGATTCAAAGCGATCAATGATTTCGCCACCCTTTACTTTTACGGCAGCCAACTCAATGACTGTGTCGTATACAGCTGATAAACCTGTCGTCTCAACATCGAAAACAACATACGTTTCCTCCGCAAGTAAACGATGCGCCTCGTTATACGCTATCGGTACACCATCATTAACTAAATTCGCTTCTACACCGTATATAACTTTAACTCCAGCTTTTTTCCCCGCAGAATATGCCTCCGGGAACGACTGAGCCACAGCATGGTCTGTAACCGCAATAGCTTCATGTCCCCATTTACCAGCTTGGGCAACAAGCCTAGAAACAGGAGTAACAGCATCCATTTGGCTCATCGGAGTGTGAAGATGAAGTTCTACACGCTTTTCGCCTTCTGGCGCTTTATCTTTACGAGACGGCCCTGTTATTTCATTAATATCATTTGCAATCATTACTAAATCTCGAACGAATGTATCGTTTTGAACAGAACCACGCGCTTTCACCCACATTCCTTTTTTCAAGGATTGCAGCATTGGAATATCTTCTTTGTCACGCGAGAACATTTTGATCATAATAGAATCCGTATAATCCGTTATTTTTAAAGTTAATAACGTACGCCCACTACGAAGCTCTTTTGTTTCTACATGGAAGACATATCCTTGAACCGTTTTTCTTCTTTCTTCATCTTGAATTTCTCGCATCGGTGTAATCTCTTCATCCGGCTTAATAAGATACCCGAGTGTAATCGGTCCTTCATGCACAACGCTACTTTCTTCAGCTTGCTTCTTCGCCATTTCTTCCATAGCTTGTATAACACGCTCGCGGTCTTCTTGCTGAGTTTGCTCACGAAACTTTTGCATTTCTTCTGCATTTTGCTGTATATGTGTGTCTAACTGAAAACGCGGGAATCCAAAAACTTCGTATTGATCCCCCACTGGTTTCGCAACGTTTTTCTTTAAAGCAGTAGACTCCAACTCGTTATTTACATTTATCAACAACTTCACTCCATTCACCTGCGGAAGTTGCTTCTTTAAGTACGCGAACATGGGTGAAAATGTAATTCGTTCCGTACAAAGTGGCCAATACGCCCTTACTTCTTCTTCTGTAAATTGTTTATTCTCTGTTTCTAATGCAAATGTTGTTCTTGCAATATGAGAAAATGATTGCTTAAGCTTTGTTTCTAGCAATTCATATAATTCTGTAGGCAAAATACGTGGCACTTGTAAATCAAAATGCCAACTTTTATTCGCTTTATCAATAACGAGCCTTTCAATACCACCGCCTTGTAAATATTGATTTATAAGGTCGTCTGGTATTTGCAACTGCTGGAGCAAAATTTGAAATCGCTCTTGTTGTTCATTTGTTAAAGACATAAGCACTCTCCTTCCATTTGCTATTATAAATTGAAACGTACTACAAAGAAAGATTTCTTCCTTCTTCTTTTACAAAATACGTTTACAAAGAAAGAGAAGGTACCCCATTACGAGGTACCTCTTCTTATTTTAAAATATTTGTAATATATGTTTGAAGTTCTTCTACTTTTACTTCTTCAGACTCACCTGTAGCACGTACTTTCACTTCTACAATACCTTCGTCTGCTTTTTTACCAACTGTAACGCGAACTGGAAGACCGAATAAATCTGCATCTGCAAACTTAACACCTGCACGTTCTGCACGATCGTCTAATAACACTTCATATCCTTGTTCTTGTAATGAGTTGTAGATATTTTCACCCATTTCACGTTGTGCATCAGATTTCATATTTACTGGAATTACATGCACATGGAATGGTGCTACAGCTTTTGGCCAAACTAAGCCGTTCTCATCGTTAAACTGCTCTGCAATTGCTGCCACTGTACGAGATACACCGATACCGTAACAACCCATAATAAGTGGTTGTGTTTTTCCGTTTTCATCTAGGAATGTCGCGTTCATTGCTTCACTATAACGAGTTCCTAATTTGAATACATGACCAACTTCAATTCCGCGTGCGAAAAGAATTGTTCCGTTTCCATCTGGAGATTGGTCTCCTTCTTGAATGAAGCGTAAATCTGTATATTGACTTACTTTAAAGTCACGTTTTGGATTTACATTTACATAATGGAATCCTTCTTCGTTCGCTCCTGAACATCCGTTAACAATTGATGCTACAGCGTGATCAGCAATAATTTCAATATCACCTGTTACACCAATCGGCCCTAATGAACCAATTTCACAATTTAATAATTCTTTTACTTCTTCATGAGAAGCAAGCTCAACAACTGAAGCGCCGTATACATTTTTCACTTTCACATCGTTTACTTCGTGATCACCACGAACAAGTACAACTACTAATTTCTCATCTACTTTAAATACCATAGACTTAATGCACTTGTCAGCTGCAATGTTTAAGAATGCAGATACTTCTTCAATTGCTTTTTGGTCTGGTGTTGCTACTTTTTCAAGAGCTTTTTCTGCTTCGTCACTCTTCGTATACGTATCTACAACAGGAGCCATTTCGATGTTTGCTGCATAATCAGATGTGTCAGAGTATGCAATTGTATCTTCACCAACATCAGATAATACCATAAATTCATGTGTATCTTTTCCGCCCATTGCTCCAGAATCAGCAATAACTGCACGGAAATTCAAGCCACAACGAGCAAAAATGTTAGAGTATGCTTTATATAAGCGATCGTATACTTCATCTAAGCTCTCTTGTGTAGCATGGAAAGAGTATGCATCTTTCATTAGAAACTCTCTTCCACGTAATAAACCGAAACGAGGTCTTTGCTCATCACGGAATTTTGTTTGAATTTGGTATAATGTTAACGGTAATTTTTTATATGATTTCACTTCATCACGCACAAGATCCGTAATTACTTCCTCATGTGTCGCTCCTAATGCGAATTCACGAGCGTTACGATCTTTCATACGCATTAATTCAGATCCGTATGAATACCAACGACCTGATTCTTGCCATAATTCTGCAGCTTGCATAGCTGGCATTAATAATTCTACAGCTCCTGCACGCTCCATTTCTTCTCGAACGATACGTTCTACTTTGTGTAATACTTTTAATCCAAATGGTAGAAAACTATAAATACCAGAAGCATTTTGACGCATAAAACCTGCACGAAGTAATAATTGATGACTCTTAATTTCAGCATCAGCTGGAACTTCACGTAATGTAGGACTGAATACCATACTTTGTTTCATTTATTTGCACCTCTTCATTTTACTCTTACACGCAGTAAAACCCCTCACCTCGAATTAGGTGAGGGATTTTATTCTACGAGCTCTATTTCATTATTAGTTTCATTCTATTTTACAAGAAAAACTTACGAATGTCATTCCATGTTACAACTAACATTAATAACATTAATAATGCAAAACCAATAAAATGAACCATTCCTTCTTTTTGACGGTCAATTGGTTTCCCTCGTAACGCTTCAATTAAGAAGAAGAATAAACGGCCACCATCTAAAGCAGGAACTGGTAATAAATTAAATAAACCAAGATTAATGCTTAGAACTGCCGCTAAACTTAGTACACGCGTAAATCCATAATCTACAACTTGATCTGTTAGATTATAAATTCCTACTGGACCTGACAACTCATTAATAGAAAATTGACCAGTTACTAATTTCACAAGAGATTCAAAAATTAGTTTCGTCCATTGGTACGTTTGTTCAAATCCTGATTTAATAGAACCCATTACTGTTTTCTCTACAGGAGAATAAACACCAATTCTACCAACTTCGTCTTTTCCTTCTTTATCAAGTGTTGGCGTTACTTTCACATTAAACTGTTCATTATCACGCTTTACTTGTAACGTAATTTCTTTATTCGGGTTTTCACGTACAATAGTAACAACATCTTTCCATGTACTTGTGTTTTTCCCATCAATCGCTTGAATTGTATCATTCTCTTTCAGGCCAGCTTGCTGTGCTGCACTATTATCCATCACTTTTCCGACCATTGGTTTGTCAATAGGAACCCCTTGTACAAATCCAAGAATCACAAAAATAACAAATGCTAAAATGAAGTTCATTGCAGGACCCGCAAAGATTGTTAAAGCGCGTTGACCCAATTTTTTAGAGCCAAATTGCCTGTTATATGGAGCAATTTGAATTTCTTCTCCAGCAGTAATGATGCGAGCCTTTTCATTCACTCGGAATGTTTGAAGCTCTTCCTCATACTCTTCATAGCCTGAAATCGTTAGATTATGCTCTAAATCAGCTTGTTCGACTTCAATAACACGAACATTTGGATATTTTTCATATCCATCAAAAACTAATTTCACAGCTTCGTCTTTTTCATTTAGCACAAGGCCAACCTTTTTCCCTGGCTTTAACTCAACTGTGTCTGCATCCTCGCCAGCCATTCTTACATAGCCACCCAGAGGCAGTAATCGAATCGTATACACCGTTTCATTCTTTTCAAATGAGAATATTTTCGGACCAAAACCAATCGCAAACTCGCGGCATAAAATGCCTGCTCTTTTCGCGAAGTATAGATGCCCTAGCTCATGGAAAAATACGAGTGCACCGAAAATTAATATAAAGGCAATCGCTGTATTCAATTCCATAACCACCTTTGCTAAATTTGTTCCATCACAAACCGTCTTGTGGCTGCATCAATTTCCAGAATTTCCTCTAAGCTCGGACGTGCAATGACATTGTGATGGTTCATTGCTTTTTCAATGAGGTCTTCCACTGTTAAGAAACCAATTCTCTTTTGTAAAAAAGCTTCAACAGCTACTTCATTCGCTGCGTTCATTACAGCTGGCATACTTCCACCTGCTTTTCCAGCTTCATACGCAAAACGTAAACAACGGAATCGTTCTTGGTCCATTTTCTCAAAATGCAACGTCCCTATTTCCCATAAGTTTAACTGTTTTGTGTCTGAAAGAGGCAATCTATCAGGATATGTAAGTGCGTATTGAATTGGTACTCGCATATCAGGTGAACCAAGCTGCGCCATTACACTACGATCTTCAAATTCAACCATAGAATGGATAATACTTTCTTTATGTAAAACAACATCGATTTGCTCATAAGGGATACCAAAAAGCCAATGTGCTTCAATTACTTCTAGTCCCTTATTCATCATTGTAGCAGAATCAATTGTAATTTTCGAACCCATTGACCAGTTTGGATGTCGAAGCGCATCTTCTACGGTCACATGATGCAATTCATCTCTCGTTTTATCACGGAAACTTCCACCAGAAGCCGTTATAATAAGACGAGAAATTCTTTTTTCATTTTCACCATTCAAGCATTGAAAAATAGCCGAATGTTCACTATCTACTGGAAGTAACGAAACATTATGTTTTCGCGCTGCTTCCATTACAAGATGTCCTGCAGTTACTAACGTTTCTTTATTTGCAATTCCAATTGTTTTTTTCGCCTCAATCGCACGAAGTGTCGGTAACAACCCTACGCTACCTACAACAGCATTTACTACAATCTCCGCATCTGGATGTAATGCTACTTCTAAAAGTCCTTCACTACCATATACAATTTTTGTATTACCAGAAACAGCTTGTAATTTTAAAACATCTTCCTCTCTTTGCACAGAGACGATTTGCGGAGAAAATTCTTGAATTACCTTTACTGCGTAGTCAATATTTTTCCCTACAGAAAAAGCAACGAGACGGAATTGGTCTGGGTGCGAGCGTAATACATCTAAAGTTTGTGTACCAATTGATCCGCTTGCACCTAATAAACTAATGTTTTTCATGACTCCAACCCCTCGTTCATTTATTAATTGTATTGTAATAAGAAGTAGAGAATTGGTAAAACGAATAACCAACTATCTGTTCGATCTAATATACCGCCATGCCCAGGTAAAATTGTACCTGAATCCTTTACGCCATAATGACGTTTAAAAGCAGATTGTACTAAATCACCAATTTGTCCAAAAATAGAAATGATAATTGTCAGCACAATTAAAATTACTACATTCGATTCGACTGGGAAGAACACGTTGTAAACAAGTGCCACAATAATTCCACAAACGATGCCGCCTAATGAACCTTCAATCGTTTTATTTGGACTAATTTCTGGCCACAATTTTCTCTTGCCCAATGCTTTTCCTACGAAATATGCGCCTGAATCAGTAGCCCATATAACAAATAATGCACAAAACACATATTTAATTCCTAATATTCTCGTTTCATGTAAATATAAGAATCCCATTGCCACATATGTCGTTGCCATTAGTAAAAATGAAGCATTATCAAAAGTAAATGTATTCTTAGAAAGGACTGTATATGATAAAAGTAATAAAACAATCACAAATGTGATTTCCAATTTACCTAATCCAATCCATGTAAACAGTTCTGATGCACTACTTGGAATTAAAAGAATCCACAATAATACTGCAGCTAAAACTGTCGGTACTGAAATAAGCGTAAGCTTATTCATACGAATTAATTCATATAAACCTATAGAAGCAAGTGCATACACTAAAACCGTAAAAGGCACGCCACCGTATATTACGATGGGAATGAATAGCGCGGCAGCAACCACTCCAGTAATAATTCTCTGTTTCACTACCAAACCCTCTCTTTCTACACGCCTCCGAATCTGCGCCCTCTATGTTGAAAGTCAGTAATCGCATTTAGCAAATGTTCTTCTTTGAAGTCTGGCCAATACACATCTGTAAACCAAAACTCCGAATATGCAATTTGCCATAACATGAAATTACTAATACGTAGCTCTCCGCTTGTTCGGATTAACAACTCTGGATCGGGTAAAGAACTCGTCATTAAGTAGGAGGAAAGCATTTCTTCACTTACCTCTTCAGAACGAATTTTTCCTTCCTCATTATCTTTCATCATATGTTGCACAGCAGAAACGATTTCATCTCGACTTCCATAGTTTAACGCGAAATTAAGAATTAATCCCGTATTCTCTTTCGTATCTTCCATGGCTTTCTCCATCGCTCTGCGTGTATGCGTAGGAAGACGATCTTTTTGCCCTATTACTCGGACTTGTACGTTTTCTTCAATCAATTCTGGTAAAAATGTACCTAGAAATTCTTCTGGAAGCTTCATTAAATAATCAACTTCCTTTTTCGGTCTTTTCCAGTTCTCAGTTGAAAAAGCATAAAGAGTTAACACTTTCACATTAAGTTTACTTGCAAATTTTGTAATTTTCTTTACAACTTGCATACCTTCATGATGTCCCGCAATACGAGGCATTGCTCTCCTCTTTGCCCATCTTCCATTCCCATCCATAATGATGGCAATATGTTCTGGGATATATCCTTTTTTCACTTCTTCAACGAGATGATCAAACGATGTGTCCTTTTTACCTTTAAAAAAAGGAAAGTTTTTAAACATCATTCATACCCTCCAACAAGCAGACGTATGCCTAAAAGTGTAAAAAGACCCCCTTAAGAAGAGGGTCATATTTGCGAAGTTATCGCTATTACACTTCCATGATTTCTTTTTCTTTGTTTTTTGCGATTTCGTCAACTTTTGCAATATATTTATCTGTTTCTTTTTGGATATCTTCAGTATATCCTCTTAAATCATCTTCTGTAATCTCGCCAGCTTTTTCAAGCTTCTTAAGATCATCATTTCCGTCACGACGTACGTTACGAACAGCTACTTTTGCTTCTTCAGCATATTTTTTCACAACTTTAACAAGATCACGACGACGCTCTTCTGTTAATGCAGGGAATGCAATACGAATTACAGTTCCATCATTAGAAGGGTTTAAGCCTAAATCTGCTTTTAAAATTGCTTTTTCGATATCACCGATAGAAGTTTTATCATAAGGTTGAATTACAAGTAAACGTGCTTCTGGAACTGTAATGTTCGCTAATTGCACAACTGGTGTTGGTGCACCATAGTAATCAACTTGTACCTTATCTAATACAGACGAGCTTGCACGACCAGCGCGAACTGTTGCTAATTCACGAGAATAAGCAGCAACTGCTTTTTCCATTTTTTCATTTGAAGACTTCAATACTTGTTGTCCCATATTTATTTCCCCCTTACAACTGTTCCAATATTTTCGCCTAAAACGGCACGTTTAATATTACCTTTTTCCATAACTGAGAATACAATTAATGGAATATCATTATCCATACATAGAGAAGAAGCTGTAGAATCCATTACACCTAAACCTTCTTTTAATACATCTAAGTAAGTAAGCGTTTCGTATTTCGTAGCTGTTGGGTCAATAGATGGATCTGCGCTATATACGCCATCCACATTATTTTTTGCCATTAAAATAACGTCTGCTTCGATTTCCGCTGCACGTAATGCTGCTGTTGTATCTGTAGAGAAGTATGGATTACCTGTACCTGCTGCAAAGATAACAACACGTTTTTTCTCTAAGTGACGAACTGCTTTACGGCGAATGTAAGGCTCTGCCACTTGACGCATCTCAATTGAAGTTTGTACACGAGTTTGGATTCCAATATTCTCCAAGCTATCTTGAAGAGCTAATGAATTCATAACTGTAGCTAACATGCCCATGTAATCTGCTCCTGCACGATCCATGCCCATCTCACTTCCAATTTTCCCACGCCAAATGTTACCGCCACCAACAACAACAGCAACCTCTACATCAAGTTCTGCAATTTCTTTTACTTGTTCTGCAACTGACTTAATAACAGTTGGATTAATTCCAAATCCTTGCTCTCCAGCTAAAGCTTCTCCACTTAGCTTTAAAACGACACGATTATATTTCGGTTTACTCATAATGAACCTCCAATTGCTTACATCTTTATTTTAAAAAAGGGAACACAATGTGTTCCCTAATCTGTATTAGTTACTACCTTTTACTTGGTTCATTACTTCTTCAGCAAAGTTGTCTTCGCGTTTTTCGATACCTTCACCAACAGCGTAGCGAACGAATCCTTTTAATGTTCCGCCTTTAGACTCAACGAACTGACGAACTTTCATATCAGGGTTTTTAACGAATGCTTGGTCAAGTAAGCAAATCTCTTCGAAGAATTTGCCTAGACGGCCTTCAACCATTTTTGCAACGATTTTTTCAGGCTTGCCTTCGTTTAATGCTTGTTGTGTTAATACTTGACGCTCATGCTCAACTTCTTCAGCTGTTACAGCATCGCGGTCGATGTATTTAGGGTTAACTGCAGCGATGTGCATTGCAACATCTTTAGCAGCAGCTTCATCAGTAGAACCTTCAAGAACTGTTAATACACCAATGCGTCCACCCATGTGTAGGTAAGCGCCGAATGCATCTGCATCAGTTTTTGATACGATTTCGAAACGACGAAGTGTAAGTTTTTCACCAATTTTAGCGATTGCTTCGTTGATGTGCTCTTCAACGTTTTTACCGTTTTCCATTGTTTGAGCCATAGCTTCTTCAACGTTAGCTGGTTTGTTAGTTAATAAGTGAGCAGCTAATTCTTTAATTAGTGCTTGGAAACCTTCGTTTTTCGCAACGAAATCAGTTTCAGAGTTTAATTCTAAGATTAAAGCGTCGTTACCGTTTGTTTCGATGAAAGTTAAACCTTCAGCAGCAATGCGGTCTGCTTTTTTAGCAGCTTTCGCAATACCTTTTTCGCGTAAGAAGTCAATTGCCTTCTCCATGTCGCCGTTAGTTTCTGTTAAAGCTTTTTTGCAGTCCATCATACCTGCGCCAGTTTTTTCACGTAATTCTTTTACCATTTGAGCAGTGATTGCCATATTTTTCATCCTCCTAAAATATGTATTTATACCTTTTATAAAGGTGTTTATACCTTAAAAAAGGTGATAAAAGGCCGAACCCCTTATCACCTTTCCAACTTTGTTACGCAGTAACAGTTTCTTCACCTTGTTTTGCTTCAAGGATCGCGTCTGCCATTTTAGATGTAAGAAGTTTTACAGCACGAATTGCATCATCGTTTGCTGGGATAACGTGATCGATTTCGTCTGGATCACAGTTTGTATCAACGATACCGATGATTGGAATGTGTAATTTGCGTGCTTCAGCAACTGCAATACGCTCTTTACGAGGGTCTACTACGAATAATGCACTTGGAAGACCTTTCATATCTTTAATACCGCCTAAGAATTTCTCAAGACGCTCTAACTCTTTTTTAAGTTGAACAACTTCTTTCTTAGGAAGTACTTCGAAAGTACCATCTTCTTGCATTCTTTCGATGTCTTTAAGACGCTTGATACGCTTTTGGATTGTTTGGAAGTTTGTTAAAGTTCCGCCTAACCAACGTTGGTTAACGAAGTACATACCAGCACGAGTTGCTTCTTCTTTAATAGCTTCTTGTGCTTGTTTTTTAGTACCTACGAATAAGATGTCTCCACCTTCAGCAGCGATGTCGCGCATCGTTCTGTAAGCTTCCTCAACTTTTTTCACAGTTTTTTGTAAGTCGATGATGTAGATACCGTTACGCTCTGTGAAAATGTAACGCTTCATTTTTGGGTTCCAACGACGAGTTTGATGTCCGAAATGAACACCAGCTTCAAGCAATTGCTTCATAGAAATTACTGACATAATATAGTTCCTCCTAAATGGTTTTTGATATCCTCCGTTTACTTCATCTCTAAGCGAAACTACAAACGTAGCACCAACACTTAAATCAGTAAACGTGTGTACTTTGTACTGACACCACTGCTTACTATATCATACTGAAATATTACAATCAAGTCGAAAATGCGAACAATGTAAAACTTTCTTTGTTCATACTCGAATTCTAGTATTACCAACCTTCATTTCTTTTAAGCAAAAAAGTAAAACACAATTAATAGTTTTCCCAGAAAACACGCTTATGGCACTTTTCACAAGCGCCATCAATCCATTGCACAAAAAAACTCTCCTCGATCGAGGAGAGTTTTTTATAAATTAGTTTGTTTTTAATTTAGCAAGTTCCTGTAGAAACTTGTCGTTTAGCACTTTAATGTATGTTCCTTTCATACCTAAAGAGCGAGACTCAATTACACCAGCACTTTCTAATTTACGTAGTGCATTTACGATTACAGAACGAGTAATTCCTACACGATCAGCAATTTTACTTGCAACAAGTAAACCTTCTGTTCCATTTAATTCTTCGAAGATATGCTCAATTGCTTCTAACTCACTGTAAGATAATGAGCTGATCGCCATTTGAACAACAGCTTTACTACGTGCTTCCTCTTCGATTTCTTCTGCTTTTTCACGTAAGATTTCCATGCCTACAACAGTTGAGCTGTACTCAGCAAGGATTAAATCGTCATCTAAGAACTCTTGACCAAGACGAGCTAATACTAAAGTACCTAGACGCTCACCACCACCAACGATTGGTACGATTGTAGTTAAACCTTGACCAAATAATTCTCTGTTTTCTACCGGGAATGCTGTGTAAGCACTGTTCACATCTAAGTTTGAAGATGTTTCTGTAATGTTGAATAAGCTTTGTGTATATTCTTCTGGGAATTGACGTTCTGCAAGCATTTGCTTCATGCGTTCGTTTTCGATTTGTTGGTGAATTGCATAACCTAGTAATTTACCACGACGACTAACTACGAATACGTTTGCTTCGATTACTTCACACATTGTGTCAGACATTTCTCTAAAGTTTACAGGCTTCCCTGCTGCGCTCTGTAATAACGCATTTAATTTTCTTGTTTTTGCTAATAATTCCATTTCAAAAGTTCCTCCTACATGTTACTCACATATTTTTTCATCACTTGGAAACTAGGGCGAGTCACCTGATGACACTATTACAAAATAAACTGGCTCACATCTTTATTTTTAGCAATTGTTGCTAATTTCTCCTCAACGTATTGAGGGGTTATCGTTATTTTCTCTAACGTAATTTCAGATGCTTCAAACGATAAATCTTCAAGGAGCTTCTCCATAATCGTATGAAGTCTTCTTGCTCCAATATTATCTGTATCCTGATTAACTTGATAAGCAATCTCAGCAATCTTACGAATAGCTTCGTCTGAAAATTCAATTTCTATACCTTCGGTCGCTAATAATGCCATATATTGTTTAATTAACGCATTGTCAGGCTCGATTAATATTTTAACAAAATCGTCTGTCGATAATTTTGTTAATTCTACTCGAATCGGAAATCTCCCTTGCAATTCCGGAATTAAATCCGACGGTTTAGACATATGGAACGCTCCAGCTGCAACGAATAAAATATAATCCGTTTTTACTGATCCGTATTTTGTCGCAACATTCGACCCTTCTACAATTGGCAAAATGTCACGTTGCACACCTTCACGTGATACATCTACGCTATTCGACTGCTTACCAGCAATTTTGTCAATTTCATCAATAAAAATAATCCCGAGCTGTTCAGCACGATAAACAGCCTCTTGTGTAACTTCATCCATATCAATTAAGCGCTGTGCCTCTTCATTTGTCAAGAGTTTTCTTGCTTCTTTTACAGAAAGTTTACGTTTTTTTGTTTTTTTCGGCATAAAACTCCCTAACGCATCTTGGAAATTCATTCCCATTTGCTCCATGCCAGTTCCTTGTAACATATCAAACATTGACGACTGTTGCTCAGTCACTTCAATCGATACAATCTCTTCTTCGAGAAGCCCTGCAGCAAGCTTTCTCTCCACATCTTGACGTTTCTTTTCGATTTCACCATCTTCTTGTGTATCAGACGTTTGACTCGAATTTTGAGCGCCCCCAAAAAGCATCTCTAATGGATTTTTAAATCCAGATTGCTTCTCCGGACTCGGTACTAAAATTTCAACAAGACGTTGATTCGCTTGCTCTTCTGCTTTATCTTGAACTTTCACTACCATTTCTTCTTTTACGATACGAACCGATGTTTCCACAAGGTCACGTACCATCGACTCTACATCTCTACCCACATATCCAACTTCTGTGAATTTTGTAGCCTCAACCTTAATAAAAGGTGCTCCAACGAGTTTCGCCATTCGTCGTGCTACCTCTGTTTTCCCAACACCTGTCGGTCCAATCATCAAAATGTTTTTAGGTGCTATTTCATCACGTAAATTTTCAGCTAATTTACTGCGACGGTATCGATTTCTCAACGCTACAGCAACCGCTTTCTTTGCGTCTTTTTGACCGATGATATATTGATCTAATTTTTCCACAATTTGGCGCGGAGTAAAATGTAAATGCATATAAAATGCCTCCCTTACGATTCTACAATTCTTCAACAATTATGTTGTGATTCGTATAAACACAAATATCACCAGCAATCTCTAAACTCGCTTTCGCAATTTGTTTCGCTGTTAAGTGTTCACTTGCATATTGCTTTAAAGCACGACCTGCAGAAAGCGCATAATTTCCACCAGATCCAATTGCTAAAATACCATCATCCGGTTCAATCACTTCTCCTGTACCTGAAACAAGAAGCATAGTTGTTTTATCCATGACAATGAGCATCGCTTCTAGTTGACGTAACATTTTATCGCCACGCCATTGTTTTGCCATTTCAACAGCAGCACGCTGCAAGTTGCCATTATACTCTTCTAATTTTCCTTCAAACATTTCAAAAAGAGTAAATGCATCAGCAACTGAACCTGCAAAACCAGCTAAAACTTTACCTTGGAAAAGTCTGCGAACTTTACGAGCTGTATGTTTCATTACAACAGCATTTCCCATTGTCACCTGACCATCTCCAGCCATTGCACATTCTCCATTATGATGAACTGCAAATATCGTTGTAGCGTGGAAATTCCCCATAGAAAAAACTCCTTTATTTGTTTTTATAGCTTTTAAAGCAATTTATGCCCGCGGGTGATGCTTCATGTAAACAGAACGCAATCTTTCTTTAGAGACATGCGTATAAATTTGTGTAGTCGACAAATTCTCATGACCTAATAGCTCCTGTACAGTACGTAAATCCGCCCCTTCATCTAACATGTGTGTAGCAAATGTATGCCTTAACATATGGGGACTTATCCGCATTGTCAGTGACGCCTTTTTAATGAGTTCATTTAAAACATAACGTACTCCACGACTTGTTAGCGGTGTACCTTTCGCATTTAAAAATACCATACGAGAGTCTTCGTCAGTCTTATTAACTAACTGTTTTCTCCCATTCTCTATATAAGTAATTAAAGAATCTTGCGCATAGCTTCCGAACGGAATATACCTTTGTTTTTTTCCTTTTCCCATTACTAAAATTGTTCCCACCGCAAAGTCAATATCGGTAAGTTGTAAATTGACACATTCACTCACACGGATTCCAGTCGCATACATCAATTCTAATAAAGCTTGATTCCTTTGACCTAATGGTGTTCCCGTGTCAGAAACTTCAAATAATTCCTCTAACTCTTCAGCATATAAAAACTTTGGGATTGACAATTCTTTTTTGGGGAGTGACGCAAGTGCAAACGGATTATCTTTTCGATAACCTTCACGCATCAAAAAACGATATAAACTTCGTAAGCTTGATACTTTTCTTGCGACAGATTTACGGGCTAACTTTTCATCGTGCAACGTCGTTAAGTACAAACGAACATCCGCGTATGTAACGTCTAAAAAAGAGGATATGCCTTCTCGCTCCATAAATTGCACAAAATGTTCTAAATCATTTTGATAACTTGCAATTGTATATTTTGAATAATTTCTTTCAATTTGTAAATATCCAACGAATAATTGTAACAATTTCTTCACATTCACACAACTCACCTCAATAAAGGCTACTAAATCGTATCACAACTTAGTAGCCTTTGCAAGAAATTTAACTAAATATTTACAAAATTTTGAATTGTTTCTAAAGCGCGTGTTGCGTATGCTTCATTTCGTTCCGCTTTCTTTTTGATCTTTTTCTCTAACGGTGCAAATAGACCGAAGTTCGCATTCATCGGTTGGAAGTTTTTAGCATTCGTTGCCGTAATGTAATTTGCCATGCTACCCATTGCAGTTACTGACGGTAATACAACTGGCTCTTCACCTTGCACAAGACGTGCAGCATTAATTCCCGCTAATAATCCTGATGCTGCTGATTCAACATATCCCTCTACTCCAGTCATTTGACCAGCGAAGAATAAATCATCACGTTGTTTATATTGATATGTTGGACGAAGCAAATTAGGTGAATTAATAAACGTATTACGATGCATTACACCATAACGTACAATCTCTGCATTTTCCAGTCCCGGAATTAACTGTAGCACTTCTTTTTGTGGTCCCCATTTTAAATGCGTTTGGAAACCTACGATATTGTATAAAGTTCCCGCTGCATCATCTTGACGCAACTGAACAACAGCATATGGCGTTTTTCCTGTTTTTGGATCTTCCAATCCAACAGGTTTCATAGGTCCAAATACTAGCGTCTGTCTCCCTCTACTTGCCATAACTTCTACTGGCATACAACCTTCAAAGAAAATTTCTTTTTCAAACTCTTTTAAAGGCACTGTCTCAGCAGCAATTAAAGCCTCATAAAAACGGTCAAACTCTTCTTCTGTCATTGGGCAATTTAAATATGCAGCTTCACCTTTGTCATAACGCGATTTTAAATATACTTTACTCATGTCAATGCTGTCTTTTTCTACGATTGGTGCTGCCGCATCGTAGAAATAGAAATAATCTTCACCTGTTAGTTCTTTTAATTGTGCAGCAAGATCAGGAGATGTAAGTGGACCTGTTGCAATAATTGTTGGTCCTTCTGGAATTTCAGTAAGCTCTTCGTTCACTACAGTTACATTCGGATGGTTTTTTACGTATTCTGTTACTTTAGCTGCGAACTCATGACGGTCTACAGCTAAAGCACCTCCAGCTGGTACAGAGCACTCGTCTGCCGCACGAATAATTACAGAATCCATTAAACGCATTTCCTCTTTAATAACTCCAACTGCATTTGTTAAAGTGTTTGCACGAAGTGAGTTACTACATACTAATTCAGCAAATTTATCTGTGTGATGAGCTGGTGTTTGCCTTACCGGCCTCATTTCATATAATCTAACTTGGACACCACGTTTTGCAATTTGGTAAGCTGCTTCACTTCCTGCAAGACCTGCGCCAATGACGTTTACTACTTGTGTTGTCATTTATATCACCTTTCCTTTTCTTCCCGAAAAAAATGTGAGCAGTTACGCTCACATTTGTTGTTCTTCTTCATAATCGCACGAAATACATTGTACTTGCACGCCTTTTTTTAACTTTTTCTCTACAAGCATGCCTTCACACTTCGGACATTTACGACCAATTGGCTTATCCCAAGATACAAAGTCACACTCTGGATACGTACCGCATCCATAGAAAAGACGTTTCTTTTTGTTACTGCGACGCTCAATAATTTGTCCTTCTTCACATTTCGGACAAGTTACACCGATTTCTTTCACAATCGCTTTTGTATTACGACAATCAGGGAAATTCGAACAAGCCATAAACTTCCCGTATTTACCCATTTTAAAGACCATTGGATGTCCGCATAATTCACAGTCTTCCCCAGCTGGCTCATCTTTAATTTCCACTTCACGCATTTCTTTTTCCGCTTTTTCTAAGCGCGGTTCAAATCCTACGTAGAAATCATCAACAATTTTCACCCAATTGGCATTTCCTTCTTCTACTTCATCAAGGCTTTGCTCCATATTGGCAGTAAATTCAATGTTAATAATTTCTGGGAAAAACTCTAAAATAAGTTCAATTACTATTTCACCAAGTTCAGTCGGAACGAAGCGTTTATTATCCAAACCTACATATCCACGTTTTTGAATCGTTTCAAGTGTAGGTACATAAGTCGACGGTCTTCCAATTCCAAGTTCTTCAAGTGTTCTTACTAGACGGGCCTCTGTATAGCGCGGAGGAGGTTGTGTAAAATGTTGCTTCGGTTCTAAATCCTTTGAAAATACAGTTTCCCCTACTTCTAAAGGCGGCAACATCTTATCCTTTTCTTCCGCACCATCATCTTTCGACTCTACATACACTTTCATAAATCCTGGGAACTTTACAACCGATCCACTTGCACGGAACTGAACATTGTTATTAATGAGTCTCGCTGTCACAGTATCCATTATAGCAGACGCCATTTGACTTGCAACAAATCGCTCCCAAATCAATTTATATAATCGAAGTTGATCACGACTTAAGAAACTTTTCAGTTCCTCTGGCTTTCTCATTACCGAAGTAGGACGAATTGCCTCATGTGCATCTTGTGCATTTGACTTTTTCGATTCTTTCTTCTTTTCTGTTCCTATGTATTCCGTACCATACGCTTCAGTGATGTAAGTACGTGCCTCTGTTTGAGCTGTTTCTGAGATACGTGTTGAATCAGTTCTCATATACGTAATAAGACCTACAGTTCCTTGTTTTCCAAGATCTATCCCTTCATACAATTGCTGTGCAAGCATCATCGTTTTCTTTGCTCGCATATTTAACTTACGTGCTGCTTCTTGTTGCAAGGAAGATGTTGTAAACGGTAATGCAGGATTACGTTTTCGCTCTTTGCGCGTTACATTTTCAACTGAAAACGCATTGTCTTTCATCTGTTCAATTATTTCATTCACTTGCGTTTCATTCGTTAATTGAACTTTTTCACCATCTACACCGTAAAAACTTGCTTCAAATGTGTCTTTTCCTTTTACAAATTCTGTTTTAATTGTCCAGAATTCTTCAGGTTCAAAGCTTTGAATTTCCTTTTCACGTTCGATGATTAAACGAACTGCTACAGATTGTACACGCCCTGCACTTAATCCTTTTTTTACTTTCTTCCATAATAAAGGACTAATATTGTAACCAACAAGACGATCAAGTATGCGTCTTGCTTGTTGTGCATCTACTAAATCCATATTAATTGCGCGAGGATGTTTAAATGATTCTTTGATTGCATCTTTCGTAATCTCATTAAACACAACCCGACAATCTGATTCAACGTCCACATTTAACGTATTCGCTAAATGCCAAGCAATCGCTTCCCCTTCGCGGTCTGGATCGGCCGCGAGATAAACTTTCTTTGCTTTTTTCGCCGCTGATTTTAAATCCTTTAAGACGGGACCTTTACCACGAATGGTAATATACTTCGGGGTGAAGTTGTTCTTTACTTCTATCCCCATTTGACTTTTTGGCAAATCGCGAACATGTCCCATAGACGCGACAACTTTGTATTTTTTCCCTAAATATTTCTCAATGGTCTTCGCCTTAGAAGGCGACTCCACGATTACGAGGTAATCTGACATGCTAGTGCCTCCTTAAGAGGTGGATTCAAGTCTTCATTAATCTTATTGATTTCTCTTGTTTTTGTCAATCAAGAATGAATATACCATACAGTGCCAATCTACCATTTGTCAATAATTGTTTAATAAAAATTTAAAAATATAAGGTTAATTTAAAATCTCCTCCAAGATATCTTCTGCATTTCTTACTAATTTTGCTCCTTGTTGAATAAGATGATTCGTTCCCGATGCCCCCTCTATAAATATAGGTCCAGGAAGCGCAAACACCTCTCTATTTTGCTCTAACGCAAGGTCTGCAGTAATAAGTGTTCCACTTCTCGATTTGGCTTCTACAACTAAAACACCTTTACTTATACCACTAACAATCCGGTTCCTTTTTGGAAAATACCATTTTTTCGGTGCATAGTGCGGAGGATACTCTGTCAATAACAATATATATTCCTTCCACATTTCATATAAATGTCTATTTTCTTTCGGATACATAAACGACAATCCGTGCCCTAATATCGCAATAGTCGGGCAATGATGCCTTACTGTAATCTCATGAGACATTGTATCTATCCCTTTTGCAAACCCACTGACAATAAGCCACTCTCTTTCTAATAAAGGGTGTAAAATAAACTTCAAACTCTCATGACCATATAATGATGGTTCTCTCGTTCCAACAACTGCTAATTTATTTACTTTATTGAGAAAATCTTTCTCTCCTTTTCCATATAAAACGAAGGGAGGATCTTGTATTTCACGTAATAATTGCGGATAATTTTCATCCCATATCGTTATATAAAAAATACGATTTTTCTCTAAATAAGATATATATTGCGGAAGATTTGAACTTTGAAGAAATTTCACTAGTTCTGAAGATTTTTTCGAGGATATTCCAGTGTAGTATTCCATTTGTTTTTCGTTAAAAGTATATATGTTCTTTAATTCTGGATCGACATATAGTAGCCTCTCCATCGCTTTCCAATAATCTGCTAGCAAGTAATGAAGATGTAATAATCGCTCTCTTTTCATCTCAATTCTCCTTACCCATAATTTTTATTATGTAAACAGAAAAAGTGTAAAAAGACACCCTCAAGTAAGAGGGTGTCTTTCAACAGATTAATAGTTTTTGCAAGTCTCAAATAAACCTTTTTCTTTTAAAACAGAGATTAGCGTTTCTCCCATAACTGCTGGAGTTTCAGCTACTTTAATGCCACAAGCTTCCATTGTTTTAATCTTTTCAGCAGCAGTTCCTTTACCGCCAGAAATGATTGCACCAGCATGGCCCATACGTTTGCCAGCAGGCGCTGTTTGACCACCAATGAAGCCTACAACAGGTTTTGTCATATTAGCTTTTACCCATTCAGCTGCCTCTTCTTCTGCTGTACCGCCGATTTCACCAATCATAATTACAGCATGTGTTTCTTCATCTTCATTAAATGCTTTTAACGCATCAATAAAGTCTGTACCGTTAACAGGGTCCCCGCCGATACCTACAGCAGTAGATTGTCCAATACCCTCTTGTGTTAACTGGTGTACAGCTTCATACGTTAAAGTACCAGAGCGCGATACGATACCTACATGACCTTTTTTATGAATGTATCCTGGCATAATACCGATTTTACATTCATCAGGCGTGATAACACCTGGGCAGTTTGGTCCAAGTAAACGTGTATGTTTACCAGCCATATATCTCTTTACGTTTACCATATCTAATACAGGAATTCCTTCAGTAATACATACTACTAAATCAATTTCTGCATCAACTGCTTCCATAATTGCATCAGCCGCAAAAGCGGGTGGAACGTATACAACTGAAGCGTTTGCACCTGTTGCTTTCACTGCATCTTCTACAGTATCAAATACTGGTACACCTTCAATATCAGTGCCACCTTTACCTGGCGTTACACCACCGACAATTTTCGTACCGTATTCAATCATTTGTTTTGTATGGAATAAACCTTGAGAACCTGTAATACCTTGAACAATAACTTTTGTATCTTTATTAACTAATACGCTCATTTTTCTCCCCCGCTTTCTATTAGCCCACTAGTGAAACAATTTTTTGTGCACCGTCTGCCATAGATTCTGCTGCAACAATATTTAAGCCAGACTCATTTAAAATTTTCTTACCTAGTTCTACGTTTGTACCTTCAAGACGTACAACTAAAGGTAACTCAAGACCTACCTGTTTCGTTGCTTCAATAACACCTTCTGCAATAACATCACACTTCATAATGCCACCAAAAATGTTAACGAAGATACCTTTTACATTTTTGTCAGAAAGGATAATTTTGAATGCTTCTGTAACTTTTTCAGCAGTTGCACCGCCACCAACATCTAAGAAGTTAGCTGGGTCACCGTGGTAATGTTTAATGATATCCATTGTAGCCATCGCTAAACCTGCACCATTAACCATACAACCGATATTTCCATCTAAAGGAATGTAGTTTAAGTCGTATTTTGAAGCTTCAATTTCTTTTGCATCTTCTTCGTCAAGATCACGAAGCTCTAAAATGTCTTTATGGCGATATAACGCATTAGAATCAAAGTTTAATTTTGCATCTAGTGCCATAACTTTACCTTCACCTGTTGTAACAAGTGGGTTAATCTCAGCGATAGAGCAATCTTTTTCAATAAACGCACGGTATAAGCCCATCATAAACTTCACAGCTTGTCCTACAAGCTCTTTTGGAATATTGATGTTAAATGCAATTCGGCGCGCTTGGAAACCTTGTAAGCCTACTGCTGGATCAATATATTCTTTAAAGATTTTTTCAGGTGTTTTTTCTGCTACTTCTTCAATTTCTGTTCCGCCTTCTTCAGAAGCCATTAAAACAACTTGAGAAGTTGCACGATCTAAAACTAGACCTACATAATATTCTTTTTTAATATCGCAACCTTCTTCGATAAGTAAGCGTTTTACTTCCTTACCTTCAGGACCTGTTTGATGTGTCACAAGTGTAGTTCCTAAAATGCTTTCTGCATATGTACGAACTTCATCTAAATTTTTTGCAACTTTTACTCCGCCAGCTTTGCCGCGTCCACCAGCGTGAATTTGTGCTTTCACTACACATACATCTGTTCCTAATTCTTTCGCTGCTTCTACAGCTTCTTCTACTGTAAATGCAACCTTCCCGTTCGGAACGCTAACCCCATAGCTTCTAAGGACTGCCTTACCTTGGTACTCATGGATATTCATGGTCCCATCCTCCCCTGTTTTCCTGTTTTACTCGAAAAGTTTTTTAATGTTTAAAAAACATTACATTGCCATTGTATAAGATGATTGGCACGCTGTCTACAATAAAGTGTCAGAAAACTGAAATCGCTTTATTCTTTTTCGGAAATAGTAATGTTTATATGCCAAAATAAAAAATAAGCTGTATATTTACAGCTTATTTTTGAATCATATCTTTAATTGGCGCGAATGACTTTCGGTGTTCCTCTAATACTCCATGCACTTCAATTGCCTCTAAATGTTGCTTTGTGCCATATCCCATATGTTGCTCAAATCCGTATTCAGGATACTTCTCTCCCAGTTCTTTCATCATACGATCTCTCGTTACTTTTGCGATAATGGATGCAGCTGAAATCGAAACACTTTTCGCATCACCTTTAATAATTGAAGTTTGCGGAATTGGTGTGGGAAGCTTCATCGCATCAATTAATAAATGTTGGGGTGTATAAGATAAATTTGCAACAGCATCTAACATCGCTTGTTTCGTTGCTTGGTAAATATTAATTTCATCAATAACTTGCGGTGATACAATTCCAACTCCAATTGCAATCGCTTGTACTTTTATTTCATTATAAAAACGCTCACGTTTCGCTTCACTCAGCTTTTTTGAGTCATTTAACCCTGGAATATAAAAATCCTCAGGAAGAACGACAGCTGCCGTCACAACAGGCCCAGCCAATGGCCCGCGCCCTACTTCATCAATACCTGCGATATATGTGACCCCTTTTTCACGCAAAGCATTTTCATACTTGGACATTTCAAAAAACTTCTCTTTTTCTTTCTGTTCTAACTCTTTTTGTTTATACCACTTCAAAACGAGCTTTTGAACGCCTTTTCGCTCATCTTTCATTAACAGTTGAAAGCGATCATCTTCTTCATTCATAATTTCTTTCAATACATTTTCCGCTTCTTTTATCGTCATTGTTTGCATTTATACAAGCTCCTTTTTAAACGTATCCAAAAAGAAAAGACGCACAAACGCACGTCTTATACTTCTTCTATTTTTTCCACATCTTCTACTTGCTCTGCAAACTCTTCCGGTGTCTCAAACGTCATTTTTCCAAGTTTGCCACCACGAAGCTCACGAAGTACAAGCTCAGATGTCTTATCATAATCAATCATTCCGCCGCCCATTAAGCAGCCTCTATTTTTTCCAATTGCATCGAATAATTCCACAATATCTTCTGGAATCTCATTTAAATTGTAGCGTTCTTTCAAGCGTTCTGGATAATGTTTCTCCATAAAACGTAATGCGTAAACAGCTACATCTTGTAAATTTAAAATTGAATCTTTAATTGCACCCGTCGTCGCTAAGCGAAGACCCACTAATTGATCTTCAAATTTAGGCCACAGAATACCTGGCGTATCTAACAATTCCATTTCCTTCCCAACTTTAATCCATTGTTGAGCTGTTGTCACACCTGGACGATCTCCTGTTTTAGCAATATTTTTCTTTGCCAATTTATTAATTAATGTAGATTTACCAACATTTGGTATACCTACAATTAATGCGCGAATCGCTCTCGGTCTAATACCTTTTGCAACCATTTTATCAAATTTTTCTTTAACAAGCACTTTACAAGCTGCTGCAATTTCTTTCATACCTTGTCCAGCTTGCGCATTAATCGAAATTGCCATATGGCCTTTTTCTTTAAAATATGCGATCCATTGTTTTGTTAAACGATCATCTGCCATATCCGCTTTATTTAAAACAACAAGCCTCGGCTTATGTGTAATGATTTCATCAATCATTGGGTTTCGAGATGATAATGGTAATCGAGCATCTACAAGCTCAATTACAACATCAATTAATTTTAATTTCTCCGTTACTTGGCGTCTAGCCTTCGCCATATGCCCTGGAAACCATTGAATTACCATGTTGCCACCTTCTTTTTCATTTATTTCACAATACGTGCGTCTTCTAACGGCCAATATAACATATTGGCTTTACCAATTACTTGATCCTTTGAAATCGTACCGATTGAACGGCTATCTTTACTAAAACGACGATTATCACCTAAAACAAATAATTGATCTTTTGGAACAGTTTTCTTGCCTGTCATTTCTTCAAGATTAAAATCATATGTAAGCGGTCCGTCAGCAATTTGCTTTTTCTGCTTGTCTAAATACGGCTCCTCATAAGCCTTTCCGTTAACATACAGTTTATCATTACGATACTCTATTTCATCGCCTGGCAGGCCTATAATGCGCTTAATGTAATCTTTATCTTCTGTTGCTCGAAATACGATAATATCAAAGCGTTTTGGATCTCCAATGTGATAACCAATTTTATTCACAATCATTCGATCACGATCATGTAAAGTAGGTGCCATCGATACCCCGTCTACGAGAATTGGAGCAAAGAAAAACTGTCTAATAACACCAGCTAATACAACAGCAATCAAAATTGCTTTAATCCATTCCCAAAGTGAACTCTTCTCTTTTTTCATGCATTTCCCCTCCACGGTTATGTAAGCTGTTCGTATTATACCAAAATTTCATATAGATTGGAAAAAGGGAGCTTGTGCATTTACAAGCTCCCATACATGTCTTATCGAATTTCTTTAATACGTGCTTTTTTACCGCGAAGGTTACGTAAGTAGTATAACTTAGCACGACGTACTTTACCACGGCGAAGTACTTCGATTTTCGCGATTCTTGGCGTGTGAACTGGGAATGTACGCTCAACACCTACACCGTAAGAAATCTTACGAACTGTGAATGTTTCACTAATTCCGCCACCACGACGTTTAATTACAACACCTTCGAAAAGCTGAATTCTTTCACGAGTTCCCTCAACAACTTTTACGTGTACACGTAAAGTGTCACCAGGACGGAATGAAGGAAGGTCAGTTTTTAATTGGCCTTTTGTAATTTCTGCGATTAATTGTTGCATATTAAATTCTCTCCTTTAAACAGATGCTCTTATAAAGTCTTAATAAATTACAGCGGAACATCGTTAATACGGCTACTGATTTCAGTAGCACAAATGTTATAATAGCATATTACTAGGCCTGTTGCAATAGCAAATATATGAAGTTATTACTGCTCTCGCTTTATTTCCTCAAGCCATTTTTTCTCTTGTTTAGATAGATCTCTATCATCTAACAAATCAGGTCTACGCGTATACGTACGGCGCAAAGATTCCTTATGTCGCCATTCGTCAATATTTTTATGATTCCCTGACATTAATACATCCGGTACCTTCATACCACGAAAATCAGCCGGACGTGTATAATGAGGATGCTCTAATAAACCTGTACTAAACGAATCCTCCACTTGTGAAGCATGATTTCCTAGCACGCCTGGCAAGAGACGTACAACACTATCAGTAATAACCATAGAAGCTAATTCTCCGCCCGTTAATACATAGTCACCAATAGAAATCTCATCCGTTACGAGATGCTCACGAATTCGTTCGTCATACCCTTCATAATGCCCACATACAAAGATCAAATGTTCTTCCTCTGCAAGCTCTTCCGCTTTCTTCTGCGTAAATCTTTCGCCCTGCGGACACATTAAGACAACTCTCGGCTTACGCTCTGTCTCTTTCGTCAAATCTTCTACAGCATCAAAAATAGGCTGAGGAGTAAGCACCATACCAGCTCCTCCGCCGTAAGGATAATCGTCTACGCTATTATGCTTACTTGTTGTATAATCACGAAAGTTAACAACACGAAGGTTTACCGCTTCTTTTTCTTGCGCCTTCTTTAATATAGAAGATCCAAATACACCGGTAAACATGTCTGGGAACAACGTTAAAATATCAATTTTCATTATAGCAACCCTTCCATTACATGAATGGTTACTAATTTATTTTCAATATTAACTTGAAGTACAACGTCATCAATATAAGGAATTAAAAGATCTTGACCCTTCGGACGTTTAATCACCCAAACATCATTTGCACCAGGAGAGAGAATTTCTTTGATTGTCCCTAGCGCTTCTCCTTCTTCCGTTACAACGCTGCAACCAATAATTTCGTGATAGTAGTATTCACCTTCAGCAAGTTCGCCTAACTGCTCTTCTGGTACTTTTATTAAAGAACCTTTAAACTTCTCTACTTCATCTACATTGTTATATCCTTCAAATGTTAATAAATCGAATGTCTTATGTTGGCGATGAGAAGTTACCTTCACCGGAAGGTAGTCTGTGTCTTTCTCATTCGATATGTATAGTGTGTTTCCTACTTTATATCGCTCTTCTGGAAAATCAGTACGAGAAATAACACGGATTTCTCCTCTTACGCCATGAGTATTTACAATTTTCCCTACGTTAAACCATTTTGTCATAAATAGTATGTCACCCCTGGTTTCTATATAAATTAAGCATCTCCATTTCATAGATGGAACATGCAATCTCTATTTAAATGTTAAAAAAGGGAGAGGAATAACTCCTCGCCCTTTTTACGTTTATTGAATTTCCAGTGTTACTTTTTCATCATTATGATGTCCCACTGAATACAAGAGCATTCGAATCGCTTTCGCAACTCTCCCTTGCTTTCCAATGACTTTTCCAACATCCTCAGGATGTACAGTTAATCGATACTTTATCTCTCCGTTGTAAAGTTCCTGTGTAACTTTTACATCTTCAGGATGATCGACAAGAGGCTTGACAATCGTCTCGACTAACTTCTTCATAGTCATTGCCTCAATTACTTACCTTGTTTAGATAAGTGGAATTTCTCCATGATACCTTGGTTAGAGAATAAGTTACGAACTGTATCAGATGGTTTAGCACCATTTCCTAACCATTTTAATGCTGCTTCTTCGTTGATCTTAACTTCAGCTGGTTGAGCAACTGGATTGTAAGTTCCGATTTCCTCAATGAAACGTCCGTCACGAGGAGAACGAGAATCTGCAACAACTACACGATAGAAAGGAGTTTTTTTAGCTCCCATACGTTTTAAACGAATTTTAACTGCCATTTATAAAGCACCTCCGAATTTATTTCACACAGATAATTATATTAGCAAAAAGACTATTGCTTTGTAAAGTATTTTTTCTTAACAGAGCCATCTTTTTTTCCTTACATGAATGGAAACTTCAATCCACCTAGTCCTTTTTTCTTGCCTTTTTGCATTCCAGTCATCGTCTTCATCATTTTTTTCATGTCATCGAATTGTTTGATTAGACGATTGATTTCTTGTACAGTTGTACCGCTACCTTTGGCAATGCGCTTTTTGCGACTAGCATTGATTATTTCCGGTTGTTCTCGTTCTAATTTAGTCATAGAACGAATAATTGCCTCAATATGCCCAATTTGTTTTTCATCAACTTGCGCATTTTTCAGCCCTTTAATTTTATTTGCACCAGGAAGCATTCCTAACAATTCATCAAGCGGCCCAAGTTGACGCACTTGTCCAAGTTGTTCTAGGAAATCGTCAAGCGTAAACGAAAGCGTACGCATTTTTTGCTCAAGTTCTTTTGCTTTCTCTTCATCAACTGTAGCTTGCGCTTTTTCAATCAATGTTAAGACATCGCCCATCCCTAAAATACGGGATGCCATACGCTCTGGATGGAACGCTTCAATTGCATCTAGTTTTTCACCCATACCAGCAAATTTAATCGGTGTGTTTGTTACAGCTTTAATAGATAATGCAGCACCACCGCGCGTATCACCATCTAATTTCGTTAATACAACACCTGTTAAACCTAACTGTTCATGGAAACTTTGTGCAACATTTACCGCGTCTTGTCCCGTCATCGCATCGACAACAAGGAAAATTTCATCCGGTTTCGCAACTTCTTTAACTTTCGCTAATTCATCCATTAGTTCTTCATCAATATGCAGGCGACCCGCTGTATCGATTAAAACATAATCATGATGATCTTCTTTTGCTTTTGCAATCGCTTGTTTCGCAATTTCAACAGGACTTACTTGATCTCCTAAAGAAAATACAGGCATGTCCAATTGCTTCCCTAATGTTTCAAGCTGTTTAATTGCTGCTGGACGGTAAATATCAGCTGCAACAAGCATCGGTTTACGATTATGCTTTTTACGAAGCAAATTCGCAAGCTTACCTGTCGTCGTTGTTTTACCCGCACCTTGCAGACCAACCATCATAATAACAGTCGGTGGCTTATTAGCAACAGCAATTTTGCTTTGCTCTCCGCCCATAAGTTCTGTAAGTTCTTCCTGTACAACTTTAATTACTTGTTGTCCAGGTGTCAAACTTTTCATTACATCTTGTCCGACAGCACGTTCAGACACACGCTTCACAAAATCTTTTACTACTTTAAAGTTAACATCTGCTTCTAAAAGAGCTAGACGAACTTCTCTCATCATTTCTTTCACATCGGCTTCAGAAACTTTTCCTTTGCCGCGGATTTTTTGCATTGTCTGTTGAAGTCGGTCGGCTAATCCTTCAAATGCCATATTGCCGCCCTCCTAATCTAATTTTTCGATAGCTTCAACAACTTGTTTCATTTCTTCATTCACATGCTCTTCTTCGCTGATTAGCTGTTTTAGCTTTGCAACAAGTCGCTGTCGCTCTTGAAACTTTTGAAGTAATACTAATTTTTCTTCATATTCTTCAAGCATCGCTTCAGTCCGTTTAATGTTATCATACACGGCTTGGCGACTTACATCAAATTCTTCCGCAATTTCACCAAGAGATAAATCATCTAGATAATAAAGCGACATATAACTTCTTTGTTTTTGCGTTAACAACGATTGATAAAAATCAAATAAATAGTTCATTCTCGTTGTTTTTTCGAGCATGTTGGATCATCCTTTGTTAAGTGATTTCCCTTTACATGAATTAGTTTACATGGAGTCCAAAAGAGTGTCAAGTTTTTTTCTTAACATCATATATTTTTATAGAAAAAGAAGCGGAAATACCGCTTCTTTCGCTTATACTTCTTCTGTTTCTACTAAGTTCGCAAATAAACCATACACATATTGTTCTGGATCAAACTGCTGCAAATCATCCATTTGCTCTCCTAATCCAACAAACTTCACCGGTACATCCATTTCGTTACGAATCGCTAATACAATACCACCTTTAGCAGTTCCATCTAACTTCGTTAAAACAATACCAGTTACATTCGTTGCCTCCCGGAATGTTTTCGCTTGGCTTAAACCGTTTTGTCCTGTTGTTGCATCAATAACAAGCAATACTTCATGAGGAGCACCTGGTACTTCACGCTCAATTACACGCTTCACCTTCTCTAACTCTTTCATTAAGTTTACTTTATTTTGCAAGCGTCCTGCTGTGTCACATAGTAATACATCTACCTTACGTGCTTTCGCAGCTTGTACAGCGTCATACATAACCGCCGCTGGATCAGATCCAGATCCTTGTTTAATCACTTCTACACCAACACGATCGCCCCATACTTCTAATTGTTCAATCGCCCCAGCACGGAATGTGTCTCCTGCTGCCAATAGGACTGACTTACCTTCTGATTTAAACTTATGCGCCAGTTTACCAATTGTTGTCGTTTTTCCTACACCGTTAACACCAACAAATAAAACAACCGTTAATTGGTCCTCTTGCATATTAATTTCGTTACTAAAATCGCTGTCACCTTTGTAAATTCCCACTAGTTTTTCTGAAATAACAGCTTGTACTTCTTTTGGATCTTGAATGTTACGACGTTGTACTTCTTCTTTCAATTGATCAATTAATTCCATTACCGTCGCAACGCCAACGTCTGCACCAATTAAGATTTCTTCTAACTCTTCGAAGAAATCTTCGTCCACTTTACGGTAACGATACACTAAATCATTCACTTTATCCGCAAATGAATTTCTAGTTTTTTCTAATCCGTGTTTAAATTTCTCTGTAACTGTATCCGTTTGTTTTGAAATTTTTTCTTTTAGTTTTTTAAAAAAACTCATACTTTCCCATCCTTCCTATTCACTTGCAATAAGTTCTTCTCCAGCATCTAAACGAACCGAAACAAGTTTAGATACCCCTGATTCTTGCATTGTTACACCGTACAACACATCAGACTCTTCCATTGTACCTTTTCTATGTGTAATTACAATAAACTGCGTCTCATCACTAAATTTCTTTAAATACTGTGCAAAACGAGCTACATTCGCTTCATCAAGGGCGGCCTCTACCTCATCTAGTACACAGAACGGTACTGGGCGCACTTTTAAAATACCAAATAAAAGCGCAATTGCCGTTAAAGCACGCTCTCCACCTGAAAGTAAACCTAAGTTCTGCAATTTCTTCCCTGGCGGTTGTGCTACAATATCAATACCCGTATTTAGTAAATCCTCTGGATTAGTCATTACTAAATCCGCTCTACCGCCTCCAAATAATTCAGAGAATACCGATTGAAATTCCATTCTAATGCCTTCAAACGTAGTAGAAAAGCGTTTTTTCATTTCTTCATCCATTTCGGTAATAAGCTGGTGCAATGTCGTTTTCGCTTCTTCTAGATCGTCTCTCTGCTCTAGTAAGAATGTATGACGCTCCGCTACACGTTCATATTCATCAATTGCCCCTAGGTTCACTGTACCTAACTCTTCTATGGATAATTTGATTAATTTTACTTTCTTACGCGCATCTTCTGCAGGCATTGTCATTGTATATTTTAGTTTCGCCGCTTCAAATGAAATCGTATATGTTTCACGTAAATGTTGTAATCTATTTTCCAACTCTACATCAAGTCGGTTTATTCTCACTTCTTGATCTTTCAACATTTCAAGAATATATTTATGTTTACCTGTCGTTTCTTTCAAATTGCGTTCTAAATGTTCTACTCTCTCTTGCAACGATACACGTTGTTCACGACGAGAGCGAATTAATTCTGAAGTTTGATTACGATCATACGCTTTCTTCTCAATCATATTCGTAATTTGCTCTTCACCACTTGAATTAGATGTCATTTCTTGTTTTAAGAATGCTAAATCCTCTTTCGTTTTTACAAGTGTCGCATCCGTTTCTTCTTTTTCCTTCGTCAATCGTTCAATTTTTTCTTTTTGATTAGATAAGCGTTGTTGCTTTTCAGCTGCCAGCACTTTTAATTCAGTCATTTCTTTTTGAACTTTTTCTTTCGAAGAATGTTGCTCACTTTTTTGTTTTGTTAAAGCTACAATTTTACTATCTAACTCAGTGATATCAGCTTGAAGATTCGCTAAAATCCCTTCTAACTCCTCTTTACGCCCTTGCATTTTTACTCGATCTTGTAAAAACCCTTCAATCTCTAAATCATAAATAGACAAGCGGTCATTAATACGATGTTCTTCTAATTCTAAACGATTAATCTCTTCTCTTAATTTCTGCTCTTCTACACGATCCACTTCTACAGTTTGCCTTAGTTCGCGTATTTTCACTTCTTTTTCTTGAATCTCTTGTTTTACTGCTTTAACAAAGTTTTCTAACTTCGTTGTTTTTTCTTCCATATCGGTTAACTTACGAGTCCACTCTTCCAGTTCACGTTGGCGTCCTAATAAAGAAGATTTCGCTTGTTTTACCGCCCCACCAGTCATAGAACCGCCAGGATTCACTACGTCACCTTCGATTGTTACAATGCGATAACGGTATTGCAGTTGTTTCGCCAACTCATTTGCTCCGCGTAAATCTTTCGCAACAATAACAGTACCTAATAAATTTGAAACTACATTTTCATATTTATTGTTGTACTGCACAAGTTCTGCCGCCACACCTACAAACGATGGGTGTTGATTTGCAATGCGTAATTGCTCAAATGATAACGATCTGCTTTTAATAACAGCTTGCGGTAAAAACGTTGCACGTCCATGTTTATTTTGCTTTAAAAATGCAATCGCATTACGAGCATGCTCCTCTGTTTGTACAACAATATGCTGCATCGCTGCACCTAGAGCGATTTCCATTGCAACTTCGTATTCTTTCGGAACCGTTAACAGTTCGGCAACAGCACCCTCGATACCTTGCAACCTATTTTCTCTAGCTTTCAATACTTCACGTACACCTTGATAGAAGCCAGAATAATCTTCTTGCATCTCTTCAAGCATTTCTTTTCGAGAACGTGCCTGTTGCACAAATTGGTATGCTTGGTATAGTTTTGTTTCATTTTCACTATACTGCGTCTTACATTTCCCAAGTGCCGCCTCTGTCTTCTGTATGTTTGAGAGAATGCCAGCTACTTTTTCTTTCGCTTGTTCGTAACTTTCTACAAGTTTCGTCTTTTTCGCTGTAATTTCCATACGCATTTCTACATATTTCGCATTCTCTTCATCTAGACGCTCGTTTTTAGACGTTTGCTGTTTAGATTGTTCTTCAATCATAGATAATTCATTGCGATGACTAGCTTGTTGATTTAAAAGTTCAATATAGTCACCTTTTAAATTCTCAATCTGTTCCTCTAAATTGTCAGCAAAAGTAGCAAGCAATTGCTCATTATCATGCAATTTTTGCTCCAACTCTTTTACTTCATTCACAAATTGCATTAAAGCTTCTGTACTTGACTCAATCTCACCATCGTAAATTTTAGCTTTCTCTGTTAATTCAACAATTAACTGCTCAAGTTGCGCACAATGCGTCGTAGCATTTTGCTTTCTCTCTTTTAACAACTCGCGCTGCCCTTCTAGTTTTTCTAGCTCTTTACTAGAAAGAAGAAGTACCTCTTGCAACGAGTCTACAGACTCATCTACCGCTTGTAATTGTCCACGTAATTCCTCAAGTTCTTCTTCACTTTTTTGTAAATTCGTTGACATTTTAGCTTCTTCGTTTTTATTATGCCCAAACTGATTTCGAAGTGCTTCCCATTTCTCATGCAATTCTTCAATTTCATGGACAATAAGCGCAGCTTCTACTTTCTCTAATTCTTCTTTATTCTCAAGATAATCTTTCGCAATAGAAGCTTGTCTTTCTAAAGGTTCTACTTGACTACTTAATTCATGAATTATATCTTGTACACGATTTAAGTTTTCTTGTGTTTCTTCTAATTTTCCTTCAGCTTTCTTTTTGCGAAGTTTGTATTTTAGTACGCCTGCCGCTTCTTCAAACACACCTCGACGCTCTTCTGACTTACTACTTAAAATCTCTTCCACTTTCCCCTGGCTAATAATTGAAAAAGCTTCTCTTCCCATACCAGAGTCCATAAATAAATCAATAATATCTTTCAATCTACATGATTGTTTATTAATATAAAAATCACTTTCACCTGAACGAGATACACGACGTGTTACACACACCTCATTGTATTCAATTGGTAAACGTTGATCTTCATTATTTAAAGTTATTGTTACTTCAGCAACATTAACCGCTCTCCTTGTATCACTGCCTGCAAAAATAATATCCTCCATCTTTGCACCACGTAATGATTTTGCAGATTGTTCACCAAGTACCCAGCGAATTGCATCAGTAATATTACTTTTCCCGCTTCCATTAGGTCCTACTACAGAAGTTACACCCGGGACAAAATCAACAGATACACGCTCAGCAAAAGACTTAAACCCTGCTATTTCTAATCTTTTTAAAAACACGAAAGGCCTTCCTCCTATTCTCCGTCGTTACAAATGTTTTCTATACAAAAACAAGCTATTATACGGATTTACCTTCTTTTTATTTACAAACAAAAAGAAAGTTTCATTCTATGCACAAGGAATCCCCCTCATTCAAAGGGGGATTCCTTATAGTTGTTCTTTTAATTTTTTCAATGCTTCTGCAGCAGCTTGTTGCTCTGCTTCTTTTTTCGACTTACCACTACCAAGACCTAAAGCTACGTTATTTAACGTAACACGTGACACAAATTCTCGATTGTGAGCTGGTCCTTTTTCTTGCAAAATTTGATACTCAACATTGCCACTACCATCACGCTGAATCAATTCTTGTAACTGACTCTTATAATCCATCACATGAGAAAAAGCACCCTCATTAATTTTCGGATATACAATTTCTTTTAAGAATTCCCAAACTGTTTCTAACCCTTGATCAAGATAAAGGGCACCAATAAACGCTTCAAAGACATCCGCTAATAAAGCTGGTCGTTCACGTCCACCTGTCATTTCTTCACCTTTTCCTAATAAAACAAGGCTACCAAATGACAATTCGTTCGCAAAACGAACAAGAGATGGCTCACATACAATAGCTGCACGTAGTTTTGTTAACTCTCCTTCGCTCATTGTCGGATATTTTTGAAACAGATACTGCGATACAGTAAGTTCCAATACTGCATCTCCAAGAAATTCAAGACGCTCATTATCTTCATGCGGTTTTTTTCGATGCTCATTCACATACGATGAATGCGTAAATGCTTGAATCAATAATTTTTCATCTGTAAACGTAATACCTATCTTTTCTTGAAACACTTTAAATGCTTCACGATATTTTGTTTCGTATTTTTTTTCTCTATATTTTCGGTACGGCATAGGTCCCTCCAGATATAAGCCAGAAAGCCCCGCTAAAAAACGGGACTTCACTTAAGCATTATAGATGACTCTCTATGTAAGTCACAGCATCGCCAACAGTAGCAATCTTTTCAGCATCTTCATCAGAAATTTCCATTTCGAATTCATCTTCTAATTGCATTACAAGTTCTACTACATCTAGGGAGTCTGCTCCTAAATCTTCCTTGAAGCTTGCAGCTGGTACTACCTCAGTCTCTTCTACTCCTAAACGATCAACGATGATTTTTGTTACGCGCTCTAAAACATCTGCCATTCCATTCACCTCCCCTCAAATATTATATTAAATATTGACCAAAAAAACTAGGTGAAATCGATTCTTTTATTACATTACCATACCGCCATCAACATTTAACGTTTGACCTGTAACATATTTGCTTTGATCAGAAGCAAAAAACGTTACAGCATTCGCGATATCTTGCGCTTCACCAAATTGAGCAGCTGGAATAACTTTTAACATTTCGGCTTTAATATTCTCATCTAGTACATCAGTCATATCAGTCGCAATAAAGCCTGGCGCAATTGCATTCACAGTAATATTTCGACTTGCTAACTCTTTTGCAGATGTTTTTGTTAATCCAATAACACCCGCTTTAGCAGCAACATAATTAGCTTGCCCTGGGTTTCCTATAACACCCACAACAGAAGCGATATTTATAATTCTACCATGACGTTGACGCATCATATAACGAGATACTGCTTTTGTACATAAGAATACACCTTTTAAGTTTGTATTAATAACTGTATCCCATTCTTCTTCTTTCATACGCATTAATAAATTATCTTTTGTTACACCAGCATTATTTACAAGAATATCAACTTGTCCAAATGTATCTACTGTTTGTTTCACCATATTTGTAACATCATCAGCATTTGCAACATCTGCTTTTACCGCAATTGCATCAGAACCTAATTTCTTAATTTCATCTACTACTTCATTTGCTTTTTGTTCATTACCCGCATAATTTACTACTACATTTGCCCCTTGTTTCGCTAAATCGATCGCAATCGCGCGACCAATTCCACGTGAAGCGCCAGTTACTAATGCTACCTTCCCTTTTAACATCAGTTTTCTCCTCTCAAATTTGAAATGGTATCTTTTAATGTCTCTTCATCATATATCGCATATGCTTTCACTGATGAATCAATTGACTTCATAAGTCCAGCAAGTACTTTTCCAGGTCCAATTTCAATAAATGTATCTACTCCCTGCTTCACCATACATTCAATAGACGGGTACCATAATACAGGCGAATAAAGCTGTTCGATTAACTTTTCTTGAATGTCGGCACCACGTGTAATAACATCCGCCGTAACATTTGCAATAACAGGAATATTCGTATCATGAATTGTAATTTCATTTAAAACACTTTGGAACTTCTCAGCTGCCGGCTTCATAAGTGAAGAATGGAATGGCCCACTTACTTTTAGTGGAATTGCTCTCTTTGCACCATTTTCTTTCGCTCTTTGAGAAGCAAGCTCTACGCCTTGCTTCGTTCCAGAAATTACAATTTGCTTCGTACTATTCATATTAGCGATTTGCACTGCATATCCTTCACTTGTTACTTCTTCTGTAACTTGTTTCAGCATATGTGGGTCAGCACCTAATATAGCTGCCATTGCACCATCCCCGCCCGGAACAGCTTCTTCCATATATTCCCCGCGTTTCCTTACAGCATATACCGCATCTTCAAAAGTTAATGCACCAGCTGCTACAAGAGCGCTATATTCACCTAAACTATGACCAGCGACAAAGTCAGGTGTAATGTCATACTCTTTCAAAGCTGTCAAAATAGCAAAACTCGTTGTTAATAATGCAGGCTGAGCATTTGTTGTTAATGTAAGCTTTTCCTGCGGTCCTTCAAAAATCACTTCTGAAAGTGAATCTTCCAACACCTCATCTGCTTTTGCAAACACTTTTGCAACCTCTTTATTATTCTCTGCTAATTGTTTACCCATTCCAACTGCCTGTGAACCTTGGCCCGGAAAAAGAAATGCTATTTTTCCCATTTCAAATCCTCCTCTTATTGGAGTGACTCTTTCTCCATTACGCTTGAAATCGTAGGAATTACTTCTTTCGCTACCATTTCTCTCGTTTGACGAATCGCACTAAATATCGACTGGTCATTAGAAGAACCGTGAGCCTTAATGACAGGTGCTTTCAATCCAAATAATGCAGCTCCTCCATACTCCGAATAATCCATTTTATCTTTTAATACCATAAGTTTTGGCTTTAATACCGCCGCTGCTAATTTGCTCGTAAATGAACTCATTAATTGTTCTTTCAACATAGAGAATAGCGCAAGTGCTGTTCCTTCTAATGATTTCAACGCTACATTCCCTGTAAAACCATCACATACAACAACATCTGCTACACCTTGCAATAAATCTCTTGATTCAACGTTCCCAACGAAATTAATTGGCGCATCCTTAAGCATTGCAAATACTTGCTTTGAAAGCTCGTTTCCTTTTCCATCCTCTGTTCCAACGTTTAATAGTCCAACACGAGGATTTTCAATTCCTCTTACCTTCTCAGCATAAACAGATCCCATTACTGCATATTGATATAAATGAATTGGTTTTGCATCAACATTTGCTCCAACATCTAACATAACAAAACCTTTTCCATCTACAGTTGGCATTGTAGGCGATAAAGCTGGTCGCTCAATTCCTTCCATACGACCGACAACAAATAATCCAGCTGCCATTAAAGCTCCTGTACTACCTGCGGATATACAAGCGTTTGCTTCTCCATCCTTTACTTGCTGTGCCGCAAGTACCATTGAAGCTTGTTTTTTTCGACGAACCGCTCTTACTGGTTCCTCCGTCGATTCTATTTTTTCGTCTGTATGAAGAATAGTAATTCGTTCATCACTCGTTAAGTATTGACGAATTTCCTCTTCTTTCCCTACTAACGTAATATGTAGATCAGAATATTCCTTAATAGCTTTCATTGCCCCTAATACTACAGCCTTTGGAGCGTGATCTCCGCCCATTGCATCTATTGCGATTTTCATAAGTTGTTACCTTCCTCACTATAATTACTAGATCGATACATTTCAAAAGTGCCTGTAAAAACAAGTTCTTCTCCAACGAAGCTACGCACTTTGACAACCGTCCGTCCCTTATCATTCTCTACGTCTTCAACGCGCGCTTTTGCAACAACACGCTCTCCTAATTTTACAGGGCGAATGTATCGAATGGTAGACTTTGCAGTTAAAGCTAATTCTTCATCAATAACCGCAACAGCTAGTGAGTTTGCTTGCGCAAACAGATGATGCCCACGGGCAATTTGATTTCTTTTAAATACATGTTCTACCTTTACTTCAAAGATAGAGATTGCATGTCTATCTAATTCAATATCAATAATTTCTCCGACAACCTCTTCTAACGGTAAAGATTTCACATCTTCTTCATGTTGCTTTGTAGCTACATGTTTAATTCTCTCTCTTAATTCAGGAATAGACAATTCCATACGATCCAGTCGTACTGTTTGTATACTCACTTGAAATTTTTCCGCTAAATCTTCATCCGTAATAAAAGGATTTGATTCGATTGTTTGTTGTAATAATTCTTGTCTTTCTTTTTTACTTCTTCTTTTCTTCATACCGCACCATCCATTTTTATGACTAGGTACTAACAGTAGTATATAATCATTAAAAGTAGAATGCAACAAAAATTTTTGTTGACTCCCTTTAATCGAGCTTCTCTCCTTGGAACACACCTGTCCCATCAAGATACGTACGCAAGGCAGCGTACTGATCATTGTGCCAAAATGCTTCTGAATCTACTAGTATCGCCGCATCTTGCCTTGCTGTTTCTAACGCTCGATAATCGTGTACCATGTCAGCAACCTTAAATTCTGGTAAGCCACTTTGCTTACTCCCAAAGAAATCTCCAGGACCTCGTAATTCTAAATCTTTTTCTGACAATACAAATCCATCATTTGTTTCAGTCATTATGCGCATTCTTTCTTTTCCTGTTTCTGATTTAGGGTCTGCTATTAATAAACAATATGATTGTTCACTACCACGCCCGACACGCCCTCTAAGCTGATGAAGCTGCGATAAACCGAAACGTTCTGCATCATAAATAACCATCACAGTCGCATTCGGTACGTTCACACCCACCTCAACAACCGTTGTCGATACAAGAATTTGCACTTTATTTTCACTAAACTGGCCCATTATCTCTTCTTTTTCCTGAGACGATAATCTCCCATGCATCAATCCAACTTGGCATTTCCCTTGGTAATGATGCGTCAGCATACTATGTAAGTCGATAGCATTTTGCACATCAAGTTTCTCAGATTCTTCAATTAGAGGACAAATAACGTATGCCTGTCTTCCTTTTTTTATTTCCTTCTCAACAAAACCGAGGACGCGATCTAACATATCATGTTTTGCCCAGTATGTTTCAATCACCTTTCTACCTGCTGGCATCTCATCGATTATCGAAACATCCATCTCTCCAAATGCAGTAATTGCAAGCGTACGCGGAATTGGTGTCGCTGTCATAAATAATACATCTGGATTTTCACCTTTCTCCCGTAAAACTCGGCGCTGCGCTACACCAAATCGATGCTGTTCATCTGTAATAACGAGACCCAACCTATGAAATATAACTTCATCTTGAATTAAAGCGTGCGTTCCAACAAGAATATCTATTTCTCCTTGTTCTAACTTCGCTAAAATTTCTCGGCGTCTTGCACCTTTAACAGAACTTGTTAGCAGTTCCACCTTCATACCAAAATGCGAAAACGTTTCAGCAAGCGACTGATAATGTTGCTCAGCTAAAATTTCTGTAGGAACCATTAAAGCACCTTGATAATGAGCTAATTTCGATGCATAAAGGCCAATCGCAGCAACAACTGTTTTCCCAGAACCAACGTCACCTTGTAATAGTCGGTTCATCCGATAAGGAGATGTCATATCTTTTAAAATTTCATCTACAACTCGGCGCTGCGCACCAGTTAATGGGAACGGCAGTGCATCGATAAATTCTTGTAATTCTACTGACGGAATCTCTTTCTTCGTCCCTTTTGAATTTTCCCTCTCCATTTTCCTCAGTGTTTGCATTTTCAGCTGAAATAAGAAAAATTCCTCATATACAAAACGGCGACGCGCTTGCTTTAAATCCTCCTGTCCTACCGGAAAATGCAAAGCCTTAAGTGCTTCATATCTTGGTAATAATTTATACCGGCCTAACAAACCATCCGGTAACACTTCGACTATAGAATCTCCATATTCCTTTAACGCTTGAGCAATAAAACGACGCATCTGTTTTACTGTAAGTTTCCCCTTTACTGAGTAAACTGGCTCCACTTCTTGTTGACGTACAACTGGCCCAAAATGAAGTTCTGATACAGCAATTGTTTGACGATGTTGATCCCATTTACCAGTAATCGTTACCGTTTCATCTAACGTTAATTTTTGCTTATAGTAAGGCCTATTAAAACATACCGCCGTAATTAAATAACGACCGACGAGAACACGAACTGTTAGACGCGATTTCTTCTTACCATAATATTGCAGCAAAGGAGCACTATGAACCTTCCCTTCAACCGTTACACGTTCATCATGCTTTACTTCAGCAAGATCTTTCATCGCATAATCTTCATAACGGTACGGAAAATGTTCTAATAGATGAGAAACTGTATAAATCCCCATCTCATGTAGTAACTCAGATGTTTCTCCTCCGATCCCCTTTACATCCGTAACAGGAACTTGTACAACATCATTCAAGATTCTCACACCCCGTCACATTATTTTCTTTATTGCATTTTATTTGAGTACCAATTAGCATCTGTAATCGCTCTCTTTCACCTTATATATTCTATCATAGGCATTCTAAGAGAAACTACTCAAATCCCTTATATAAAACAAGTAAAAAAGAGCCTCACTATTAGCAGCAAGGCTCTTTTCTCTCTTCAATATGCTAGCCTTTTGAATAAAAACTAGTAATAAACTTCATATTACTACTTCTTATCCATTAGCAAGTAAGTAATCCATTTATTTTCAAAACGAATCTTATCTTATTCTACAGAGAAGATGAAAGAATACACTGGTTGGTTTCCAGCATGCACTTCTACTTCTGCATCTTCAAATTTCTCTTCTACAAATTCAACTAACTCCGCTACTTCTTCGTCAGTTGCATCTTCACCTTGTAGAATCGTTACGATTTCAGAATCTTCATCAATAAGCGCTTCTAGTAATTGCTTCGCAGCTCCTACTTTTTCAGCATTTGTAGATACAATTTTTCCATCTGCAATACACATGAAGTCATCTTTTTGAATTGCTACACCATCAATTTCCGTATCACGTACAGCATACGTAATTTGACCTGTTTTCACATGAGATAAAGCTTCTTGCATGTTTTCTTCATTCTCTTCTAACGTTCCAACTGGGTTAAATGCTAACATTGCTGCCATACCTTGAGGAACTGTTTTCGAACGAACAACAATAACTTCTTGATCTACAACTGATGCTGCTTGTTCTGCTGCCATTACAATATTTCCGTTATTCGGTAAAATAATGATTTTTTCAGCATTTGCTTCTTCAATTGCCTTCACGATATCCTCCGTACTTGGATTCATCGTTTGACCACCTTCGATAACTTTCGTTGCGCCGATGCTCTCAAATAAAGTTTTAATACCAGACCCCATTGCCACAGTTACGATACCATATGGTTGTTTTTCTTTCGATTGAGCTGGTTGTTCAGGAACCATAGCAGGTTCATCTAATAAAGCAGTATGCTGTTCACGCATATTTTCTACTTTAATCTTAATTAAACTACCGTATTTTTGCCCGTAGTTCATAGCGTCTCCAGGATGTTCTGCGTGGATATGAACTTTTACAATTTCATCATCAGACACAACTAGTAGAGAATCACCATATACACTAATATCTTCACGGAATTTTTGTTCAGAGAAATTATGCTCTTTCACCTTTTCAGCCTCTAATTTCACCATGAACTCCGTACAATATCCATACTTAATATCTTCTGTACTCAATTGGCTTTGTACACTACGGTGATGTTCTGCGCGTACCATCTCATTCATAGATGTTTGCGTCGGTGCATCAGAAGAAATCGTTTCTCCTTTTAAGTCAGCTAAAAATCCTTCGTATACCACTACAAGACCTTTACCACCGCTATCTACAACGCCAACTTGTTTTAATACAGGTAATAAATCTGGCGTACGATTTAACGATGCGTTTGCTTCTTTCACAACGTCTTCCATAAACAAAACAAAGTCGCGCTGTTTTTTCGCAACTGTTACTGCATATTTACCCGTTTCTCTTGCAACCGTTAAAATCGTTCCTTCAATCGGTTTCATAACCGCTTTATAAGCCGCCTCTACTCCAGCTTCTAGTGCTGCAGCAAAATCAACTGTTGTTAATTCTTCTTTTTGTTCAATGGATTTAGAGAAACCACGGAACAACTGAGATAGAATAACTCCAGAGTTACCACGAGCTCCCATTAATAATCCTTTGGCTAAACTTACGCCGACTTTACCAGCATGCTGTGAAGGATTTGCTTTCACTTCACGCGCACCTGAAGTCATAGATAAGTTCATGTTTGTACCGGTATCGCCATCTGGAACTGGAAATACGTTTAATGCATCAACAAGCTGAACATTATTTGTTAAATTATTCGCTCCTTGCATGATCATTTGTGATAAACGTTTTCCATCAATTTTTTGAATTGACACAGATTTTCCTCCTTAATGCACATTACAAGTTTATTACTTTAACTCCTTGTACGTAGATGTTTACAGAATCTACTGCTAGTCCTACAGTTTGATCTAATGTATATTTCACTTTCGTCTGCACATTATGTGCCACTTCTGAAATTTTCGTACCATAGCTCACAATAATATACATATCAATATGTACTTCATCTTCATCTTTACGAACAATAACACCTCTAGTGAAGTTTTCTTTTCGTAAAATGTCTGTTAATCCATCTTTTAACTGATTTTTTGATGCCATACCTACGATACCGTAGCAATCTACCGCGGCACCTCCAGCAATTGTTGCAATTACATCTGTACTAATATCAATTTGACCGTACTTCGTTTTAATTTCAATTGACATCTCGTTTCCCCCTTCATAAATGGTGAAAGTGAGCTAGACTACTTTAGTTACTATCATATAATCTTTTTAAAGAAAATTCCATCGTTCTTTCTTTTCACTCTCATATTTTATGTTTTAAATTACACTTTTTTATGATGAGCAAAATAGTCCATTGTTATTATACAACATGTACCACTATAATATGTCAAGCAATTTTTATGGATTTTAACTTTTCTTCATTGACATATAGTGTCAAGTAAATTTTCTTGATTTCTTTTTTCTACGGTGTTGCATTCTCTTTTTAGTTGTGTTAAATTATAGTAGTGTTTTTAGCATCGCATAAAAGACTAACATTGAAAAATTACGTATGGTAAGGTATCAAGGGAGGGAAATATAAATGGCTCGTGTTTGTGCTATTACTGGAAGAAAAGCTCGTTCTGGTAACTCTCGTTCTCACGCAATGAACGCTACAAAACGTAAGTGGGGCGCTAACCTTCAAAAAGTTCGCGTACGCATCGACGGAAAAGTTCAACGTGTTTACGTTTCTGCTAGAGCATTAAAATCTGGCAAAATCGAACGTGTTTAATAATAAAAAAAAGAGCCGATAGGCTCTTTTTTTACTATAACAATGGAAAAAGCACCGGTGATAGGTGCTTTTTTTAATCTTTTTTGAAGGTATTTAACATTGCACGAACAATTCCACCAAGAAATTTAGGTAACTTAATTGTATAAAATCTCATGGTTTCCCTCCTAATCCCCATTACTCCACTTGGTCACTATATGATGTAAGGAGCAAAATTGTTTCTTCAATCAGTGCTTCTTATCAACATTAATATGCCAGAAGTAAATGAAAAAGTACCTTTTTCCTCAACGAGTTCGTTACTAATACAAAGTGTTGATCCCCACTCTATTGTTTTATTAGTAAGAGGGTACTTAAAACCAAACAATGTAATCCCTTCCACTATTTCAGTAACTGGTACAAAAGATACATAAGGAAAATTTTTATTTTCTTCAATTATATGTGTACCCACTTTTTTAACTGTTATTTCATTTTTATTGTCCACAATACACATTTCTATCTCTACTTCTAACCCTTTTAAAAGCATTTGTATATTTGCCAAACCGTGATCAAGTCTTCCACCGGTAGCACCAAAAATACGAATTAGTGCCGGCTTCTGTCCTAATGCCCAGTTGATTGCAATTTCTAAATCCGTTTGATCTTTTTCCCGCGGAACAATATGTAATTCGTTCGTTTGCTGTCCCATCCATACTAATTCTTCTTCAGTAACTGAATCGTAATCTCCAAACGCAACAGCCGGGGTAATCCCTTTCTTTAATAGACGGTATACTCCCCTATCAACCGCAGCCCACACTACTTCCTTATTCTCATATCGAGCAAAATCTGCGCAATATTCCGAAGGTCCTCCTGCCAAAATATGAATAATCATTTTTTTCCCCTTCCATTGTAAAAAGGCAATCTGCCATTCGGTAGATTGCCTTTTTACATATTTTTACCCTATCCTATGAATACCTTACTAGGATAAAAGTTCATCACTACCCACGAATTACGCGAATTGCTTCACCGCGGTCTTTTTGATTGTATACTGCTGATCCAGCTACAAGTACATTTGCTCCTGCTTCCACACAAAGTCTTGCTGTTTCAGCATTTACACCACCATCAACTTCAATTTCTACTTCTAGATTGCGCTCTTTCACCATGTCTGCAACTTGTTTAATTTTCGGTAATACAGAATGGATAAACTTCTGTCCACCAAATCCAGGGTTTACTGTCATAAGTAATACCATATCTATATCTTCTAATACATGCTCAATCACTGAAACTGGCGTATGTGGATTTAATACAACGCCCGCTTTAATACCGTGAGATTTAATTAACTGAATTGTACGATGCAGATGTGGACACGCCTCTACGTGAACAGTAATAATATCCGCTCCCGCTTGTGCGAAAGTCGGGATATAGTTATCAGGATTTTCAATCATTAAATGTACATCTAATGGTAATGATGTAATTGGACGGATAGCTTCTACAATTAATGGTCCAATCGTAATATTTGGTACGAAATGTCCATCCATTACGTCAACGTGAATGTAATCCGCTCCGCCCTTTTCTACATCTTTAATCTCTTCCCCTAATTTTGAAAAATCTGCTGATAAAATCGATGGTGCAATTTTAATCATAACTAATACCTCGGCTTTCTCTCTCTAATTTCTTCTACGAATTGTTTATAGTTCTTATAGCGATATTCTGTAATCTTCCCTTCTTCAACCGCAGCTTTCACAGCACATTTCGGTTCAGAAAGATGTGTACACCCTCTAAATTTACAGTATTGGCTCGCTTCTTTCAACTCTGGAAAACAATATGTAAGATCTTCTACTTCTATATCAATGAAATCTAGTGAACTAAAACCCGGTGTATCTGCTACTAGTCCACTCCCAATTGCAATTAATTCTACGTGTCTTGTCGTATGCTTCCCGCGTCCTAAATGGGAGGAAATATCATTTGTTTTCAGCTCTAATTCTGGACGTAGCACATTAAGCATTGAAGATTTCCCAACACCAGATTGACCCGCAACAACAGAAACACAATTTTCTAAGTATGGTTTTAATATATCAATACTTTCTGACGTATTAATAGAAGTAAATAAAACATCATAACCCATCTCACGATAATCATTCGCATAAGCTTCAACAGTTGCTTTCATCTTTTCATCTACTAAATCCATCTTGCTAATACAAATAATTGGCTTAATGTTATGATATTCAATCAGCACTAAAAATCGATCTAACAGTCCAGGATTAAAATCTGGTTCTACTGCAGAGAACACAAGGATCGCTTGATCGACATTAGCAATAGGAGGTCTAACAAGTTCATTTTTTCGATCAAACACTTCAAGCACATAACCTTCAGTTGGATTATCTGCCTGAAAAACAACTTGGTCTCCTACAAGTGGTGTAATTTTATTTTTTCTAAATACACCTCGCCCACGACATTGCGTAACCCCTTCTTCATGCTGCACGTAATAAAACCCACTTAAAGCTTTTATAATTTTTCCTTCTGGCATAGAATTCTCCTTTTTTTGTATAAGGTGATGCTGAATTTAAAAATGAATGGATTTAAATTTTCCAAATAACGATTTCAAAACCTACCATATATACTTTCGCTAATATACATTAAATTTCCCATTAAATGCAAAAAAATATTTACAGCTGCATCACTTTACTAGCTTTTTGAATCATATATTTTTGCCTGCTATACCGTCCACTTTGTAGACAGCATAACAGGCAATAATAATAAGTAGTTCACTATTATTGAGTTGGATATGGTACTTCTTTATCAATAATCGTTACTCCATCTCGTACAATTTTATAGTGTCCCTTTGAACCTTCTTGAATTACAAATTCTAAAGAAATAGTCGCTGATTCAGTAATTGTTCTCGTTTCAACCGGTCTATCCATTTTTTGCTGCATGTCTTCTTTATAAATTTCTATTGTTTGCGGCTTTTTTTCACCTGTTACAGCAGGCTCATATGGGATAGAGATATTGTCCACTTTTACCGTTTTAGTCACTTTAGGCTTTTGACCATCAGAGATAATAATAGTTACTTTATCTCCCTCTTTTAATGGTGTACCTGGTTTTGGAAATTGCGAAATTACAAGTCCTTTTTCGACTGAATCTGAGTACTCTCGTTTTATATCTGACGTTAGTTTTCTCTCATTCAAATAACCAGTTACACTATTTTCAGTCCACCCCGAAAAGTCACCTGGTCTAATTTGATAAGGACCTTTACTTACCCAAATTTTCAGTTCTTGCTCCGCTTCTATAACCATTTGATCAGGCGTCGGAATTTGCTCTACAATTTCACCTTTCGGCTTATCATTTTCAATATAATTTACTGTAACTTGTTTATATTTTTCTTCTAACTCAGCTTTTACACTCTCAAAGTTTTGCCCTGTGAAATTCGCCATCTTACTTTTCTTTTTTCCACCTGATTGATAGATAGTAATTTTAGCGTTTTCTTTTACGACTCTTCCTGCTACAGGTTCCGTTTTTATTACATCCCCAACTTCAATATCATCTGTATATACAATATTAGGCTCCGTCACCTCAAAGCCCTTTTCTACTAACGTATTTACAGCTGTCGTGTATTTCATACCAGCCACATCAGGAACTTTCACATCTTTCGGAATAAATAATCCTGGAATAACCGTAAGCGCTAATGTTATTCCTATTGCTAAAAATAAAAATGTTGAAATTAAAACTTTAAGCCACTTGTTACTCCGTTTTTTCTTCTTATCTAACTCAGCTGCTTCTGCTCTTATCGGTTCTTCCACCTTACTCCCTTTTAAAACAATCGTTTCATCACTTACATTTTCAAATAATTGTTCTTGTTGAATAATCGGAATCGCTTTCGTCGCTTCCATATCTTCTGGTATGTAAAATGGTTGCTCATTTATCCTCTCTGGATATAGCGCAGTTTCAATATCTCGCTTCATAGCATTGGCAGATTGATATCGATGAAAAGGATCTTTTGCAGTTGCCTTTAATATAATATTTTCAACACTTTGCGGAATATTTTCATTCCATCTTTTTGGTGATGGGATTTCACTTTGTAAATGTTTTAAAGCTATAGCAACAGCAGATTCGCCAGAAAACGGTTGTCTTCCTGTTAACAATTCAAACATAACTATTCCAAGAGAATAAATATCCGATTGTTTATTTGCTATCCCGCCACGTGCCTGTTCTGGTGATAAATAATGGACTGAACCCAGTACTGAATTTGTATGTGTAATTGTTGTTGCACTTGTAGCTGTCGCAATTCCAAAATCTGTTACTTTTATTATTCCATCAGCTCGAATTAAAATATTGTGCGGCTTTATATCACGATGCACAATTTCAAAATGATGGGCGTGTGCCATGGCGGATGTTAACTGCTCCATAATATCAAGAGCTTCTCCTATAGGTAACATACCTCGCTCAATTATGTATTGCTTCAATGTTTGCCCGGGTACATATTCCATGACAAGATAATATATACCATCTTCTTCTCCGACATCATACATATTCACAATATTTGGATGCGACAACGTTGTAACAGACTGCGCTTCTCGATGGAAACGTTTAATAAACTCTTCGTTATTTGAGTAGTCGAGTCTTAATATTTTTACCGCTACATCTCGGCCAAGTATATCATCATGAGCTAAATATACATTGGCCATTCCGCCACCACCAATCATTTTCAGCAGCTTATAACGGTCATTTAAGCGTTTTCCAATCAGCACGTTGCACTTCACCTACTTTCGTTTGTCGAACCCGCATAATCAATAAGAACAAGTGTGATATTATCTTCTCCACCGCGATCATTCGCCAATTGAATGAGACGCTGCCCTTTACCTTCAAGCTGTTCATTTAACTGTAAAATTTGTTGCATATCATCAATAGAAACTTTGTTTGATAATCCATCAGAGCAAAGAAGTAATTGATCATCTTCCTCAAGCACCAACGTTTTAACATCTAATCCAACTTTTTCTTCTGTTCCTAGCGCTCTTAATAACACATTCTTTTTCGGATGATACTCTGCATCTTCCTTTGAAATTTCACCATGTCTCACAAGCTCATTTACAAGCGAATGATCTTCCGTTACAAGCGTCATTTCTCCTTCTGATACCATATAGCAACGACTATCTCCTATATGCCCTATCGTCACAAAACTTGGTGTACAAACAGCTATTATAAGCGTTGTTCCCATACCATTACATTCTACATTTTGCTGAGCGTATTCATATATGCGCTCATTAATAATCCCAACACTAGTATGTAACCATTGTTCTACTTTTTTCGGTTCATTCATATTATGCGTTTGCTTCCAATAATCATGGAATAATTGAATGGCCATCGAGCTAGCTACATCACCAGCTCGATGACCTCCCATTCCATCTGCTACTACCGCTAAAACATTTCCATCTAAATTGTGAAAAACTCCTGCACTATCTTCATTATGTTGACGAACTTTTCCTTTATCCGATAGAAATACGGCTTTCATCTCGTCACCTCGTCTCTTCTTTGCGCTCCTTCGCACGCAACTGACCGCAGGCTGCGTCAATATCATGACCTTGTTCACGGCGAATCGTTACATTCACTCCACGATCTTTTAACGTTTTCTCGAACAAGAAAATTTGCTCACGTGGTGTACGTACATAATCACGTTCAGGTACGTAGTTTACCGGGATTAAGTTTACATGACATTTTACACCTTTTAAGAGCGCAGCAAGCTCTTCAGCGTGCTCAACTTGGTCATTTTCTCCTCCAAATAATCCATATTCAAAAGTAATACGGCGCCCTGTTCTATTTACATAGTATTTAATAGCTTCCATTAAATCCGGTAATTTATAAGCACGGTTAATCGGCATTAATTTTGAACGTAATTCTGAGTTTGGAGCATGCAATGAAATCGCAAAATTAATTTGTAGTTCTTCTTCAGCAAACTTATAAATTTTCGGGATAATTCCACTCGTCGAAACAGTCATATGTCTAGCACCAATATGAAGTCCTTTTTCATGGTTAGTGATGCGTAAGAATCCCATTAAATTATCGTAGTTATCAAATGGTTCTCCAATTCCCATAACAACAAGAGAACTTACACGTTCTTCTGTTTCATCAAGCGCACGCTGAACTTCTACTACTTGCGCTACGATTTCTCCAGCTTCTAGGTTTCGTTTTAGTCCACCAAGTGTCGAAGCACAGAACGTACATCCAATACGACAACCAACTTGCGTTGTTACACAAATGGAATTTCCATATTCATGTCGCATTAATACCGTTTCAATAGAATATCCGTCATATAATTGGAATAAGAATTTAATCGTTCCATCTGAAGACGTTTGTTTTACTAACGTGTTTAAAGTAGTAATATCAAAGGAATTCGACAATTTATCACGCAATCCTTTAGAAAGGTTTGACATATCCTCATAATTTTTTACACGTTTTTTATATAGCCAGTCAAAAATTTGTCCAGCGCGGAACTTCGGTTCTCCTTGTTCCTTTAACCAATCTTGCATTTCATGAAGTTGTAAAGAGTAAATTGATGGTTTCTTCGTTTCTACATTTTTCTTTTGTTTTCTTACAGTTGTTTCCATGATGCTACACCTTCTTCCTTAAACAAGCAATATAAAAGCCATCCGTTGCAAAATAATGCGGTAAAATTTGTACTTGACCTTCATTAATATACGGACTTAATTTTTCTGGCATACGCTCTTTTATCGTAGTATCCCATTCAAATTCAGGATGTTCTTTTAAAAATTTATCTATTACTTGTTCATTTTCTATTTTCTCAATTGTGCACGTACTATAAACAAGACGACCACCTTGTTTTAATAATGGTGCTATTTTTTCTAGTATCGCAAGTTGAATCGTCGATAATCTTTCACTATCGCCTTTATCTTTTCCTAACTTAATATCAGGCTTACGTCTAATTACACCAAATCCAGAACACGGTGCATCTACCAATATTTTATCAAACGTTTCATTTGCAAAGTGCTCTTGCACTTTTCTAGCATCTAGCGCTTTTGTTTCGACATTTTCTAGACCAAGTCGCTCTGCTTGCTGTTTAATTAAACGTACTTTGTGTGCATGTAAATCAAGGGACATGACCTTACCAGTTCCCTTTAATCGTTCCGCGATATGCGTTGTTTTTCCGCCTGGAGCAGCACAACTATCAAGAACTGCATCTCCCGTATTCGGTTCTAAAGCGCGTGCTACAAGCATAGAACTTTCATCTTGAATAGAAAGAAATCCTTTTTTAAACGCTTCTGTATGCGCTACATTTCCTCTTTCAATCTGAATTGCATCATCTGACAAGTCACCACGTTTTGCTTCTATACCTTCACTTGCCAACAACTCAATCGCTTCTTCTACCGTTACCTTATCAACATTCACACGTGCTGTTGGTACAGGTGGTAACATGTTTACTTCGCACATTTTCTCTGCAGTTTCTAAGCCATATGCAGAAGTCCACTCTTGTACAAGCCAAACTGGATGACTCGTCGCAATTGCAAGACGTTCTACTGGATCCTTGATTTCATCTACAGAAGGTACACCTTCTCTCTGAATCGAACGTAATACACCGTTCACCATACCAGCAATTCCTTTATGCCCGCGACGCTTTGCAATCTCAACCGCTTCATGAATAGCCGCTCTTTCTGGCACTCGGTCTAAATAAATCATTTGATATAAAGATAAGCGAAGCAATACTCTTACCCACGCCTCAACCTTCTTTTTTAAAAAAGGCTGTAAATAATAATCTAATGTGTCACGACGTTGAATCGTTCCATATACAATTTCAGTTAATAAACCAATATCTTTTCTATCAATTGCACTTTTTTCAATTAGATTATTTAAAAGTAAGTTGCTATATGCACCACTTTTTTCCACTTGAATTAAACCATCAAGAGCTAATTCACGAACATTTTGTCTCATGCATTTTCTCCTAACTTCGTTCCAATTTCAGGTTTTGTTCCACGTAAAAATTGTGAACAACTCATACGCTTTTTACCAGAAGGTTGCAATTCAGTAATTTTAACACCTGTTTCATTACTAGTTGCTACAACAAAACCATCTTCTTCGATTGCAACAATCGTACCTGCTTCAGCCGGTTCAGTTACAGGCACTTTTTCTCCCCACCATACTTTAACAACTTGTCCTGCTAAAGTTGTATAAGCAACTGGCCATGGATTCAATCCGCGAATGTGATTGTATACTTCTTCACCTGTTTTTGTCCAATCAATTTTCTCTTGTTCACGTTTTATATTGTACGCAAACGTTACTTCTTCTTCGTTTTGTTTAATCGGTTCTAACTTACCTTGAATTAATAAAGGTACTGTTTTAGATAGAAGGTGTGCTCCAGCTTCACTTAATTTATCAAATAACGAGCCTGTCGTTTCACGCTCTTCAATTTCCACTTCCACTTGCGTTAAGATATCACCAGCATCCAATTTTTCTACCATATACATAATTGTAATACCAGTTTTTTCTTTACCTTCCATAATTGCATAATGAATTGGTGCACCACCACGAAGTTCAGGAAGTAAAGAAGCGTGGACATTAATACATCCATACTTCGGTGCTTCTAAAATTTCATTTGGTACAATCTGACCAAATGCAGCTGTTACAATTAAATCTGGCTCTAATGCCAATACTTTTTCATATTCATCTTTTTCACGAATTTTTAACGGCTGTAACACAGGGATACCATGTTTTTCCGCTTCAACTTTAACAGGTGTAGGTGTTAATACTTTTTTTCTACCTACCGGACGATCAGGTTGCGTCACAACACCTACTACCTCATAGCCATCTTCAATAAGACGACGAAGCACCGGCACTGAAAAGTCCGGTGTTCCCATAAACACTACTTTTATCATTTAAAAACCGCTCCTTTTAACACCTATTCTAGTTCGTTTTCTTCATAATATCTTGTCACTTTCGATGTAAATAAAACACCGTGTAAATGATCGATTTCATGTTGAATTGCACGCGCTAAAAATCCTTCCGCTTCTAATAAAAATACTTTCCCACGGCGATTTTGCGCTCTTACTTTAATATAATCGGCACGTTCTACTTCACCATAAAGTCCCGGGAAGCTTAAACAGCCTTCGGGACCTACTTGTTCACCACGTTTTTCTAATATTGATGGATTGATTAACTCGATTTTCCCAGTATCATCATCGACATCAACAACCGCTACTTGCAAGCTTACACCTACTTGAGGCGCAGCTAAACCGACTCCGTCCGCAATTAACATTGTTTCATGCATATCTTTCAACAATTTCACTAACTTTTTATCAAAGTTAATTACTCTTTCGCATGGTGTTTCTAACACTTCATTTGGATGCTTTATTATTTCTAAAACTGCCATATTTCCCTCCGCTACATTAACATTGTTGGATTAAAATCAATTGAGATTTGTAGCTCTTTTTGCATTTCTGCTTGATAATGTTCATTTACCATTTTGAGCACGTTCTTTAAGTTTGGTTCCCGTTTGTATTTTATCATGCATTGATAACGATATCTATCTTTTATCCTTGGAATTGCTGAAGCAACTGGTCCTAACACCATTGTTTGCTGTGAGCAATGCGTTCGTAAATACGAGGCAATTTTTTCCGTCACTTGCACCGCTTTTAATAATTCTGGATGAGATACGGTTATGAGTACAACATAGTAATATGGGGGATATTGTCTTGTTCGCCTCATTTGCATTTCTTGGTCAAAAAACACATCATATTGTTGGTTCTTCGCTAACTCTATACTGTAATGTTCTGGCGTATATGTTTGAATCACAACTTCCCCTGGCAATTCATGTCTACCCGCTCGTCCACTTACTTGCGTCAATAACTGATATGTCTTTTCACTTGCCCGAAAATCAGGTAAGTGAAGCATCGTATCTGCAGTTAAAACCCCAACAAGAGTTACTTTCGGAAAATCTAATCCTTTAGCAATCATTTGTGTTCCAAGTAGTATATCTGCTTTTTCTTCCCCAAACGCCTTTAATAATTTTTCATGCATTCCTTTTCGACTTGTCGTATCTACATCCATTCGAATGACTCGCGCCTCTGGAAATAGTTTTGTAATTTCTTCTTCTACCTTTTGTGTACCTGTACCAAAGAAACGAATGTATGTACTTTGACAAGCAGGACACTCAGTTGGCATATTTTCTTCATAACTACAATAATGACATTTTAAACGATGATTCATTTTATGATATGTCAATGAAATATCACAATGCGGACATTGTACAACATACCCACAATCACGGCACATAACAAATGTAGAATGACCTCTTCTATTTAAAAAAAGTACCATCTGTTCTTTCTTTTCTAATCGATCTGCTATTTTTTCATGCAGCGCCTTAGAAAACATTGATCTATTCCCGTCACGAAGTTCTTCTCGCATGTCAACAATCTCTACCGTTGGTAAAGCTTGTTCATTCATACGTTTTTCCATTGTTAGTAGTTCATAAACACCTTTTTTCGCCCTTGCAAACGATTCAAGTGTTGGTGTCGCACTACCAAGAACGATAGGACATTTATGATATTGCCCTCTCCAGATAGCTACATCTCTTGCATGATACCTCGGATTATCTTCTTGTTTGTAACTTGATTCATGCTCTTCATCAATAATAATAATCCCTAAATTCTCAAAAGGCGCAAAAACGGCTGAACGCGCACCAACTACAACTTTCACTTCTTTTCTTAAAATCTTACGCCACTCGTCATACTTTTCTCCAACAGACAACGCACTATGAAGAACTGCAACTTGCGAGCCAAACCTACCTTTAAAACGATCCACCATTTGGGGCGTTAGTGCAATTTCAGGAACAAGAACGATAGCTTCTTTTCCTTTCTCGAGCACTGCTGCTATAGATTGTAAATATACTTCTGTCTTTCCACTTCCTGTAACACCATATAGTAAAAATGGATTATAAGTTTCATTTGTAATTGATGATAAAATCGGTGTAATAACTTGATTTTGTTCCTCCGTAAGTGGAAATGGTTTCGTTTGTTCAAAATCATCATCGTCATACGGATTTCGGTATACTTCCACATACTTTTCTGAAATGAAGCCCTTTTTAACAAGTGCTTTTATTGGAGCATCTGTTATTTGTAACTCTTCTGTAATTATTTTCAACGGTACACTTTTATAATTTTCCACAAAATAATAAAGTACATCTTGTTGTTTTTTACTTTTCAGTTCAAATGCCGCTAATTCCAATTTATCTTCTGGCAACTCCGGCTGAACAACTCTTTGCTTCTTCTTTTGTACTTTATCTTTCACTTGATAAACGACTTCAACCGTACCATTTTTAATTTCTTGTTGAATAGTCCGGTATAAATGTGGCTGCTGCTCGATTACTTCAAAATCAATTGCTTCTTTATCCTGAAATAAATATAGTATTTCAGATGCTATTTCTTCATGCTTACAAATTTGTAGACGTTTTTTATACGTTGCTTTTATCGCAGTTGGAAGCATCACTTGAAAAGCTGAAATCATGTAGCATAACGTTTCACTTGTAAGCCAATATCCAAGCTTTAATAATTCATCATTTAAAACCGGTGTTACATCTAATATTTCATGGATTGTCTTTAACTTCTTACTTTCTACATCCACCGAATCTTTAATCCCAATAATAAAACCTTGTAATTTCCTTGGCCCAAACGGAACTACTACACGCATTCCTGTCTGTACAATATCTTCCCATTTTTCAGGGATAATGTAATCAAATGGTCGATCTGTCTGACGGGCAGGTACATCAACAATTACACTTGCAAATTTCATAAACGATCATCTTCTAACATCATTTCAATTTGCTTTAATATTTCACGAGCTACCTCTTTTTTCAGTAAAAGTGGTAACTCAATAACTTTTCCATCTTTTCTATACATTGTTACAATATTCGTATCCGTGCCAAATCCAGCTCCTTGCGCTTTTACATCATTCGCGACAATCATATCTGCATTTTTCTCACGTAGTTTTTTCGTTGCATATTCCTCTACATTTGTCGTTTCAGCAGCAAAACCGATAAGTAACTGTTTATCCTTTTTCTGACCTAACGTTTTTAAAATATCCACCGTTCTTTCGAGTTCAATGACAGCATCACCATTTTGCTTTTTCATTTTATTATCATGAACATATTTCGGACGATAATCTGCAACTGCTGCTGTTTTAATGACAACGTCTACGTTTTGATAATGTTGAAGAACTGCTTCTAACATATCTTGTGCAGATTCCACTTGCACTGTCGTTACATGTAACGGTGGATTTAATGCTGTCGGTCCTGAAACGAGTATAACATCAGCGCCTAAATTCGCCGCCACTTCTGCAATCGCATACCCCATTTTTCCAGAAGAAAAATTCGTCATAAAACGAACTGGATCAACTTTTTCACGTGTTGGGCCAGCAGTTATTAATATTCTTTTTCCCTGCAATGGTTTGTGTTCTGAGAAAGCTTCCTCTAACCGTGCAATAATCGCTTCAGGTTCTTCTAGTCGTCCCTTCGCTACATATCCACATGCTAAAAAGCCTTCCCCAGGCTCAATAAATGTATATCCTAGCGTTTTCAATGTCATCATATTTTTTTGAACAATTTTATTTTCATACATATGCACATTCATAGCAGGCGCAATCCATACCGGGGCTGTAGTAGCTAACAGAGTAGTTGTAATCATATCATCCGCAATACCACCAGCTAACTTTCCAATACAATTGGCAGTAGCAGGTGCGACAAGTACAACATCCGCCCAATCTGCTAAATCAATATGAGCAATAACAGCCGAGTCTTTCTCATCAAACGTATCCGTATATACATCATGGCGAGAAAGCGCTTGGAATGTAAGAGGCGTAACAAACTTCATTGCCGACTCACTCATCATTACTTTTACAATCGCGCCAGATTGTGTCAATTTACTCGTTAACGCAGCTGCTTTAAAAACCGCAATGCCTCCTGTTACACATAGAAGTATCTTTTTCCCTTTTAGCATATGACTCGTCCTCTTTCTTTTTCAAACTTATAATACTGAAATAGAATTCCCAGCTCGTCAGTACCAATATTTCATTCCTTTCGTAAAAAAATAACAACCTACTTGTAAATAGGTTGTTACCGTTACATAGAAAATTATAAAGTCTATGTTTTATTTTGTCGAAGGCAAAGGCTTATTCAGCTACTTTATCTTCACTTGGTACGTAGCTTAATGCTTCTGCATCGATTTCTTCTAATGCTTTACCTACACATTTATGAGAAACAGGTTGCTCTACAACACAGTTATTAGCAAGTTGCATTTCACGTGCGCGTTTTGCAGCCACTGTTACTAATGTGTACTTAGAATCGATTTTTTGTAGTAATGAGTCAATTGATGGATTTAACATAATTATAGACCCTCCGTCATTTCTTTATAATATTTTGCTACCCTTTCGCGGCGGCAATGTTCGCCAACCACAATTGCTTTAATTCTATCACAAGCTAATTCAACTTGATCGTTTTCTACTACATAGTCGTAAGCGTCCATCATCTCGATTTCTTCTTTCGCTACAGTTAAACGATTTTCAATAACATCTTCAGTCTCTGTACCACGTCCGACAATACGGCTCTTTAGTTCAGATAAACTTGGAGGTGCTAAGAAAATAAATACACCTTCTGGGAAAGCTTTCTTAACTTGAATTGCTCCTTGCACTTCAATTTCTAAGAATACATCTTTTCCTTCTTGTAATGTTTTTTCAACATAGTCAATTGGTGTTCCGTAATAATTACCTACGAACTCAGCCCACTCAAGTAATCTTTCATTACGAATCATTTCCTCAAATTCTTCTCTTTCTTTAAAGAAATAATCCACACCATCTACTTCACCTTCACGCGGCTTACGTGTCGTTACTGAAATAGAGTACTGAAAACGTGTATCCTCATGGCTAAACAGCTCTTTACGAACCGTTCCTTTTCCAACCCCAGAAGGCCCTGAAAGAACGATGAGCAATCCTCTTCTACTTCTCATAAATATGTAAAACCTACCCTTCCTCACTTAAATCTTCTTTATTATTCAAACGATGTGCAATCGTCTCTGGTTGAATTGGACTTAATACAACATGCCCATCATCCATAACAATAACCGCCCTTGTTTTTCTCCCATACGTAGCATCAAGCAAAGCATTATGTTCGCGTGCTTCTTGTACTGTTCGTTTAATAGGAGCTGACTCCGGACTTACAATAGCAATAATTCGATGAGCAGATACAATATTTCCGTATCCAATATTTAAAAACCGCATGGCCATAGTTTGCGCCTCCTAGTAAGTCTATCCGATTTCTCCACCACGTATAACTTTATATATTTTTTGAAAGCTACTCAATATTTTGTACTTGTTCACGAATTTTTTCAAGGTTATTTTTCATTTCTACAACATATTTTGAAATTGTTAAGTCATTTGCCTTAGAACCAATCGTATTAATTTCTCTATGCATCTCTTGCACGATGAAATCCATTTTCCTTCCAACAGGCTCTTCAATCTGCAATGTTTCACGAAATTGCTCTAAATGACTTTGCAAACGGACTAACTCTTCATGAATATCACAACGCTCTGCAAAGATTGCGACTTCTGTTAGCAATCTTTGTTCATCTAACTCTTGATTATGTAATTCTTTTAAGCGATTTTCTAATCGTTCACGATATTTTTGTGTAACAATTGGTGCATGTGGAATAATTGCATTTACACAATTGCTAATCTCTTGTAAACGATACGCTATATCTTTATGTAATCGTTCTCCTTCGTCATCTCTCATCGTTTTCAACATATGAGCAGCTTGACGAACAGCCTCATATAAACTGTTCTCAAAATGTTCATTTACATTTTCTATTTCTTCAATTGCTGTTACTTCTGGCATTGCCATTAATTGCTCGAGTGTAATAGAATCTTGTAATTGAAACTTTCCTTTTATATCTTCCATCATCGATTGGTACTGCTCAAGAAGTGACCAATTCACACTTAATTTTCTTTCAACAAGTCCTTCACCTGCTATACTAATAGACACTTCAATGCGTCCACGTCGAACTTGCTGTGCAATTATTTTACGAATTTTGTCCTCAAATACCATCATTTGCTTAGGAAGTCGAATACTCATCTCTAAAAAACGGTGGTTCACCGATTTCATTTCTACTGTAATTTGAAAAGTATCACTTTCTACTTTCGATCTTCCAAACCCTGTCATACTAGAAATCATTTTTATCACATCCAAGCCATAAAATAACTCAATGAAAAAGGTAATAGAGACAAGGCTCTACTACCTTCTGTAAATTATATCACATTTTCATAACATTGACTATTTCAAGTTTAATCCCTTCTTATATAACATTGGCTTTTTCTTTTTCGCCTTTTTCCCTGTTAATAAAGAACCTACTAGTAAGAAAGTCGGAATTGATGACAAACCTCCAATTAATAACCAATCTCTTGCTTGTATCGGCATTGTGCTAAAAATCGGTTGTAACGGTGGATAATATATCACCACTAGCATGAGTAGTAATGAAATGATAACCGCCCCTACTAAATACACGTTCCCAAATGGATTACGATGAAAGACAGAATGCTCACTACGACAATCAAATACATGAATAAGCTGAGCAAGTACCAACGTCGCGAACGCTACAGTTTGTGCATATTTCAGTTCATTTGGATGTTGGTTATACGCAATAATAAACGCTACTAACGTCACTGCCCCAATTAAAAAACCTCGACTTATTATTTTCCACGCAAGCCCTCTAGCGAATACCCCTTCTTTCGGGTGGCGCGGCGTTCTCTTCATCACATCTCCTTCAGCCTTATCCAAACCTAATGCCATCGCTGGTAAACCATCAGTAACTAAGTTCACCCATAAAATTTGAATAGGAACCATCGGCAGGGGTAATGCAAGTAACATCGCAAATAACATAACTAAAATTTCTCCAACATTTGATGCTAATAAATATCGGATGAACTTACGTATGTTCTCGTATATATTTCTTCCTTCTTTAATCGCTGACTTAATTGTAGCAAAATTATCGTCTAGTAAAACAAGTGAAGAGGCTTCTTTTGCAACATCTGTCCCTGTAATCCCCATCGCTATCCCAATATCCGCTGTTTTTATAGCTGGAGCATCGTTCACTCCATCACCTGTCATCGCTACTATATGCCCTTGATTTTGCAGTGCCTTAACAATTTTTAATTTATGTTCAGGTGATACACGAGCGAATACATACGTATCTTCTACAACATTTTCTAATTCCTCCACATCCATATTCGCGAGTTCTACTCCTTCAACAACGCGTCCATCTGGTGGCAAAACTCCTAATTGTTCAGCAATCGCCATTGCTGTCACTTTATGATCACCTGTAATCATTACTGTTCGAATACCAGCTTCTTTACACTCTTTTACCGCCTGCGCCACTTCTGGTCTTGGTGGGTCAATCATACCTTGTATCCCAACCAACATAAAATCTTTTTCAACGTCTCTTTCATGTTCAATAGAATCCGTTATTTTTAAAGGTTTAAACGCAACTGCAATTGTTCGAAGCGCTTGACTACCTAAGCTATGAATAGCCGCCTGTACTTCTTTTCTATATAGCTCACTTAACGGCTGTTGCTTATCCCCCCATAAAATCGTTTGACTCATTTGTAAAAGAACATCCGGTGCTCCCTTCGTAACAATAAACTTTTTCCCCTCTCGATCTCGTACAATAACACTCATCATTTTTCGAGTTGAATCAAATGGAAATTCACGAATAACTTCAAATTTCCCTTTCAATGCCTCACGTGTTATCCCAGCTTTCATTGCTGCAGCTACAAGCGCTCCCTCTGTTGGATCTCCATCTAATACGTACGCCTTTTTCTTTTGAATAATATTTGCATTGTTACATAGTGAACCAAATGTAAGTAGCTGATAAAGTGCTTTTGTCTTAGCTGGATTCACTTCTTTTTCACCTTTCATAAAAGAGCCATTAGGTTCATATCCTTGCCCTGTCACTTTCCACAATTCTCCGCCTGACCACATATGTGTTACCATCATTTTGTTTTGCGTCATTGTTCCCGTTTTATCAGAACATATAACAGAAGCACAACCTAACGTTTCTACGGCTGGTAACTTTCGTACAATTGCTCTCTTTTTTATCATACGCTGTACACCAAGTGATAAAGCTACTGTAACAATTGCCGGCAACCCTTCTGGAATAGCCGCAACAGCCAGAGACACACCAGCTAAAAACATATGATATACTTCATTCCCTTGATACACACCAGCTAATACAACGAGTGCTGTCAAAATAAGAGCCACAATAATTAATATTTTTCCGAGCTGTTCTAACCTTCTTTGCAGTGGTGTTTCCATTTGCTCTGCATTTTGTAACATATTTGCAATTTGCCCCATCGCTGTATTCATACCAGTTGCTACAACGACTCCTGTACCAGATCCTCGCGTAATCATTGTCCCCATAAAAGCCATATTTTTTTGATCACCAATTGCAACATCTTGCCCTTGCAATGCTTCTACCTTCTTTTGTACAGGTACGGACTCCCCTGTCAAAGCAGACTCTTCAATATATAAACTTGATGCTTCAACAAGACGCACATCAGCCCCAATACGATCACCACTGGAAAACTTAATAATATCACCTAAAACAAGTGCTTTAGATGGTGCTTTTACCCACTTTCCATTCCGCATTACAGTAACTTGTGGAGCGGCTAGTTCCTTTAAAGCTTCCAATGATTTTTCAGCTTTTCTTTCTTGAAAAAATCCGAGAATACCATTGATAATAACAATGGCAACAATAGCAATAGAATCAATGTATTCACCTAAAAACGCAGAAACAATTGTTGCTCCAAACAAAACGAGTACCATGAAATCTTTAAACTGTGCTAAAAATACCATTAGTGCAGAAGGCCTTTTTGCTTCTTCTAATTCATTAGTACCAAATTTCTTTACGCGCCCTTCTGCTTCTTTCTCTGTAAGTCCAACCTTTACATTCGTATTCGTTCTTTCTTCCACTTCATGTGCCCGCATTCCATACCAGTTCATCCTGCCATCGACCTCCTGATTCCAGACATACTCTATTGAAAGCTTATTCAGCCTCGTCCAAAAAAATGCTATAATTAACTTTTAGTTAGAAAGGAGTGTTCATTTATGGCATTCGATGGATTATTTACAAGAGCAATTACACATGAAATTGCAAATTCTCTTTACACAGGAAGAATTTCCAAAATATATCAACCTTCAAAGTATGAGATTTTATTACATATTCGAGCAAACGGAAAGAACCAAAAACTAATTCTTTCGTCTCACCCTACATATGCGCGTCTGCACTTAACGAATCAAAACTACGATTCACCAGCAATACCGCCAATGTTTTGTATGCTTCTTCGTAAACATTTAGAAGGTGGGTTTATTGAAAAAATTGAACAAATTGACTTAGAACGTATTATTCAAATTACAGTTCGCAGTCGGAATGAAATTGGAGACGAATCATTAAAAACATTAGTAATCGAAATAATGGGCCGACATAGTAACATTATCTTAGTAGATACGAAAACAAACGTTATTTTAGATAGCTTAAAACACATATCTTTAGCGGTAAACCGCCATCGTACTGTATACGCTGGAGCTGAATATATTGCACCACCAGCACAACATAAAATTAACCCACTTCAGATTGAAACAAATGATGAATTTATTAGACCACTAGACTTTCTATCTGGAAACATGGATAAACAGCTTGTCGGCACCTTTACGGGAATATCCCCGTTATTCGCAAAAGAAGTAGTGAAAAAAGCTGGTATGGTAAATGAAAAAGCATTAGCGGATGCATTTTTCTCCATACAAAAACCATTATTAACTCATACATATTCACCAGCGATGACTACTTCAAATGGGAAAGAATTCTTTTATCTTTTCCCTCTTGCACACTTGCAAGGAGAAGATAAGACGTTCTCATCTGTTAGTGAATTGCTTGATCGTTTCTTTTTCGGAAAAGCAGAGCGCGATCGTGTAAAACAACAAGCTCATGATTTAGAACGCTTTATGCAAAATGAAAAAAATAAAAACGAGAAAAAACTCATTAAACTCGAAAAAACACTGCAAGATGCTGGAAAAGCAGATAAATATCAACTATTTGGAGAGCTACTTACAGCTAATATGTACGCTTTGAAAAAAGGCGATAAAGATATTGAGGTCGTTAATTATTACGATGAAAATGGCGGAACTGTAAAAATCACATTAGATCCTTTAAAAACACCATCTGAAAATGCACAACGCTATTTCCAAAAGTATCAAAAAGCAAAAAATTCAGTTGTTGTTGTAGAAGAACAAATTGAAAAAACCAATGAAGAAATTCTTTATTTTGATAGCTTACTTCAACAAATGGAAGCTGCTTCTTCAAAAGATATTGAAGAAATTCGTGAGGAATTAGCTGAAGAAGGTTATGTACGCAATCGCAAAACGAAAAACGCAAAGAAAAAGCCTACTAAGCCAGTATTAGATAAATATTTAGCAAGTGATGGCACAGAGATTTTCGTTGGTAAAAACAATAAACAAAATGATTATTTAACAACGAAGTTTGCCCGCCGTGATGAAATTTGGTTACATACGAAAGACATACCTGGCTCTCACGTTGTCATTCGTTCTTTAGAGCCTGCTGAAGAAACTTTACTAGAAGCTGCCAAAATTGCCGCTTATTACAGTAAAGCGAAAGAGTCTAGCTCTGTACCTGTTGATTTCACTAAAATACGCCATGTGAAAAAACCGAGTGGTGCAAAACTTGGTTTTGTTACGTACGACAATCAGCAAACCGTATATGTAACACCAGATGCTGATATTGTAATGAAATTAAAAGCGTAAATACAAAAATGCGTTGCTTATAAGCAACGCATTTTTTATATTCGTTCACACTAGTTCATATACCCATTTACTAATTCATAACATCTTGCTTTTGTCATCTTATATTTCTCTTCTGAAGCTTCTATACGCCTCATCGTTCCGTTATTTGTATCAGTACCAATTGCTTTAACTTTACTTTCTTTTTCTTTAACCCACGCAATTTGTTTCGTTTTTAACGACTGAAACGCATCAGGTGACATCGTACTTTTTAATGTACTGTAAATTTCATTTAGTTTATTATCCCACAGTTCATAATTTCCTTCTATTTCATTTACTATGTCATTATCTGACGCAACATTTGCATGTGTTTCTTGATTTTCTAGAGCAGCTAACTCATTTAAAACCTTAGTTTTGCCTATCGCTGACGAAGTTTCTTTTTTAGGTTGCTTCTCTTCTTTAGATGTAACTTGTGAACTCACACTATTTGCCTTAACCGTTTCTTGATCTTGACTATTATTTTCTCTTGCTACCTTTTCCTGTTTTTGCTCATCTAAATTATATGTAATAACCGATGTTTTTGCATCTACAGCAATTAATCTAGCATTTTCTTTAAAAATATATTTTTTGTCACCACTGTCTTCTTCTTTAACAAAATCAACATTCTTAAAGCCTTGAATTTTCAGAAATTCACTAGCTTCTTCCTTCGTAAGTTTTAAATCGCTAGGTATATGCGATGACCATTTATCTATTAACCATTTTCCATCTTTATAAACGAAAATAAATTCCCATATCTCTGCTTCATTTCCCATATCATTTGAAGGTGTGATAGTCTCAATCGTTAAAATATCTTTTTTCTGTGAATATGTTAATCTCATGTTCGGTTTAATATTAATAGGGAATGGTAACATATCCGTCTCTCTTGATCGATTAAATGTTGCAAGCGACTTAGGAAGCTGATTCTCTACAAACTTTTCTGAAACAAATCCTTTAACTCCTTTTTTAGCTGTCTCTAAATCCCCAGGATTATTTCGGCTCCATCCATTTTCTTTTTCCATCTCACTAAACGCATTTGCTATTCCATCTACACTCTTTCTTACAATCTTTTTCGCTTCTTTTTCTGTCACTTCTGGCGCTTCATCAAGCTGTTCAATCGTTTCATTTACTTGAACTTTGTGTTCGCTTGTTTCACACCCCGTTATAACAAGCATACTAGCGGTCAAACAAAATGACATTACTTTACTTAATTTCTTCATACACTCACATTCCTTAACCCAGTTTTTTTCGTTACATCTCTTTACCTATAAAAAACGTAACAATCCCTTATTATACCAATTAACTTAATTTATTTATACAAAAAATATAATATTTAAATTAAAAAGATTTTCGTTTGCGAGTTTATATTATTGTTCAGTCACATAAAAAATTACTGTAAAAATTTTATATATATTTATTTTACATTCGTCTAGTTTTTTTGACACACAGCTACCCTCTTCTCTTTTATTCTAAATAAATATACTGGCACAATTCTTGCTTTATTAATGTAAAAAGGAGGAATTAAAATGAATGTAAGAATAACTAACATCCAAAAACAACTACATAATTACGGAATCGACGGGTTACTTATTACAAAAAAAGAAAACCGTCAATACGCAACAAACTTTACAGGTAGCGCAGGCGTTGTCTTAATTGCTGCGCATAAAGCTATTTTCATTACTGATTTCCGTTACGTAGATCAAGCAAAAACGGAAATAAAAGCAGCAGAAATTATTATGCATAAAGGAAATTTAGAAGAAGAAGTTGCAAATCAAGTATCAAAATTAAACATTCAAAAACTTGGTATAGAAGACAATAATATGACTTTGCAACAATTTAAGAAACTACAAAAATATATACATACAGAAATGGTTCCAGTGTGTGAGATCATTGAAGATATTCGACTTATTAAAGACACATCTGAAATAGAAACAATGAAAATCGCAGCTACAATCGCTGACGAAGCATTTCACCATATTGTTACATTTCTAAAGCCTGGAATAAGCGAGACTGACGTTCGAGATGAGTTAGAATTTTTCATGCGAAAAAAAGGGGCTACATCTTCTTCATTCCAAATCATTGTAGCCTCAGGCGTTCGTTCTTCACTTCCCCATGGAGTTGCATCAAATAAAATAATCGAACGAGGCGATATCGTTACATTAGACTTCGGTGCACTTTACGACGGATATTGTTCCGATATAACACGTACCGTAGCAATCGGGGAACCATCGGAAGAATTCCAAAAAATATACAATGTTGTACGAGAAGCGTTAAAGCGTGGGACTGAAGCAATTAAGCCTGGAGAAACTGCGAAAAGTATCGATGATATAACGAGGAATTACATTACAGAACATGGATACGGTCAATACTTTGGCCACTCTACCGGGCACGGTCTTGGGTTAGAAATACATGAACCACTTCGCCTATCCCAAGAAAGCAAGGCAACTTTACAAGAAGGTATGGTTGTTACAGTTGAGCCGGGCATTTACATACCGAACTGGGGCGGTTGTAGAATCGAAGATGATATTGTCATCACCAAAGATGGTTATGACGTTATTACAAAATCAAATAGAGAACTAATTATAATCCCTTGTTAATATTATGAAGGTTTAAACAAAACTTTTTTTGCACATAGAATTCCTTCTCTGGAGTATTCATTTAAAGAGGGGGAATTTTAATTGAATTTTGTAATTGATAAATTGGAGGGTTTACATGTAGAATTTTCAAAGCTTGTTTCCATGATGAATTACGCTCGCTATACAACAATGCAAGCAGTGGAAAGTTTAACAATTGAAGAACTTGATTATTTATATGATAAGGAAGCAAATTCAATTGGCATGTTATTGTATCATATGGCTGCTATTGAATTTTACTACCAGATTCATACTTTTGAAGACCGTGAACCAACGGAGGCTGAATTAGAACGCTGGTTACCTGGCATTGAATTAGGCGATCTTGGACGTGAGAAAATAAAAGGAAACGCTATAGAATTTTACATAAATACATTACAAGAAGTACGTTCCAAAACAATCGAGACTTTTCAATCGTTATCTGATGAATGGTTATTTAAAACGACAGACTTTTGGTATGACAAACCAGCAAATAACTATTTTAAGTGGTTTCACGTTTTTGAAGATGAAATCAATCATCGTGGACAAATTCGTTTAATTAAAAAGATGCAAAAAGCTCATGCAGTAAAATGAGGAAATGCCACCGAATAAGGTGGCATTTTCTTTTATTCATTAACGAATAGCTTTTCGTTTACTATTTTAGTGACTACCACTGCCAACATTAAAATGCATATTAAATATAGCATTTTCGCAATAAACAACCACCCTTGAAACATTACAATTCCATCTATTATCTCATTTCCTTTCCATAACAAAAACGGAATTGTGCTGATTATAATGACAAATTCGATGCTGAAAACCATTTTCTTTTTTCGACTATATGCTTTCCATTCATTCCAGCGATACATAGGAGCAAAAATCAATACTCCTATACATAATATAACTGGTACCCATTCACTGTTAAGAAATTGTCCTGAAATAATTGATAATAGTAAACAAACTAGCACACCATAATATCCTATTTTTTCTCTCATTCGTACTCCCCCATTCTACTTCTCCTTTAATATGTAACTTGCTATACTTATAACAATTCTTAGAAAAATAACAACTATAATTACAAGATAAAGACCGTTTGCAGAAGACATCCATTCTTGAAAAATAGACATTTTCTCCATTTGTTTCTGACCCTCTATTAAAATAACCCCTGCGAACAATGAGCAAACAACGATGATACCTATCATAATTCCGATACTTTTCTTACTATATTGTTTCATACCATCCCAGTTATATAAAAGTATAAATACAAACCCGAAAACAGGTATAATACTTATCCATTCATTGTTTGTAAATAGCTTTAAAATGATTAATAGACTACAAGATATGATAAATCCCAAAAATCCAATTTTTTTGTGCATAAGCCCTCCTCTAATTCCATTTTTAGGATTAATTGTATTGTAACATCCATTTTTTATCCTTACCATTGCAGTACATGAAATTTTACCTTTTTTTCTGTTTCTTATACTCACATACTTTCCCTACTTTCATACAATAAACTACACGATTGCCTAAGGATGTGAATGTTATGGGAGTTGAATTAACGCTATTACACGCTCTCTATGTTATTTGTTTACTCACTATTATTACCTTTTTTATTCTCCGGAAAGATACTACAATTATTTGTATCGTTTTTATCTTTTTATTAGCATTAACTGCTACAAGTTCTATCCCTCTTGCCGTTAGCGGCATTTTTCAAAGTTTTATTTACGCCATTACTGAGCTATTACCAACTATATTAATCATTTCTATTATTGTATCCATGAGCAATTTACTCGTTCATACCGGTATAAATGATACAATGATTTCACCATTTACAAAGATGATCCGTACCCCTACCCTCGCCTACTGGATTATTGGCCTTTTGATGATGACAATTTCTTTCTTCTTTTGGCCTTCTCCCGCTGTCGCCTTAATGGGAGCTATTTTATTACCGGTTGCTGTACGCGTCGGTCTCCCCCCAATTGGAGTAGCAATTGCTATGAACTTATTCGGTCATGGGATTGCTTTATCCGGCGACTTCGTTATACAAGGCGCACCAAAATTAACCGCAGACGCTGCTGGTCTCCCTGTTTCCAGCGTCGTATCTGCAAGTGTTCCACTCGTTATCGTTATGGGCGTTGTGACAACTTCCGTCGCTTTTTTCTTCTTACGAAAAGAGTTTCATACAGGCTTAGCTATACAAGAATCTATTCTATCAACTGAGTCTTCTAAAACGCTCACTTCATTATCTCCTCGCACAAAGAAATGGCTCGCTATTTGTATCCCTATCGTATATATCATTGATATCCTTTGCATGATTCAATTTCAACTACAAGGAAGCGACGCAACTGCACTTATCGGCGGAACAACTGTTATTATGATTATCATCATTTCTCTCATCGCCTACAAAGGTAATGGACTGAATAAAACGACCGATTATTTCATAGAAGGGCTCCAATTTGGCTTTAAAATTTTCGGACCAGTTATTCCTATCGCTGCACTCTTTTATTTAGGAGATAGTGGCTTTGTGAAAATTATCGGAGACTATTTACCGAAAGGTTCACACGGAATCATTAACGACTTAGGCATCGCTTTATCTCAAACTGTTCCTTTAAATCAATATGTATCGGCAGGGACATTAACCATCGTGGGTGTCATTACCGGCTTAGATGGATCAGGTTTTTCAGGTATATCACTTGCTGGTTCCATTGCCAATCTTTTTGGAACAGCACTTGGCCATGGAACAGCTACATTAACAGCACTCGGGCAAATTGCAGCTATATGGACCGGGGGCGGGACGTTAATCCCTTGGGCACTTATCCCTGCTGCTGCGATTTGTAAAGTCGATCCATTTGAACTTGCACGCCGAAACTTTTTACCGGTTGTTATCGGTTTAATTGTCACCACGATCGTTGCGATGTTTATCCTATAACGTAAGCAAGTGTTCTCTTGCTTACGTTTTTTGCTTGTAAAATTCATCATGAATTATCAGTTTTCAAGAGGGATTCGTTATTACTTAGCGAAATTATATTAGGAGAGTAATTATTTCAAAACGTTTACGAGAAACAGATTACTGCAATTAGAAAAGGGGACATACCTATGAATGAATTGATTTTCGTCTTATTAATTTGTCCATTATTTATCTTTATCGTATCTGTTATTGGAACACGCAAAACGAAAACGTATTACGTAATGCCGATTGTAACGTTTGCTAGTTTTTTAATAATAGGTGTTATCGCCTTTACTCCAAAATTTTTCTTTTGGGTTGGCATGTACAGCATCTTCTCGTTTATCGTTTCTTATATGACGCTATTGTTTGTGAAAGGATATGAGGTTGCTGAAAACGCTAAATAGTTGTTAGCAAGGAGACAGCAATATGATTTTCTTTGATATTGATGGAACTTTACTTGATTATGAGGCTGCTGAAAGAAATGGTATTATAGATTTTTTTCAAATATATAATACTATTTTTTCAGGCAATGAATTAGAGGCAACGAAAGTCTGGCATGAATTATCAGAAGAATATTTCAACAAATTTTTATCCAGGGAATTATCTTTTCAAGAACAACAAGTAATGCGAATGTATCATTTATTTAAAACATATGGAGTAAACCTATCTACCAAAGAATCTCAGCATAGATTCAATCAATATATAGAACTATATAAGAACAACTGGACCGCGTTTGAAGATGTACACTATACATTACAGAACTTGCAGCAAGGCGGTCACTCATTAGGTATCATTAGTAATGGTGACTATGAACAACAAGTCGAAAAATTAACTGCCCTAAACATTTTAAAACATTTCAAATATATATTTACTTCTAGTGAACTTGGTATATCGAAACCAGATCCTGAAATTTTTCACAGAACCGTATTACAATCGAACCTTGAAATGAAAGATTGCTATTATATTGGCGATCGATTAGAGACTGATGCGATTAGTAGTACAGCAGCTGGGATGCAAGGGATATGGTTAAATCGAGATAACTCACAACTCAAGTACGATATTCCTACTATCTGTTCTTTACATGAAGTTTTAACAATAATATAAAAAACGACCGCGTTCCCCCGCGGTCGTTTTTTTCATGTTACGCTGTAATCCAAGCTTCGTTAGCTGGATTTTTACGCCACTCTTGTAATTTTTTCGTTTCAGCTTGTCCGATCATACCTTTTTCTGCTGCAACTTCAGTTAATGCACTGTAATCACTTAAAGAATATGATGCTACGTTAGCTGCTTCTAGCTTTTCTTTTCCTGCTTCTAGCTCGTATGTGAAGATTGATACGATTCCTAATACTTCACAGCCAGCTTCGCGAAGTGCTTCTACACATGTAATTGCACTTCCGCCAGTTGAAATTAAGTCTTCTACTACTACAACTTTTTGACCTTTTTCAGCTTTTCCTTCAATTTGATTCCCTTTACCGTGGCCTTTTGCTTTACTACGTACGTAGCACATTGGTAAATCCATACGATCGCTTACCCATGCAGCGTGCGCGATACCAGCAGTTGCTGTTCCTGCAATAACTTCTACAGTTGGGAAGTGCTCTTTAATTAACTCTTCTAATCCAGCTGCAATCGCTTGACGTACTTTTGGATAAGATAAAGTTAAACGGTTATCACAATAAATTGGTGATTTCATACCTGAAGACCATGTGAATGGATCATTCGGTTGTAAAAATACTGCTCCAATTTCTAATAAATGCGATGCGATTTCTTTTTTCATACTGTTACACCTTCCCACTGTTGTTTTACTGTTTTATACGCTTCAAGCGGATTTTCTGCTTTTGTAATGCTACGTCCAACTACGATGTAGCTTGAGCCAAGTTCCCTCGCACGTTTCGGTGTTGCTACGCGCACCTGGTCATTTACATCATCGCTTGCAAGACGAATCCCCGGTGTTACTGTTACAAATTCATTTCCGCATACTTCACGTAATTTTGGAACTTCAAGCGTTGAGCAAACAACGCCATCAAGTCCACTTTCTTTCGTTAGTTTTGCATAATGAGCAACCGCTTCTTCTAACGTCTTCTCAATGCCGATCTCTTTTTTCATCATAGCTTCCGAAGTGCTTGTTAGTTGTGTAACTGCAATACAAATCGGTCTCTCTTTTCCTTCTTGCTTACCTTCCTCTAATCCCTCAATCGCAGATTTCATCATGCTGCTTCCCCCAGCAGCATGAACATTTACCATATCAACATCTAGACTAGCTAGGCTACGCATAGCGCTTTTTACTGTATTCGGAATATCATGAAGTTTTAAATCTAGAAAAATCTTATGTCCTTTTTCTTTTAAGTACGTAATAATTGCAGGGCCTTCTTTGTAAAATAACTCCATACCAACTTTGACAAATAACTCTTCCCCTTCAAAGTGGCGCAAGAATTGTTCTACATCTTGTTTCCCTGGAAAATCTAGTGCAACGATTAACGACTGTGACATGTTTGCTTCCAGCTCCTTCCTTGACATTCCGAAATGTGATCAAATCCTAATTCATCTAGTAATGCTGGTAACTCTTCAATAATTGTCGGACATACGAACGGATCGATAAAGTTCGCTGTACCTACTGCAACTGCGCTTGCGCCAGCGTAGAAGAATTCAATTACATCTTCCGCTGTTTCAATACCACCCATTCCGATAATTGGAATGTTAACCGCTTGGCTTACTTCATGTACCATACGAATTGCTACTGGCTTAATCGCAGGACCTGATAATCCGCCTGTACGGTTTGCTAAAATTGGTTTAGCTGTTTTTAAATCTAAACGCATACCAAGCAATGTATTAATCATCGTTAAACCATCTGCACCTGCATTTTCAATTGCTTTTGCAATTTCCACTATGTTTGCCACGTTTGGTGACAACTTCACGTATACAGGTACTTCAGAAACCTCTTTTACTCGCTTCGTTAAATCAGCAGCAATTTCAGGATTTGTACCAAAGGCGATACCACCTGTTTTTACGTTCGGACAAGAAATATTTAATTCTAGTGCATGGACATTAGGCGCTTTAGAAATTTCCTTTGCAACCGCTACATAATCCTCAGCTTGTGAGCCTGCAACGTTCGCAATGATTGGAAGATCAAATTGTTCTAACCATGGTAATTCAGAATTCATTACTTTTTCTAACCCTGGGTTTTGAAGTCCGATCGCATTTAACATGCCGCCCGGTGTTTCAGCAACACGAGGCGTTGGATTTCCATAGCGTGGTTGTTCTGTCGTCGCTTTAATCATGATTGATCCTAGTACACTTAAATCGTAAAACTGTGCATATTCACGACCAAATCCAAAGCATCCAGATGCCGGTATAATTGGATTTTTTAATGATAATCCTGGTAATTCAACTTGCAATCTGTTCATAGTACAACCTCCCCGATTGGAAATACTGGTCCGTCGCTACACACCTTCTTGTAAGAATGTCCACTTGGATCTTCTTGTAAGTGGCATACACATGCGAAACAAGCTCCAATACCGCAGCCCATACGTTCTTCTAATGAAATATAGGCTTTTTTCTCTTTGTAACGTCCTTCTAATGCACGAAGCATCGCTAACGGACCACATGAATAAAGAATATCAAAGTCAATTCCGTAATTATCAATTACATCTGTGACAAATCCTTTTGTACCGTGTGTACCATCTACTGTCGCAACGTACGTATCACCAAGTTCTGCAAATTTTTCTTCATAGAAAACTACATCTTTCGTTTGAAAACCTAAGATGTGAATTACACGTACACCTTTTGCAACGAGGCGCTGTGATAGTTCATAAAGTGGTGGTACACCAATCCCCCCGCCTACTAGTAAAGCTGTTTGACCAGCTTCTGCTTCTTCTACAGGAAAACCGTGTCCTAGTGGTCCTAGTACGTCTACCATTTCACCTTGTTTTCTAGTTGCTAATGTTTTTGTCCCTTGTCCTTCCGCACGATATAGCATTGTAAATTCGTTCTTCTCTTGATCTACATTACAAATACTAATCGGGCGGCGCAGAAGGGGCGCAATGCCCTCTGCTACCTTAATGTGTACAAACTGCCCTGGTTCGTTCATTTGCTGTACTAAAGTTCCTTGAAGCACTAACTCGTAAATGTTTTTTGCGATTTCTTTTTGATTAACGACGATCATATTTTGCTTTTGCATCATGCATGTACCACCTCGTGACGCTTTGTTTGCGTAATTTCTTTCATTGAATGAGCTGAGAATGTCATAGATTCTAATACTCGTAAGATTGCTCTTGTTGTATCAAGTGATGTTAAGCAAGCCACACCATTTTCTACTGATTCACGGCGAATGCGGAAACCATCACGCGCTGGTTGTTTACCTTTTGTTAATGTGTTAATTACAAACTGTGCTTTTCCTTGACGGATAATATCTAGTAAGTTGTAGTCTTCAGAATCAATTTTGTTTACAACTTGTACTGGGATATTTTGCTCTTCTAATGATTGTGCTGTTCCAGCTGTTGCTAATAAGTTATAGCCGATTTCGTGGAAACGTTTTGCAATTTCCATCGCCTCTTCTTTATCTTTATCCGCTACAGTAATGATTACTGATCCGTGCGTTGGGATGTTAATTCCTGAAGCAACTAATCCTTTATATAATGCTTTTTCAAGCGTTAAGTCTTTACCCATTACTTCCCCTGTTGATTTCATTTCAGGTCCTAATGTTGTATCAACTGAACGTAGTTTCGCGAATGAGAATACCGGAGCTTTTACATATACTTCTTTCTCTTCTGGGTGATAGCCCGTTCCGTATCCTTGCTCTACTAGGTCTTGCCCTAAAATAACTTTCGTTGCAACATTCGCCATCGGTACGCCTGTAATTTTACTTAAGAACGGTACTGTACGGCTTGCACGTGGGTTTACTTCAATTACGTACACTTGATCTTTGAATACTACGAACTGGATATTTAGTAATCCAACAATGTTTAATCCTTTTCCAAGTGCAATTGTATGTTCAATGATTTGTTCTTTTAGTTTTTCAGATAAACTTTGTGGTGGATATACTCCAATTGAGTCACCAGAGTGAACTCCAGCGCGTTCAATATGTTCCATAATACCTGGAATGAATACATTCTCACCATCCGAAATTGCATCTACTTCAATTTCTTTACCAACCATGTAACGGTCGATTAATACTGGGTGATCTGCATGAACTTTAACTGCATTTTTCATGTAGTGCAGCAGTTCTTCTTGGCGATATACGATTTCCATCGCACGTCCACCTAGTACGTAAGATGGTCTTACTAATACTGGATAACCAATTTCTTCTGCGATTGCTACTGCTTGTTCTACAGTCGTTGCTGTTTTACCAACTGGTTGCGGGATACCAAGTTTTGTTAAAGCAGCTTCAAATTTATCACGATCTTCTGCACGGTCTAAGTCTTCAAGTGATGTTCCTAAGATTTTCACACCGTGAGCCTCTAATTTCGCCGCTAAGTTAATTGCCGTTTGTCCACCGAACTGAACAATAACGCCTTCTGGTTTTTCTAAATCAATGATGTGCATTACATCTTCGATTGTTAATGGTTCAAAGTATAATTTGTCAGAAATACTGAAGTCTGTTGAAACTGTTTCTGGATTGTTATTAACAATGATTGCCTCATATCCAGCTTCTTTAATTGCCCATACAGAGTGAACTGTTGCATAGTCAAACTCAACCCCTTGACCGATACGGATTGGACCAGACCCTAGTACAACAACACTCTTACGATCTGTTATAACCGATTCATTCTCATCACCATATGTGCTGTAGTAGTATGGTGTTGCAGATTCAAACTCTGCCGCACAAGTATCTACCATTTTATAAACAGGAGTTATATTGCTTTCTTTACGCATATCGTAAATTTCACGCTCCGTTTTGTTCCAAGCAGCTGCAATGTAGTGATCACTGAAGCCCATTTCTTTCGCAGCTTGTAGTACTTCCATATTTCCTACATTCGCTTTTACTTCGCGTTCCATATTTACGATGTTTTCAATTTTTTGTAAGAAGAAGAAGTCCATTTCACACCATTCGTTGATTTCTTCTTTCGTTACACCTTGACGAATTGCTTCTGCTACAATAAACAGTCGCTCATCGTCTGCTTTAATAATGCGTTTTTTCATTGTTTCTTTATCAAGTTCTTTTAAGTGGTCTAATTCTAAGTGATAAATGCCAAGCTCTAAAGAACGAACCGCTTTTAATAATGATTGCTCTAAGTTACGTCCGATTGACATAACTTCACCAGTTGCCTTCATTTGTGTACCAAGTGTTCTGTTTGCTGATTCAAACTTATCAAATGGCCAGCGTGGAATTTTTGAAACAACATAGTCTAATGCTGGCTCGAAGCAAGCGTAAGTTTTTTGTGTTACTGGGTTTATGATTTCATCTAATGTTAAGCCGACTGCAATTTTCGCTGCTAATTTTGCAATTGGATATCCAGTCGCTTTAGATGCTAGTGCAGATGAACGACTTACACGTGGGTTTACTTCGATTACATAGTATTGGAAGCTATGTGGATCTAGTGCAAGCTGAACGTTACATCCACCTTCAATTCCTAATGCACGAATAATTCGTAATGAAGTGTTTCGTAACATTTGATATTCACGGTCGCTTAATGTTTGGCTTGGTGCTACTACGATAGAATCACCTGTGTGAACCCCAACTGGATCGATGTTTTCCATGTTACATACTACAATCGCGTTATCATTCGAATCACGCATTACTTCATATTCAATTTCCTTACAACCAGCAATGCTCTTTTCTAATAAACATTGTGTTACTGGACTATGTTTTAATCCACCGGATACGATTTCAATTAGTTCTTCTTCATTACTACAAATTCCGCCACCTGTTCCTCCCATTGTAAATGCTGGGCGAACAATAACTGGATAACCAATTTCTTTTACAAATTCATGTGCTTCTTCCAGCGTATGAATGATCGTACTAGATGGAATTGGTTCATTTAAATCCTGCATTAATGTACGGAATAAATCGCGATCCTCCGCTTGCTCGATGGCTGATAATTTCGTTCCTAAAATTTCAACTCCGCATTCTTCAAGTATGCCTGATTTCGCAAGTTCAACAGCCATATTTAACCCTGTTTGACCACCTAATGTTGGTAAGATTGCATCTGGACGTTCTTTACGAATAATACGGCTTACGAATTCTAATGTTAATGGTTCGATATATACTTTATCTGCTGTTGCAGTATCTGTCATAATTGTTGCTGGGTTAGAGTTAACAAGGATTACTTTGTAACCTTCTTCTCTTAGAGATTGACAAGCTTGTGTACCAGAGTAGTCAAACTCCGCTGCTTGCCCAATTACAATTGGTCCTGATCCGATTACTAAAATTGTGTTAATATCTAGGCGTTTTGGCATAACTCTTCCCCTTCTTTCTTGAAGTTTTCAATCATTGCTAAGAAATCTTCGAATAAATCATTTGCATCTTCAGGTCCTGCTGAAGCTTCTGGATGGTATTGTACTGTAAATGCTGGGAACTTCTTATGACGAAGACCTTCTACTGTTCCATCATTTAAAGCAACATGTGTAATTTCAAGCTCTGTATTTTCAACTGATTCTTCTTCTACTGCGTAACCATGGTTTTGAGATGTAATTGCTACTTTTCCAGTTGCAAGATTTTTTACTGGATGGTTTAAACCACGGTGACCGAATTTCAACTTACTTGTATTTGCACCAGATGCTAGAGCGAACAATTGATGTCCTAGGCAAATTCCGAATAAAGGAACTTTACCGATAATGTCTTTTAACATTTCAATTGCTTCTGGTACATCTTTTGGATCCCCAGGTCCGTTACTTAACATAATTCCATCTGGGCTAAGGCGTAAAATTTCTTCTGCTGTTGTGTTGTAAGGAACTACAATTACATCACAGTCACGCTTATTTAATTCTCGTAAAATACCATGTTTCATTCCGAAGTCTACAAGTACAACTCGGTGTCCGCGTCCTGGACTTGGGTATGGATCTTTCGTTGATACGCGTTTCACGTGATCTGTAAATACTGTCGCTTTTAATTGGCTCACGATGTATTCTACATCTGCATCCATGTTACAAAGGCGTCCGCGTAATGTACCGTATTGACGAATTTTTCTCGTTAATTTTCTCGTATCAATTCCTGCTAATCCCGGGATGTTTCTTTCTTTTAAGTAATCATTTAACGAAATTTCATTACGGAAGTTTGATGGATGATCACAAATTTCGTTTACGATTAAACCATTTACAGATGGGTGAATCGATTCGAAATCGTCACGGTTAATGCCGTAGTTTCCGATTAATGGGTACGTGAATGTTACGATTTGACCGCAATATGATGGATCAGATAATGTTTCTTGATATCCAGTCATTCCTGTTGTAAATACAACCTCACCTGACTTTTCGGTTTCTCCTCCGAAACCTTTTCCAATTAATACTGTTCCATCTTCTAAGATAAGTTGTCTTTTCATACTAATGCACTCTCCTTTTGCCATGCGATCTTACCACCAACGATTGTCATTACCGGCCATCCTTGGCATTTCCAACCTGCGAATGGTGTATTTTTTCCTTTTGATAAGAATGTTGTTGGATCAATCTCTTCTTCTTGTTCTAAATCAATGATTGTAATATCAGCTGTTCTACCTTCTTTCAGGCGACCTGCTTCTAAGCCGAATGTATCAGCTGGCTTTTCTGTTAAATATTGAATTAATTGTTCTAGCGTAATAACTCCTTTTTTCACAAGGTTTGTGTATAGAAGCGGGAATGCTGTTTCAAAACCAGTAATTCCGAATGGTGCTCTTTCAATTCCTTGTGCTTTCTCTTCCGCTGTATGCGGTGCATGGTCAGTTGCGATCATATCGATCGTTCCATCTAATAAACCTTCAATTAATGCTGCATGGTCTTCTTTTCCACGAAGCGGTGGGTTCATTTTAAAATTAGGATCAGCTGATGGGATATCATCTTCACATAACACTAGGTGATGTGGTGTTACTTCTGCTGTTACTTTAATTCCAGCGCGTTTCGCATCACGGATTACACGTACTGAACCTTTCGTACTTACGTGACATACGTGATAGTGACAATCTGCTGCTTCCGCAAGCAATATATCCCTTGCAATATGTACAGATTCACATACTGATGGGATACCGTTTAATCCGTGTTTCTCAGAAAACTTCCCTTCATGTACACAACCTTTATTAATAAGCGTATTCTCTTCACAGTGCGCAACTACTGCCATATTTAATTTTGCTGCACGTTTCATAGCCGCTAACATCATGCTCGCATCTTGTACGCCTACGCCGTCATCTGTGAAAGCAAATGCTCCAAGTTCTTTTAATGTTTCGAAATCTGTCATTTCAGAACCAGCTTGACGTATTGTAATTGCTCCGTATGGTAGTACGTTGACATGTGCTTTTTCTTTAATACGATTTTGCAAGTCTTCCATATGTTCTCTGCAATCTGGTACTGGACGTGTATTTGGCATTGCACAAATTGTAGTGAATCCACCTTTTGCCGCTGCTAGTGTACCTGTTTCAATTGTTTCTTTATGTTCACCACCTGGTTCACGAAGATGTACGTGTACATCTACTAATCCAGGTGCGATTAACTTTCCGTTCACATCGATTACTTCAGCATTATCTGCCGTAATATTTTCTGCTACCTTAGCGATTTTACCGTCTTGTACGAGAAGATCTGTTGCTACAATTTTTCCTTCTTCATTCATATAACGACCATTTTTAAACAAGTAATTCATGTTTCATTCCTCCTAATACATTTGGTAAGGCGCGTTTTAGTACAGCCATTCTTACGTAAACTCCATTTTCCATTTGTTTAAATATGCGTGAACGCTCACACTCAACAAGTTCACTTGCAATTTCAACATCACGGTTTACGGGAGCTGGATGCATAATAATGCTTCCTTCTTTCATACGCTTTTCTCTTTCTACTGTTAATCCGTGTTTCTCATGATATTCTTTCATAATGTCTGTTTCATAATGATCATGACGCTCATGTTGTACACGGAGTAACATCATTACATCCACTTCTGGAACAAGTTCATCTAATGGTTTGTATGTTCCAAATGTGTTGTCTTCACCTTTCCACTCTTCTGGACTTGCAAAGTAAATTGTTGCACCAAGCTTCGTTAATGCTTCTGCATTAGAACGTGCTACTCGGCTATGACGAACATCTCCTACTATTGCAATCTTCAAACCTTCAAATCTTCCAAACTCTTGTTTAATTGTAAGAAGGTCGAGTAGGCACTGCGTTGGGTGGTTTCCACATCCATCTCCAGCGTTTAAGATCGGGATATTCACCTGATCTTTTAGTTCATCGAAGTAGCGATCTTGCTCATGGCGGATGACCACTGCTTTTGTTCCGATTGATTCTAGTGTTCTTATCGTATCGTATAAAGTTTCTCCTTTTTGTACGCTAGATGCATCAGCTGAAAAGTTTAAAACATCTAGTCCTAATCTCTTCTCAGCAACTTCAAAGCTAAATCTCGTTCTCGTACTATTCTCAAAGAACAAGTTTGCAACAAAAGTTTGCTCTGTCGTTTTGCTCTCTTTTCCATTCGCAAAATCTTCTGCGTCTTTTAGGATTTCTGAAATTTCTACTTCCGATAATTCACTCATCGTTAACAAATGGCTCATCGTCATCCCTCATCTTTCTGATTTTTATGTTACCACTTTTGTATTTTTATAACAACCTTTGCATAAAAATACCCTAGTCATGTAAGACTAGGGTGCAAGGAAGAAGCCACCCTTTTCCGTCTCACAGGACTGAATTAAAAGGTTATTTTTATGAAGCAATCTGCTTAGATTGTTTTGTATGTTTTTCTTGTTTTGTTTCTGGTAGTAGTAGATTTAACAGTACACCTACAATTGCTGCAAGCGCCATTCCTTCGACTTGGAATGAATCCCCTACGTGAAGTACCGCTCCACCAATACCGATTACTAGTATTACTGATGCAATCATTAAGTTTCGTTTGTCACTTAAATCTGTTTTATCATCTACCATCATGCGTAATCCGCTTGATGCGATTACACCGAATAGTAAGATTGATACCCCGCCCATAACTGGTGTTGGGATCGAATGAATCAGTGCAGAAATCTTACCGATAAATCCGAACATGATTGCGAATACTGCTGAACCGATGAATAAGTATACACTGTATGCTCTCGTAATTGCTAGCACACCGATGTTTTCACCATACGTTGTATTCGGTGGCCCACCGATTAGTGATGCAATTAATGTTGCTACTCCGTCACCAAAGATCGAACGGTGTAAACCTGGTTTTTCAATTAAATCTCTTTTAATAACATTTCCAAGTACAATTTGATGTCCGATATGTTCTGATATTGTTACTAGTGCAACTGGTACCATCAAGAGTACAATCTTCCATGAAAACTCTGGTGTGTATGTTACAAATGGTACTGTGAAATCTGGTACAACAAACCATTTTGCCTCAGCTACCGGCTTTAAGTCTACTAGCCCTTGGAAGTAAGCGAAGATATATCCGCCGATAATGCCAAGTAACACTGGTATGATACTGAAAAATCCTCTTCCGAATATCGAGCAAATGATTGTAATTGCTAATGTTACTAATGCTACTGAAAAATGTGTAAAGCTGTATTTGCCATCCGCACCGTTCATCGCCATGTTAACTGCTGTATGTGCTAAAGCTAGACCGATTACCATTACTACTGGACCAACTACGATTGGTGGTAGTAGTTTCATAATCCACTCTGATCCTGATTTCTTAATTCCGAGTGAGATTAAGATGTACACAAGCCCTGCTAGCAAACCACCAAGCATTGCTGCTCCCGGCCCACCTGCCGTTTTCGCTGTTATAATCGGTGCGATAAAGGCGAATGATGATCCTAAATATGCTGGTACTTGACCTTTCGTTATAAGAAGAAACGCTAGCGTTCCTAATCCACTTGATATTAATGCTACTGATGGATTCAATCCTGTTAAAAACGGAACAAGCACTGTTGATCCAAACATCGCGAACAAATGTTGTATACTTAAAAATAACCATTTTCCCGGTTTCGGTACTTCATTAACGTCTAACACTGGCTTTTGTTCCATTGTTACATCCTCCTTCAGTTTAAATCTTTGCAATAAAAAAACTCTTTGTGCCTGTGCACAAAGAGTCCTATACTTTCGTATGCCAAATTTGACATATGAAAGCCAAGACCCTTTGGCAGCCTCACAGGACTACATTTAAAAGGGCTTTACTTATCGTATATGCTTACTCGATCTTGTTGATCTGTCTCTTGCAAATCAACTTCGATACGCTCTTCACTTGATGTTGGAATGTTCTTTCCTACATAATCAGCGCGAATTGGTAATTCACGATGACCTCTATCAACAAGAACCGCCAATTGAATTTGAGATGGTCTACCTAAATCCATAAGAGCATCCATTGCTGCTCGAACTGTTCTTCCTGTATATAATACGTCATCAACGAGGATAACTTTTTTCTTCGTAATATCTACAGGGATATCAGAACCTTTTACAAGTGGTTCTTTATTTTTGGATTGTAGTGTTAAATCATCACGATATAACGTAATGTCTAACTCTCCAACTTCCATTTCTTTTCCTTCAATTTGACCAATTCGTTCTGCCAAACGTTGTGCAATAAAAATTCCACGAGTTTTAATTCCGACAAGAACACAATTATCGACACCTTTATTTCGTTCCACGATTTCATGACTAATTCGTGTTAAAGCGCGGCGAATCATTTGGTCATCTAAAACGACAGCTTTCTCTTGCATGCTCTACACCTCCAAGCTTTTTTTCTTGCGTGAGAGTAATGGTATAAAAAAAGTCCTCTCAGCGTGTGCGAGAGGACTTTTGAAAAAAGGGTACAACATACCCTAAGTATTTCAAACCGTTACCTTCTCAACCTCACGGGGCTGTGTTAAAGGATCATTATTTAACTGTTGTCAGTATCTCAGTTTTCTTATGATTTGTCAATACTATTTTCGTAAAATATTTAATGCGTCTTCAAACACTTCTGGAATCGGTGCCTCAAACTGAATATATTCACCAGTACGAGGATGATCAAAGCCTAAAATACCCGCATGAAGTGCTTGTCCATTCATATCTAATGTTTTCTTCGGACCATACTTCGGATCTCCTGCAAGTGGATAGCCAATATATTTCATATGAACACGAATTTGGTGCGTACGTCCCGTTTCTAAGCGACATTCTACAAGTGTAAAGTCTTTAAAACGTTCTAACACTTGGAAGTGCGTAACAGCGTTCTTACCATTTTCATCAACTGTCATACTTTGACGCTCTTTCTTATCACGACCAATTGGTGCATCGATAGTTCCCTTATCATGCGGAATCACACCGTGTACAATCGCTTTGTAACGTCTCGTTACTGTTTTGGCTACAAGCTGATTTACAAGCGATTCATGTGCCATATCATTTTTAGCAACCATTAATAGTCCAGATGTATCTTTATCAATACGATGCACGATACCTGGACGCATTACACCGTTAATGCCTGATAAGTCTGTACAATGGTGCATAAGGCCGTTTACAAGTGTACCACTTGTATGCCCTGGTGCTGGATGTACAACCATGCCACGTGGCTTATTTACAACAAGCACATCTGCATCTTCATAATAAATTTCTAAATTTAAATCCTCTGGTTGAATATCTAGCGCTTCTGGCTCAGGAATCGTTACTGTAATTTCATCCTCTTCTTTTACTTTATAATTCACTTTTACTGCTTTCCCGTTCACTGTCACAACATCATCTTTAATCCATTGCTGTACTTGTGAACGTGACCATTCGTTATTTATCCCTGTAACGAATTTATCAATTCGCTCGTTTTTTTGCTCTGCTGCAACTGTTACTTGTACTACTTCACTCATTCAATTACTCCTTCGCTTTCTTGCCTTCTAATAATGTTTGAATAATAATTAATACAACACCAATACATAATGCTGAATCAGCTATATTGAATACTGGATAGTTGTACGAGAAAATATACACGTGAATGAAATCCACTACTTCTTGTCTAAATACACGATCAATAAAGTTACCAATTGCCCCGCCCAAAATTAGACCTAACGAAATACCTAGAAGCTTGTCTGTTTTCGCATACTTTTTCATATAAAATACGATAAACACTACAAAAACAACTGTAATAATGTAGAAGAACCACATTTTATTTTCTAAAATACCCCAAGCAGCGCCTCTATTTCGATGTGATGTTATGTATAATACATTGTCGATAATCGGAATACTCGTACCCAATTCCATGTTCTTTACAATTAACCACTTCGATATTTGATCGATAGCAATGACAAATAACGCTATTACATAATATATCATTTTCATTTCCCCCACAAAGACAGTGTACCTCAAAATTTTAGCATAGCTGCTACCTTTTCACAATGAACCTTTATAGAAGAATAAAATAAATTAAAAAAAGGTAATATAATATCGTTGTGCGTATTCATACATTTACCTTTTCATAGAAGAATTCATGAATCGTACGAGCAGTCGGCATTGTCTTCATTTGCTTTGTCGAAATTAATCTCCCCGTCTCTTCACAAATACCGTACATGTCTATTTCCATTTTAAATAATGCGCGTTCTACATCCTTTAAATCCTCTTTTATATCATGTAATAGCAATTTTTTCTTTATCTCTTCCTTAATTTCATATCCAAGCTCTTGGCTGAACTCGACATCATATTTGTGCATTACTTCTTTAGCTAGTCTCTCTTGCAACTCTTTTCTCATCAATTGCAATTCTTCTTTTATTTCCATGTAAATTTCATTCACGTGTACATTCCTCCTAGCTGTAATGTACAGTTAGTGTGTCCGAAATTTATTTGCTTACCTCACACACATTTTTCCTTCACAGGAAAGAGTCTGAAAAGTTTTTTTGATATGCCATCAACAAAAAAACTGACTGCATGAATAGCAGTCAGTTTTTTATTATTTTACATAGTTTTCTTTAACAACTGTTGCACAACGCTCACATAATGTTTCATGTTCAGCATCTTTACCAATTGTTTCTGAAACTACCCAACAACGTTCACATGTTTCACCAGTTGCTTGAGCAACAACAACCGCTGTATGTTCATACTTCGGTGCATCTGCTGGCGCTTCATCCATCATACCACCAAGTTTATACTCAGAAACGATGAATAATTGCTTTAAGTCTTCGCTAATAGACTCTAACATAGCTTTCATTTCTGCAGTTGGATATAGCGTAATGCTTGCATTTAATGACTTACCGATTACTTTTTCATTACGAGCTACTTCTAGTGCTTTTAACACGTCATCACGTAATGTCATAAATGCATCCCATTTTGTTTTTAACGCTTCCGCGTCATCTAATTGTACAGCTTCTGGCATATCAGTTAATTGTACACTTTCTTCTGTTACGCCTGGAATGTATGGCCATACTTCATCAGCTGTATGCGGTAAGATTGGTGTTACAAGTTTCGTTAACGCAACAAGAACATCATATAATACAGTTTGAATTGCACGACGATCTTCGTGATTTGCACCTTCAATGTATAAAATGTCTTTTGCAAAGTCTAAGTAGAATGAACTTAAATCAATTGTACAGAAGTTATGAATTGCATGATACACAGCAGCGAAGTCGTATGTCTCATATGCTTCTTTAACTTTTGTAATTAAGTCATTTAATTTCACTAACATGTAACGATCTACTTCACGAAGTTCAGCTACAGCTACTGCATTTTCACTTGGCTTAAAGTCGTCTAAATTTCCTAATAAGAAACGGAATGTGTTACGGATTTTACGATACACTTCTGCTACTTGTTTTAAAATATCATCTGAAATACGTACGTCAGATTGATAGTCAACAGAAGATACCCATAAGCGTAAAATGTCTCCGCCTAATTGATCCATAATTTTCTTCGGTACGACGATGTTTCCAATCGACTTACTCATTTTACGTCCTTCACCATCTAGTACGAAACCGTGACTTAATACGCCTTTATATGGAGCTTTACCTGTTACAGCAACTGCTGTTGATAATGAAGAGTTAAACCAACCACGATACTGGTCAGATCCTTCTAAATATAAATCAGCTGGACGCTGTAAATCTTCGCGCTCTTCTAATACCGCTTGGTGAGAAGAACCTGAATCGAACCATACATCCATGATGTCTGTTTCTTTACGGAATTCGCCATTTGGGCTACCCGGATGTGTAAATCCTTCTGGTAATAGATCTTTCGCTTCACGCTCGAACCATACGTTAGAACCGTGTTCACGGAATAAATCTGCTACATGGTTAATTGTTTCATCCGTAATAATTGGATCACCATTCTCAGCATAGAATACCGGAATTGGCACACCCCATGCACGCTGACGAGAAATACACCAGTCACCACGGTCACGAACCATATTATGAAGACGAGTTTCTCCCCATGCTGGTACCCATTTCGTTTCCGCTACAGCTTCTATTAATTCTTTACGGAATGCTTCAATAGATGCAAACCACTGTGCTGTCGCACGGAAAATAATTGGTTTTTTCGTTCTCCAATCATGTGGGTATGAATGTGTAATGAATGTTAGTTTCAGTAACGCGCCTACTTCTTCTAATTTTTCTGTAATTGGCTTGTTAGCTTTATCATAGAATAAGCCTTCAAATCCAGGTGCTTCATTTGTTAATACACCTTTATCATCGACTGGGCAAAGTACTTCTAATCCATACTTTTTACCAACAACGAAGTCATCTTCCCCGTGTCCTGGTGCTGTATGAACACAACCTGTACCTGCATCTGTTGTTACGTGATCTCCTAGCATAACTAATGAATCACGATCGTAGAATGGATGTTTTGCAACTGTGTACTCAAGTTCGCTACCTTTTACTGTTTTCACAACTTCAGCATTTTCCCACTCTAACGTTTTTGCAACTGTCTCAAACAGCTCAGAAGCAATGATATATTTCTCATCATTTACTTTTACAATACTATATTCAAGCTCTGGGTGAACAGAAATACCTAAGTTTGCAGGTAATGTCCAAGGTGTTGTTGTCCAAATGATGTACTTTTCATCACCTTCTAATACATTCTTTCCATCTTTTACAGGGAATGCTACGTAAATAGATGCTGATTTTTTATCTTGATATTCAATTTCAGCTTCTGCTAAAGCAGATTCACTCGTTGGAGACCAGTAAACTGGTTTTTGACCTTTATAGATATAACCTTTTTTCGCCATGTCACCAAACACTTTAATTTGTTGTGCTTCATAAGCTGGCTCTAAAGTAATATATGGATTATCCCAATCTGCACGTACACCTAAACGCTTAAATTGTTCACGTTGACGTTCTACTTGTTCATATGCATACTCTGCACATAACTTACGGAACTCAGCAACTGTCATTTCTTTACGTTTTACGCCTTTATTTGTTAAAGCTTGTTCAATTGGTAAACCGTGCGTATCCCATCCTGGAACATATGGCGCACTAAAACCAGTCATTGATTTATAACGAACAATAAAGTCTTTTAATACTTTATTTAATGCATGTCCCATATGAATGTCACCATTCGCATATGGAGGTCCATCATGCAATACAAATAAAGGACGACCTTTTGTATGTTCTTGTACTTTTTCGTAAATATTCATTTCAGCCCATTTTTCTTGCATTGCAGGCTCACGTTTTGGTAAGTTCCCACGCATTGGGAACTCTGTTTTCGGCATCAGTAATGTATTTTTGTACTCCATGCTCAATTCCTCCTTACATGTATAAAAGAAATACTTAAAAAACGGAATAAAAAAGAGACTTTCTCATCCCAAAAAGGGACGAGAAAGTCTCCCGCGGTACCACCCTAGTAGATCATATACATATGTATAGAATCCTCTTTATATTCTTAACGCGAATACACGCCTACGCTTACTCTATTTATTCAGCGCGGAACTCCAGGGTGATATTCCCACTATCTCCTTATCCTGAGCTTACACCATCCTCAGTTCGCTATATAAGGTTTGAAAAGGTACTTATCCCTATCTTCGTTTTTCTTAATAAATATGTTGTTTAAAATTATATGTAATAATGAGAAAAACGTCAAGCTTACACTGTTTCTTCTTTTTTCAACAGTTCATCTACTTCGTCTTCTAACTCAATTAGTTTATCCCAATCATCGTTGTTTAACATTTCAAGCTGTGTTTCTAATAACATACGGAAACGAGTTCGGAATACTTTCGCTTGTTTCTTTAGCTCTTCAATATCAAAAGCAACTTTTCTTGATTTTACTAATGCTTCGTTAATAATACGATCAGCATTCTTTTCAGCTTCACGCACAATTAATTTCGCTTCTTTTTGCGCATTACGTTTTACTTCTTCCGCTGCTTCTTGCGCAACAACGATAGATTTGTTTAACGTATCTTCAATATTAGAGAAATGATCTAACTTCCCTTCTAACTGCGCAACTTTTTCTTCTAAAGCTTTTTTCTCACGAATGACCAATTCATAATCTTTGATAATTTGATCAAGAAACTCATTTACTTGATCTTCATCATAGCCACGGAATCCGCGACCAAATTCTTTGTTATGAATATCTAATGGTGTTAACGGCACAACGCCACCTCCAAGTAGTTATCTAAATTTCCTCTTTCAATTATATCTTTTCTTCGACAAAATAGGAGGATTTCCTTCTAAAAAACCAATCATTTTAGTATACCATACAAAATTCTCCATTTGTCGCGTTTTGTTCTACCTTCTACAGAAAATAATTTACTTCGGCCATATCCTCTAACAGAAAAAACGTCTCCTGGATAACATTCATAAGAAGTTTGCTCCACTGTTTTCCAATTGACTTTTACTAAACCATTTTTTATGAAAGGTTGTACTTTCTGTCTAGATAAATGTAACATTTCAGCTAACATAACATCTAAACGAAGTGAAGAAACCGTTCCAGATTTCTCCCCCCACGTTTCATGTATTTGTAGAATTTGTTCTCCTTGTACTGCTGATAAGGAGACTTTTACTTTTCCTATTGCTTGTAAGTTCATCTCAATGTACGATACGATTTCTTTCGCAACTACAATTTGGGCACGATTTTCTTGCAGCAAAATATCACCACATTTTTCTCTCGTTAAACCAAGAGACATAAATGTACCTAATATTTGCCTATGTTCTAGCGTATAAAACTTGGAAGGATAGTCAATTTCTAATACTTCTACTTGAAATTCTTCTTCATTTAATTCTAGATAGTCTGGATAAATGAGAGCTCTTTTACGCTCTGCATTAGGCGTTGCACCACCAAATTGTACAGCGACATCTCCTTGTCCAATTACCATAGAAACAATTTGTTGCTGTCTTGGATCAAGGAAATCTGTTAATTTCACTTGATGGTACTCCGCTGTTCGCTTCCACTCCAGCACTTTATCTACAAAGACCTCTTCATCAGGCCTAAAATGTTCGTAAATGCTCATGTATTTAACCTCTTACTATAAGAAATAGCTGAACAAACTGAACAAACCACTTTTAGCAAGTTTTAACGCAAAAATCGCAACGAGTGGAGAAATATCAATCATACCAAGCGGCGGAATAAATCTGCGGAATGGTTCTAAATACGGTTCACAAATTCGCGCCAAGAACTCTCCAAAAGATGATTCCTTTGCACCAGGAAACCATGATAGGAGAATGTAAATAATCAGTGCCCACGAGTAAATCTCGATAGCAGAACTTAACACCATTAAAACTGTTGTCATGGCGTATTACCACCTCTTTATATTTGTTTCTTCTTCTTCACCGAATAACTCTGAAATTGCCCCAACAATATCAACATTTTCAGGTGTACACATAAATGTTTTCGGTCCTATTTTTTGAATGTCCCCGCCTATAGCGTATACAGTACCACTTAAAAAGTCAACGATACGTACCGCTTGATCAGTAGACATTCTCTGCAAATTAATTACAACAGCTCGTCTACCTTTTAAGTGGTCCGCAATCCCTTGTGCTTCCGAATATGTGCGTGGTTCTAATAAAACAACTTTTGAAGATTGTTTTGCTGTTTCAATACTCACAACATTTTGCTTCGGTTGCGCTTTTGGAAACGTAACATCTTGTTGTTCTGGTGGATCTTGCTGCTTTTTCATGTCTGTTTGCTCCTTTTCATAACCATATTGAGCTGCTTCTTTTTCTTCCGGTGTATCAAAAAAGAAGTATTTTACTTTTGACCAACTCATAATAAGATTCTCCTTCCTTTTACGCTTTTCCTACTAAAATCGTTCCCAAACGAATATATGTAGCCCCTTCTTCAATTGCAATCGTGTAATCGTTGGACATTCCCATTGATAATTCTTTACATGGCGCATGTAATAACTCTAGCTCCTGCACCTTTGTTTGCAACATACGTAATTCCTTAAAACAGCGTCTGATTTCTTCCTCTTCTTCTGTAAATGGAGCCATCGTCATTAGTCCAACCACTTCAATTTTATCGAATTCTTGCAAACTTTGAATAAAAGAAACAACCTCTTCTATTGCTAATCCTTGCTTCGATTCTTCAGATGAGGTTTTCACTTGAATAAAGCATTTCACTTTCTTATCAGCACGTTTCTGAATTTCTTTCGCCAGGGAAAGACGATCTAACGAATGTAAATAATCAATTTCATTAATGATTTCTTTTACTTTTCTCGTTTGTAATGAGCCAATAAAGTGCCAATTAACTTTTGAACCGAAATGCTCATATTTCTGTAAGAAACCTTCATTTCTATTTTCACCTAAATCGATAATTCCAGTTTCAATTACTTCGTTTGTTTTTTCAATCCCTACAGTTTTTGTCACTGCAACAAGTTTAATATCTTGCAACGAACGTCCAGCTCGAACGCAAGATTCTTTAATAGCTTCGTTTACAATTACTAAATTTTCTTGTACTGTCACTTGCTTCCTTCCTCCTTAAAACCTATGAAACTCAACATTCTTCCTGTCTTACCTTGATCACGACGATGAGAGAAAAATAGTTGCTCTTCACAGCTTGTACAAAGAGATGACATTACAATATGCTCTTCTTTTATGCCTGCTTGTACACATAATATACGATTAATTTCTTTTAAATTAATTGCGTACTGCCCGTCAGAAATTTTTTGATGAGGAACAGCACCGTTAATTACTTTCTGTGCTGCTGTTAATACACGATCATCCACAACATAACAACAAGATCCAATCGACGGTCCAATTGCAACATGAATTTCATCACTTGAAATACCTTCCGCATTCCACTTTTGAATCATTTCCTTTGCAATCTCTTGTACAGTGCCTTTCCATCCAGCATGCGCAAGTCCTATCATACCATGTGATGGTGCATAAAAATAGAGCGGAACACAATCCGCGTAACAAGACGTTAACAGAACATCTTCATTACTCGTATAAATGCCATCTGTTTTTGAAATGCCGTCCTCATATGAATAAACGCCACTCCCTTTTTCCTGTTGCCCTACTTTTTCAACATGATGATCATGAACTTGTTCAGAGCAAATCCAGTTTTCTAATGGTTTTTGTAACTTATTTGCTAAAATGCGTCTGTTTTCATGAACGTTCTCCACGATATCATTCACATGTAATCCTAAATTCATCGCATGAAAGGAGCCCGTACTTATCCCACCATCTTTTGTCGTAAATCCAGCAGTAATGTTTCCAAGTTCTTTCCACGCTTGTAAATACAGTATACCGTCCACATATTTAAATGGTTCTCTCATAATAAAGCGGCTCCTTTTAATTAAAATAACAGAAAAAAGCATGGTACTTCCTGTCTATTTTACCATACTTTTATTTTTTCATAATCCTAACAGAAAAAAAAGAGGAATTTGTAATATTCTTTATGAAATTGTCGGTGTTTGTATTGATTCTGTTACAGTATTAACAGGATCTACTCTTACAAGTATGACATCCTCCCCAATTTTCACAATTTCCTTCCAAGGAATTACAATCTCAACATCTTTTCCAAAAATACCTAGCATACGTGTCTGTTTGGAAATAATAACAGAACAAACTTGCCCTGTGTTCATATCAATTTCAATATCTCCAATATTCCCAATCCTTTTTCCATCTGAAATATTTATAACATCCTTCATCTGTAACTCTGAAATTCGTATCACCATTTTTACCCTCTCCCTTATATGACGAATTGGAAGCTGTTTCTCATATTTACAGGAAGCCACCTATACGAAACACCATGCTAGTTTCATTATATGAACACTAATCCCCTACTATGAGCACAAACCATATTACATATAAAAAGGTCTCACCATAATTGGTGAGACCTTATCCTTGAATCGTTTTATTCATTTGTTTAATGGCTGACTTCTCTAAACGTGATACTTGAGCTTGGGAAATCCCAATTTCTTCTGCAACTTCCATCTGTGTCTTTCCTTGGAAGAAACGTTTTCTAATAATCATTTTCTCTCGATCATTTAAACGCTTCATTCCTTCTTTCAATGCTAGTTCTTCAACCCACTGCTCGTCCTTTTGTTTTTCATCACTTAACTGATCCATAACAAAGATAGGATCTCCTCCATCATTATAAATCGGTTCAAATAATGAAACTGGATCTTGAATTGCATCTAAAGCAAATACTATCTCTTCATGAGTTACTTCTAGCACTTTTGCAATATCCATTGCTGTTGGTTCTTTTGAATTTTCTGCAATTAACTTCTCTCTTACTTGCAAAGCTTTATACGCAATATCTCGCAATGAGCGCGATACGCGAATCGGATTATTATCACGCAAATATCTGCGTATTTCCCCAATAATCATCGGCACAGCATACGTTGAAAATTTTACATTTTGGCCTAAATCAAAATTATCAATTGATTTCATAAGTCCGATGCAACCAACTTGGAATAAATCGTCAACATATTCTCCTCTGTTATTAAATCTTTGGATGACGCTCAGTACAAGACGTAAGTTTCCATTCACTAATTTTTCTCTTGCGCTTATCTCTCCACTTTGCATTTCACGAAATAATTTACGCATCTCTTCATTTTTTAATACTGGAAGTTTAGCTGTATCAACACCGCAAATTTCTACTTTGTTTCTCGTCAAAGTGTTCCCTCCTATCGGGAGTTGCTGTACAGTGTAAAGTATTTCCTTTGAAGGGGATTTTATGCATATGGTTTTTTCACGATTTTTCATTTAAATTATCTTTCCTAATACAACTAAATAGAATAAGACCAGCCTACATAACGGCTGGTCTTATTCTTCACACCATTTTATTAAATTCTTTTCGTAATCTTTTTATAATTCTTTTTTCTAAACGCGAAATGTATGACTGTGAAATCCCAAGCATATCCGCCACATCTTTTTGCGTCTTTTCCTCTCCTCCAGCAAGCCCAAACCGAAGTTCCATAATTTGTTTTTCACGATCATTTAATTGGTGTAATGCTTTCATTAAAAGGTGACGATCTACAGTAGCTTCTAAATCTTTTGTAATAATATCATCATCTGTACCTAACACGTCAGACAACAATAGTTCATTCCCATCCCAATCAATGTTTAGCGGTTCATCAAAAGAAACTTCCGAACGATTTTTGTTATTCCGACGTAAATGCATTAAAATTTCATTTTCTATACAACGCGATGCATATGTTGCTAATTTTATTTTCTTTTCTGGATTAAATGTATTTACCGCTTTAATAAGGCCGATTGTTCCTATACTAATTAAATCTTCAATATTTATCCCTGTATTTTCAAACTTTCTTGCTATATATACAACGAGCCTTAAGTTGCGTTCAATAAGTAATGACCTTGCTGCCTGATCTCCTTTTGGCAATTTATTCAAAAGAACTTCCTCTTCTTCTTTCGTTAACGGTGGTGGCAACGCTTCACTTCCACCAATATAATAAATTTCATCGGTCTTAATTCCTAATTTCAGCAATACTTTATACCAAAGGTATACTAAATAAAATTTTAATTTCATCATATTATCCCGCCTCTCATTATTAAGCGATCACCATTTTTTGTGAAATCAACATTTTGGGATGCACAATACATTGATACTCCCCATTAGTAGACAGTTGTTGTGTATTTAATCCAATTAATACTTTGTTTACAACAATAGAACTACCTTCATGATCAACTTGCACACTGTCAGGCTTAATTGCCCACAAAAATTGACTTTCTACTCCTACTGCACGGAAAGGAATTAAACGTAATTTTGTCGCCCAACCAGAATCATTTTCTGGTATTTGAGGAATTTCTGTTTTGGAATAAATTTGTTCTGTTAACCAAGATGGTAAGCAATGTTCTAATGATGAAACATGCATAATCATAACGGGTGTTTTTGTTAATGGGTCGTAAAGTTGGTTCCCACTGTCAATAAGACCTGCCAGTTCTAGTTCTTCTTCTGCTAATTGAATTTTTACTTTCACAATTTGGTCATAGTGTATTTTCGTGACCTCTACGCTTTCAATACGCTTTTTAGAAAAATAATAAATTACCGGAAAACCAAAAATAACAAATAACCAACTAATTGGATCGCCGTAAGAAATTGACTGAGATTGAACCAATCCATTTACCATTTCATTCGTTTGCAAAAAGAAATGAGTTCCAATTAATCCTCCGCCAACCATAAAGGTTACAAAGTAAAAAGTAAAAACAGTTTGTGCATAATTTCTAAATGTTGTAAACCCAAATGCTGTATACACAATAAGTAACGAGTACAGTAGTTTCATAATTGGATGTGTCATCATAGAAGCAAAAGGAGTAAAGGCAAAAATAACAATAGTTGAACCTATAAATGCCCCTAACACAAGCCTCCATCTTTTGATCTTCTTTTTTAACACGGTAGCTGTTAATAAAAGCAAAAGAAAATCAATGCAGGCGTTTAACAACCAAACAACGTCGGCGTAAACAACCAAACAATTCACCTCTTTTTTCAAGTTGAGACTAGTATAATGCATATCCAATAGGAAAGTGTGTCAATTTGCGGAGGTGTTTTTTTGTTATTTTGTGATTTCTAGACATAATCTGTCGGTAAAAAATAAAAGTACAAATTCATAGAATGATATACTCTTATTTTCACCAACAAAATATATTGAAATATACGAAATAAAAAAAGACCTGCTTAGCAGGTCTTTTCCATTTAAAAAACAAAAAAGGAGCATGAAAGCTCCTTTTTTTATCGTCTACGACGGTTACGTAAAAATGCTGGAATATCGATATCATCTGAATCTGAATGACGCTCATGTACAACTGGCTCTTCACGCTTCATTTCACGTTTTACTTCACGTTGTTTTGAAGGTTGAGCTACTGGTTGTTGCTGTTGTTGCGTGTGGTTCGCATTCGGACGAATAATTGGTTTTGGTGGTTGAGTTGCAATGCTATCATCAAAACCAGTTGCAATTACAGTTACAACGATATCATCTTTTAATCCTTCGTTAATAACAGAACCGAAGATCATATTTACTTCTGGATCTGAAGCTGAAGCTACGATATCTGCCGCTTCTTGTACTTCATATAAGCTTAAGTTAGCGCCACCCGTAATGTTCATGATAACACCTTGAGCTCCATCAATAGATGTTTCTAGTAATGGACTAGAAATCGCTTTTTTCGCAGCTTCTGCAGCACGATTTTCCCCGTTACCAGAACCAATACCCATTAAAGCAGAACCTCTATTAGACATAATTGTCTTTACGTCTGCAAAGTCTAAGTTAATTAAACCTGGCGTTGCAATTAAATCCGAAATACCTTGAACACCTTGACGTAATACGTTATCAGCTTCACGGAATGCTTCTAACATTGGCGTATTTTTATCAACAATCTCTAATAAGCGATCGTTTGGAATTACAATAAGAGTATCTACATTTTCTTTAAATGCTGCAATACCAGATGCTGCTTGCGTCGCACGCTTACGTCCTTCAAAAGTAAATGGACGTGTTACAACACCAACTGTTAAAGCACCTAATTCTTTTGCAACTTGAGCAACAACTGGAGCTGCACCAGTTCCAGTTCCACCGCCCATACCGGCAGTTACGAAGACCATATCCGCACCACGAAGTGCTTCTTGGATCTGTTCTTTACTTTCTTCTGCAGCTTTTTTCCCTACTTCAGGGTTTGCGCCTGCACCAAGTCCACGCGTTAATTTTCCACCAATCTGCATTTTCGTTTCAGCTTTTGATAGATTTAATGCTTGTGCATCAGTGTTCACAGCGATAAAGTCTACACCTTGTACACCGTGTTCAATCATACGGTTTACAGCATTGTTTCCGCCACCGCCGACACCGATAACTTTTATATTCGCTAATTGATCTTGAGTAGTATCAAACTCTAACATGTCGAAATCCCCCTAGAACCTCATTTTTCGTGTCCAATTTTAATCCCATAAATAACGGAATACACGTTTTACTTTTGACATCATGCGGTCATCATTTTGATTATTATTGTTTTGATTACGAGTTTTTTGTTTTGCAGGTTGCTGTTGTACCGGCGTTGGTGCTGGTGCTGGTACTGGTTCAAAATGCTCTTGCTTTTCCTGCACATTTTTCCCACGTAATTTAGCTTTTTGATAAGAATGTTTAATTAATCCAACTCCACTTGTATATTGGGGCTCACGCACACCAATATAATCAGGAGTTGCTACACGAACATTTTCATGTAAAATATCATATGCAAGGTCAAGAACACCTGGCATAGAAGCAATTCCACCAGTTAGTACATAACCAGAAGCCACTTGCTTTACTCCTAACTTACGCACTTCATCTTGAACAAACATTAAAATTTCCTCTACACGAGCCTCTATTATATCCGATAATTCCAACTGAGAATATTGTTCTGTTTGATCACTTCCCATAATAGGAACCGTAAACATCTCTTCTTCAGATGCTGTATCATAAAAAGCATGTCCATATTTCAACTTAATTTGATCTGCATTTTCTGTTGAAGTTTTCAACCCAATCGCAATATCCTTCGTTATATGGTCTCCACCTAATGGTAATACGCTCGTCGCTTGTAACTCTCCATCTTTAAAAATAGATAAAGTTGTAGATCCTCCCCCCATATCAACAAGGGCTACTCCTCTATTTTTTTCATCTGAAGATATAGCAACTGTTGCAGCCGCTAAAGGTTGAAGACAAATATCAACAATTTCAAGACCTGCTTTTTCTACACAACGAAGTAGGTTATGTAGTAAAGTTCTCGAGCCTGTAATAAGTGTACCTTCCATTTCTAATCTTACACCGATCATCCCGCGTGGATCGTTAATCTCGTCAAGACCGTCTACGATGAACTGTCGAGGTACCACATCAATAAACTCACGTTCTGGAGCAATTGACACAACTTGTGCTGCATCTAGAACGCGTAAGACATCTTCATTCCCGATTTCACGATCTTCATTTGAAACAGCGACTACTCCGTGACAAGGAAGTAGCTGTACCTGGTTTGCATTGACACCTACTACAACTTGCTCAATGTGGATTCCCACCATGCGCTCAGCTTGTTCAATTGCTTTTTTAATTGATCGAACAGTCTCGTCTATATCAACTATCGATCCCTTCTTTAAACCATTTGATTTTACATTTCCAACACCAATAATGTTTAAGCTGTCATTAACCATTTCACCAATGATGACTTTAACATTGGATGTACCGATGTCAAGACTAACATATATTTCATTGCTGTTCATTCTTTGGCACCTCCTTCTTTATTTATACCATACAACTCAATATATGGAACAACAATCGCAACTTTACTATTTATAAGAAAAATATTCAACGTCTTTATACGTTTCCCTTTTTTAACCCTATATTTTTCTTATTTTTATTTAGCATTCAATTAAGAATATCGCAGTAAACTATGAATAACTGCTTATCTTGAAATAATTCTATTTCGAGTGTAAAGTTTACCGCCAAGTATAAGTCTACACTAAGATGTACTCATAGAAAAGTGAAACTTGTACCAATACTAGTATGAATCTAAGAATTTTTACATATTTTTCATCAAATGAACCATTCTTCTAAATTCGTATACATATAATAGAACATTCGTTTTGTTTTTTCTGCTATAATCAACGAAAACTACCATTCTATTCTTTTTTTTCTTCCGCACCTAATTCTTTCGTATATGCACCTACTTCTAAGTCAATTAATACCTTCTTACCTGGCTCAATTGTTTTTAAAATAAGCGGATAGGCTTCCATACGTTTTGCAAAATTTTGAATCGTAGTGCTCACTTCATAACCTTCATTCATATATAAAGTAAGATGATCTTCATTCGCATTCGTTGGTGAATAGCGAATCTCCGAAATAGATTTTAAAATAGCTGGTGTTAATTTTTCTAGTTCAGCGATTAACTCCTTCATTTTCTCTTCTTTAAAAGGTTCGAAAATCGGTGCTGCAACAGGAAGTTTTCCATTAGGTAGTACATCAAGCGTTTTTCCATTTTCTAATAACGGTTGTAATTTTCCCTCTTTATTTATATAACCAATCGTTAAATATTCTTCGATATGAATATCAATCTTGTTTGGAAAACGTTTTTTTACATTTACTGCTTTAATTTCTTTTCGCTTCGTTAAGTTTTCTTCAGCTTTATGTGCTGTCACTCGGAAATAACTTGTATCATATGTCACGCCTGAATCCTTCATTACTTGCTCATCCGTCATATAGTGATTTCCAAACACACTAATCTTTTTTATATTACTAAGCGGAGACCGAAAATAAATTAAAAAGAGCACTAATAAAAATAAAATTGATATGTATAAAATCAATCGATGATTAACATTTTTTTTGTTTTTTTTCTTTTGATTTTTCAATTTTGGTACACGATCTTGTAGTTTAATCACTTTACTATTATTCATGTACGATCCCCCTATGTAACATAAAGAACGGCATGTTCCTCATGCCGTTCTTATCTTCTTATTATAACATAAATGATAATGAGCGGAACGAATAACCGTTATCTTCCAATGATTTCTACTTCTGTATGCATATCTACATCAAATTTATCCTTAATTGTATGTTTTATTAATTCAATTAAGGACAATACATCTTGCGCTGAAGCTCCCCCGGTATTAACAATAAAATTGCCATGCATTTCAGAAATTTGAGCTCCACCAATCCTATAACCACGAAGCCCTGCTTTTTCTACTAAATCTCCTGCAAAATGTGGGATTGGATTCCGAAATACACTTCCTGCACACGGGTGATTCCATGGTTGCGTTTCACGGCGGTAATCTTTATTATTTTGCATGCTACGTACAATTTCTTCACGTTTTCCCGCCTGTAATTGAAACTCCGCCTCTAAAACAATACCAGGACGTTTCGTTTGCAATACAGATGCCCGATAAGAAAACTCCAGTTCTTTATTCATTAACCAGTCAATTGTACCGTCTTCAAACAGAATGAGAGCCTTCGATAATACACTCGATATATCCGATTTATGTGCACCTGCATTCATATATACTGCACCACCGACACTTCCTGGAATACCGCTTGCAAACTCCAATCCAGCTAACCCTTGACGACTAAGTAAAGTTGACAATTTAATAAGAGGATATCCACTACCAACTCTTACCTTATGTTTTTCGACCTCTAAGTGATCTAATCCTTCTCCTAAACGAATAACAACACCTTCTATGCCTTGATCAGATACAAGAAGGTTTGAACCGCGCCCAATTACAGTCCACTTCGTTTTGTATTGCTTTACTAACTGTAATGTTTTTTCAATACCGGCTACATGCTTTGGCACAATTAAAATATCCGCTGGTCCACCTATTTTCATAGTTGTATAACGTGCTAACAACTCGTTAACTAAAACACGACCAACGTCTGCTTCTATAAGCTCATTTACTAATTGTTCCATAGACAATCTCCCCCATATTAAGTCTCCTTATGACAATAATATGCAGGGCGTTCACCTAACGTTATCCCTCTATTTACGGGCAGTACAGCTCCTAAATCAAAATTCGGCGGTAACAAAGAAGTTAGGCGAGAATCGGGATGCCAGTAAACATCCGATTAGTGAAAGGTAATAATCAACGAGAAAGAATCACTCCCCACCGATTAAAGCCTCACTTTATTTTTTTACAAGCTTATTCATTACTTCATACAGCTTATTTGCTGCATCTGGAATACCTAGTTGCTTAGCAGCTAGCTTCATATTTTGTAATGTTTGTGCATCCAATAAAATCTCATCAATATCACGAATAAGCGTTTCAGCTGTTAAATCTTTTTCAAGTAACATTTTTGCCGCTCCTTTATCAACAACTGAACGTGCATTCTTTTCCTGATGATTATTTGTTACGTACGGACTCGGTATTAACACACTTGGTTTTCCTAACGCTGTTAATTCTGCAAGTGTTGTTGCCCCAGCCCTTGAAACAACAAGGTCTACACCAGTTAGTACCTCTGGCATATTATGAATGAACGGCTTAATAATAACATTGTTCGGGTTCCCTTTTTGCTTCACGGCTTCCATCACTTTGTCATAATGCACTTCACCTGTTACATATAGTATTTCGTAGCTTTTGTTCCCAAACTGTTCAATTGCTTCAACGAAGGCATCGTTAATCGGTCTAGCTCCACGACTTCCACCAAATATAAGTACAGACTTTTTAGGAAGAGAAAGCCCAACTGAACGTTTCCCTTTCATTCCATTTTGATCCATTACCTCTGATGCTCGCGGATTACCTGTCATTACCACTTTTGACTCTGGAAAATGCTCTGTAGCTGCTTCAAAACAAACAGCAACTTTATCAACATAACGACTTAAAAATTTGTTCGTTACACCTGGTACACTATTTTGTTCATGTACAATAGTTGGAATACCTAATTTGGCTGCAGCGTATACAACTGGTCCACATACATATCCACCCGTTCCAATTACGATATCCGGATTAAAACGACGAATATATCGTTTACTATCCTGTACACCTTTTAGAAAACGCATTACTGTTTTCACATTATCTAATGATATTTTTCGTTTAAATCCACTTATAACAATAGACTGAAATGGTATACCTGCTTTTGGAACGATTGTACTCTCTAGTCCATTTTCCGTACCAATATATAAAAATCTTGCTTCTGGATTTAACTTTTTTATTTCTCTAATTAAAGCAAGAGCTGGATAAATATGACCACCAGTACCCCCACCACTAACTAATACACGCACTACTAACTCCTCCGCTTCTCTTTTCTTATTTCCATTATATTTATTTCTATATACATATTGCATTTTTACACACATACGAAAAACCCTGTCTTATAAACAGGGTTTAGTAGCGAGAATGGCGACTTATATTTAATAATACACCTACTGCCATTAACATTAATGTCAAACTTGATCCACCATAACTTAAAAACGGCAAGGTAATACCCGTAACAGGCATCAGTCCTGTTACAACACCAACATTAATCATTACTTGAATCGCAATCATCGCCACAATACCTACTGCTAAAAACGTACCATATAAATCTGGCGCTCCTAATGCGATACGAATCCCGCGCCATAATAATAGACTAAATAATAATAACACAAATGAACCACCAATAAAACCTAATTCCTCGGATAAGATCGCAAATATAAAGTCAGTTTGTGGTTCAGGTAAATAAAGAAATTTTTGTCTACTTTGTCCAAGTCCAAGCCCAAATAATCCACCAGGTCCAATTGCGAGTAATGATTGGATAATTTGAAATCCACTTCCAAGCGGATCTGACCACGGATCTAAATATGATGTAATGCGTTTCATTCGATACGGTGCTGATGCAATTAATCCTACAAATCCCGCTACACCAATCAAACCAAACATTGCAAAGTGAAAGACCCTCGCTCCCGAAATAAATATCATAATGATACATGTCCCAACCATTACCGTTCCTGTCCCAAGGTCTGGCTGTAACATAATCATCCCAAAAGCAAGAAACACAAAACTAAGAGCCGGTAATAAACCACGTTTAAAAGATGTGATCAATTTTTGCCGTTCCGCTAAAAACTTTGCCAAGAAAATAATCATCGCAAACTTCATAAATTCTGATGGTTGAATCGAAAATGCTCCGATCCCAATCCAACTTCGTGCTCCTCCTCGAACAAGACCTACTCCAGGAATAAGAACGAGAATAAGAAGAATGAAGCAAACTAGCAAAATTACTTTTGAATACGTACGCCACACCCAATAATCAATTTTCATAATAAAAAACATAGCTACTACACCAAGACCCGCAAACAGTAATTGTCTTTTTGCAAAAAAGAATGAGTCCCCCATTTTATAAGAGGCCCAAACTGCACTCGCACTATAAACCATAATCATTCCGATTGTCAACAACGAAAGTGTTACGATGATGAGCATAAAATCAGGCGTTTTCTTCATTACCCACAAACACCACCTCTTTAGGCAGAACCTTTTGCCCTATGTAACAAAACATCAGTAGGTGTTAGCCTACTGATGTTTTGATTTACTTTATATAAGTTTATGCACAGCTTGTATAAAAATGTCTCCTCTTTCTTCAAATGTTTTAAATTGATCCCAGCTTGCACACGCTGGAGAAAGAAGAACAACATCACCTTCTTTAGAATGAGCATAAGCTTTCACCACTGCTTCATCTAAAGTATCGACACTTTCAATTATATCTAATCCCGCTTTTTCTGCCGCTCTTACTAGTTTGGGAGCTGTTTGTCCAAATGTTACAATCGCTTTTACATTTTTGAAATACGGAATTAAATCATCGAATTCATTTCCGCGGTCAAGCCCACCTGCTAGTAACACAATCGGTTGTGTAAACGCAGATAGTGCTTTCTCAGTCGCTAACATATTCGTTGCTTTTGAGTCATTATAAAACTTACGGTTGTTAATCGTTGTTACATATTCTAAACGATGTTTTACACCCGTAAAACGTTTTAACACGACCGTAATTGCTTCATTAGAAGTACCTAATAATTTCGCAATACTCATCGCAGCTAAAATATTTTCTAGATTATGTTGACCAGGTAAAACGATATCGCTTACTTCAACAACTTTTTCACCTTTGAAATAAAGAGCGTTATCTTTTATACACGCGCCATCTTCAATTTCTTTCGTTGTCGAAAACAAGATTTTTTGACCTTTAGTATCCGCAGATAAAGCCATCACATCTGCATCATCCGCATTTATTACACTATAATCGTTTTCTGTTTGGTTTTTAAAAACATTTGCTTTTGCTAAACCATATTCCTTCTTCGTCCCATGATAATCTAAGTGGGCTTCAAATAAGTTTAAGAACGCTGCAATTTTAGGTTGGAACGATTCTACTCCCATCAATTGGAACGATGAAAGTTCTGTAACTACAACTTCATTTTCTTTTGCATCCTGTGCTACTTCACAAGCTACAGTTCCTATATTCCCTGCAATAACAGGATGCTTTTGTCCTTCTTTTAACATTTCAAATGTCAGCATTGTTGTCGTCGTTTTACCATTAGATCCTGTAATTCCAACAAATGGCGCTTTTGAAATACGATATGCTAATTCAACTTCCGTAACAATTGGAATTTGCTTTTCTTTCGCAGCAACTAATATTGGATTAGAATACGGGATTCCTGGATTTTTAACGACAAGAGAAATATTTCTCTCTAATAATTCTAAAGGATGGCCACCGCATACAACGTCCATTCCTTTTGCTTGTAATTCTGCAGCAAGTACATTGTCTGCTAAAGGCTTTCCGTCATTTACAATGACATTCGCCCCTAACTTTTGTAACAATGTAGCTGCTGCATAACCACTTTTTGCAATGCCTAATACAAGAATATTCTTATTTTGAAATTCAGTTACAGTTTTCAATTACATCCACACCCCGATATAAATTCCTAACACAGCTAATAAAAATCCTGCAGACCAAAACGTCACAACAACACGCCACTCTGACCAACCACATAATTCATAATGATGGTGTAATGGACTCATTTTAAAGACACGTTTTCCTGTTGTTTTAAATGAAATGACCTGAATAATAACCGATAAAGTTTCCATGACGAATACTCCGCCAATAATTACAAGTAGCAATTCTTGTTTTAATAAAATCGCTACAGCTGCAATGGCTCCACCTAAAGCTAATGAACCTGTATCTCCCATAAACACTTTTGCTGGATTCGCATTGAATACTAAGAATCCAAGTACAGCTCCTACCACTGCCATACAGAATATCGCTACTCCAAATTGCTCTTGTGCCACAGCAATAATACTAAATGCTCCAAATGCAATAGCAGCTGTTCCTGATAATAAACCATCTAAACCGTCAGTTAAGTTAACTGCATTTGATCCACCAATAAGCATAAATAGTACAAGTACAAAATACGCCCAACCTAATTCAAACTTAACATCCGTTCCCGGAATCATGATGTATGTGTGGAACGCTTGCCCTTTTCCAATTAAAAAGAATGCAATAGCAATAACAAGCTGCCCTACTAATTTTTGTTTTGATGTTAAACCAAGATTTCTCTTCTTAACTACCTTTATGTAGTCATCTAAAAATCCGATTAATCCGTAACCAAACGTCACTAATAGTAATAACGAAACCTCTGCACCTAAATAATTAAACTTAATCGCCATAATAAGTGAAGTTACCATCATAGATACGTATATGACGATACCACCCATTGTCGGTGTCCCTGATTTTTTTTGATGTGACTTTGGTCCCTCATCACGAATACTCTGTCCGAACTTTAATTTTCTTAAAAATGGAATAAACAATGGCGAAAGGGCAACAGAAATTAAGAATGCTACCCCAGCCGTTACTAATAAACCTTGCTCAAGCACATGTAGTCCTCCTCTCACGTTGTTACTCTTCGTTGTTTAAACGCCCTGTAATTGCTTCTTTCGCAACTTCTCGATCATCAAAATGATGAACTTCTTTACCAATAATTTGATACGTTTCATGACCCTTACCAGCAATAATAATGATATCATCTGCTTTTACTTTAGTGATTGCATGGTGTATCGCTTCTTTTCTATCAATAATCACTTCATAATTATTTCCACTTGCACCATGTACCATATCATCTAAAATAGCCGCTGGATCTTCACTTCTTGGATTATCTGATGTGTAAATTGCATGAGTTGCATATTTTGTTGCAACACTTGCCATTATCGGTCTCTTCGTTCGGTCCCTATCGCCACCACAACCAACGATACAATACACATCACCTTTTGCAAATTGTTTTGCAGTTTTTAATACATTTTCTAAACTATCCGGCGTATGTGCGTAATCAACAATAACTGTATAATTTTGTCCTCCATCAACAACTTCAAAACGCCCTGGAACCCCAGCTAGTTCCTTTATAACAGCAATGATTGTTTCTAATTTCACACCCGAAACAAGTCCTGCTGCTGTTGCTGCAAGTACGTTATATACATTAAATTTACCTATTAATTTCATCGTAACATTTACACTTTCATACGGTGTGACAAGGGTAAATGTAGTTCCGCCACTCGTCATAACGATATTTTTTGCCATAATGTCACTTGTTGTATCAATACCATATGTTACAACAGTTGCTGCAGTACTTCTCATATACTCTTCTGTTACATTATCATCGCTATTCAGCACAGCGTACTTTTCACGATTATGATTATAACTATTGCCAAGCTGTGCAAATAGTAACCCTTTTGCATGTTTATATTCTTCCATCGTTTTATGATAGTCTAAATGATCTTGTGTTAAGTTCGTAAACACCGCTACATCGTAATCACATCCGTGTACACGACCAAGATCTAACGCATGTGACGAAACTTCCATTACCGTGCTGTCCACACCTTGTTCAACCATTTTTGAAAACGTCTGTTGAAGTGTTAGTGCATCTGGTGTTGTATTTTTCACCTCAAATGTTTCATCACCGATTTTCATATTAATCGTTCCAATTAGCCCTGTTTTATGACCATGTGCTCGCATAATCTCATCCATAATATGCGATGTTGTTGTCTTTCCATTTGTACCTGTAATTCCGATTAAATGTAACTTGTGTGTCGGTTGACCATAAAAATAATCAGCTAAAACCGCTAACGAACGAAAAGTATTTTTCACAAGTACAACTGGAACGTCAACATCAATTGGTCTTTCCGCAACAATAGCAGCCGCTCCTTGTGCCGCTGCTTGCTTAGCAAAATCATGGCTATCAACCGTATATCCTTTCATACATACAAATAAGCTTCCTTCTTTCACTTTACGTGAATCAGCTTCTATAGATGTGATTTCTGGATTTTCTTTTGGAACAACTGGAAAATCATGCAAACATGATAAAAGTGTATGCAACTTCATTTCACTAAACCCTCTCTACATTGTTTATTTATCTTTTTTTCAGTAAGCAACACATTACCTCCTATATAAGGAGGTAAGTGCTACTGGCCTATTTATGACTGAGACACTTATTGTCTCAAGTTAAGTAACTGTTCTATAAAGAACTCACTCCCACCAATTGTACCATAAAACGTACTATGTTACCTTTAATTCCCGAAGTAAATTCTAATTTTTGAGCCTTCTTTTACTTTAGCTCCCGCTTCTGGTGATTGCTTAATTACTTTCTCTCCATCTCCACTTATATCAAGCTGCAAATCGACGAGTTGTGTTTGTAAATCTTTCTTTTTCATTCCAATTAAATTCGGAACTTCCACAGTTGGTGTATCGCCCCATTTATATTCTTTTTCAACTTGTTCTTTTCTCGGTTTCACTCCCATAACAGGAAGCGCATCTCGAAGGATATTCCCGACAATTGGAGCTGCTACCACTCCACCAAACTGTGTAACCCCTTTTGGATTATCAACAGCAACATACACAACAATCTCTGGATCATCCGCTGGAGCAAATCCGATAAAAGATACAATATAATTATTCTCTAAATATTTACCATCTTTCACCTTTTGAGCAGTACCCGTTTTTCCACCTACACGATATCCATCAATATAAGCACCTTTACCAGAACCTTTCGCTACAACATTCTCTAATGCATAACGAACTTTTTCTGAAGTTTCCTTGGAAATAACTTTTCTTTTCTCAACAGGTGTCTTTTTACTAACAACTTGATTATTTTTCGGATCAATAAACTCCTTAGCTATATACGGCTGATACAATGTTCCACCATTTACAGCCGCCGCTACAGCTGCTACTTGTTGAATTGGTGTAACAGAAACCCCTTGGCCGAATGAAGTTGTCGCTTGCTCTACTGGACCAACTTTATCTAAATTAAATAAAATCCCACTGCCTTCACCTTGCAAGTCAATCCCAGTCTTCTGCCCAAAACCAAAATTACGAATGTATTTAAATAATCGGTCTTTACCAAGGCGATCACCAAGTTCAATAAATCCCGGGTTACATGAGTTTTGAACGACTTCTAAAAACGTTTGACTGCCATGACCTCCTGCTTTCCAGCATTTCAATCTAGCTCCACCGACTTCAGCTGCTCCATCATCATAAAACGTATCCTTCTCTAAGTCTACTAAATTTTCATTCAATGCTGCAGCTAGTGTAATGATCTTAAATGTTGAACCAGGCTCATACGTACTCCACACAGGTAGATTTCTGTTATACACTTCTGGAGAGACACTTTGAAAATCCGCTGGATCAAAACTCGGCCGACTAGACATCCCTAAAATTTCACCATTTTTAGGGTTCATTGCAATTGCAATCATACCGTCTGGATTATAAGTTGACTCCGCAATATTCATTTCTCTTTCCATAATCCTTGTAATACGCGCATCGATTGTTAATCCTAAATTTAAACCGGCTTCTGGTTTTTTGAAATCATCACCAACATTAGGCATCCTTTGCCCTTTCGCATCTGCAAAAAAACGCACATGACCTTTGTCTCCATTTAGCTCTTTATCATAATATTTTTCTAGTCCCATAAGACCTTGGTTATCGCTACCTGCAAAACCTAATACATGTGATAAAAAGTTTCCAAATGGATAGTACCGGATAGAATCCTCTGCGATATACACGCCCTTCAAACTTAATCCTCGTACTTCTTTCGCTTTGTCATGTGATATTTTCCTTCCGCCTTTATCTAACCTTACAATCGATTCTTTTTTTGTAATTCTTTTATAAATCTCATCTTTTTCCACACCTAATACTGCAGCTAACTTCTCTGCAGTCTCTGCTGGTTTTTCAATTTGCCTTGGTACAACAAAGACAGTTGGAGCACTTTTATTCGTGGCAAGTTCCACACCATTTCGGTCTAAAATTTTCCCACGTTCGGGTTCAAAAGTAATATTACGACTCCATGAATCTTTCGCACGATCCGTTAACATATTCCCAAGAAAAAATTGCACATATCCAAGACGAATATCGATAATAGTGAAAATAAGTATACCTGATATAAGTATAAAAATAAGTCGTTTTCTAACTGTTACATTTGATACACGCATATCGGAACAAGCCTCCCTTACGCCTAGCTTGTTCCAATATATGCTTGTACTTATTTAATTAGAACTTCTTCTCTTTTACCATTACGGCTTTTCTGCTTCTTGTTGTGGTTCGAGTGGCGGTACGAGTGTGACACCTAATTCTGTACCAGGTTGTAATAATGTTCCTTCCGCCACACTTTGTTCTGTTACGTATCCTGTACCAGAAGGTTTCAAGTTAAGCTGTAATGTCTTCGCTAAATTCATAACATCACGCAGTGCCCATCCTTGTATATTTGGCATTGTAGGCTTATCTCCTACCAAGAAGACTCGGTCGCCTTTTAATGTTTGTTCAGTCGCTTTTGGTACTTGTTGCTGTACTTTCCCTTCACCTAGTACGATTGGACGAAGTTTTGCTTTATCAATCGCTTTCCCCGCTTCAGCCATCGTTTTACCAGTTACATCTGGAACAGTAGTTTGTTGTTCTTTCAGATGTTTTTTCGGATCTTTCACTTCATTTGGCTTAATCTTTAAATACTCTAAACTATTTTTTGTTACATATTTAAAAATATCAGCTAAAGGTTGTGCGCCGTTCTCATCATCTTTTAATTTCGGCTGTTTAACAGCTACATACACAACAAGTTGTGGATCGTCCATTGGTGCCATACCTAAGAATGAGAATATATAATTCTGTCTTCCTGTCATATAGCCGCCTTTTCCATCCGGAATTTGCGCTGTACCTGTTTTACCACCAACTGAATATCCATCAATTTTATAAGCTGTCCCTGTACCTTTCGGAGATGTAACAACACGTTCTAATAACTGTCTTACTTGCGCTGCTGTTTCCTTTGTAACAGGTTTTCCTACTTCTTCTGGCTTATGTTCTAATTTTACTTTGTCTGTTATTGGATCTACAATTTTATCAATTGCATAAGGTTTCATCATTTTCCCATCATTTGCAATGGCCGTTGCAGCTTGTACAAGCTGAATTGGTGTTACAGTGGAACCTTGTCCAAAAGCTGTTGTCACTTGTTGTATTTGCTGATCAAATAAAATTGTATTCGATCCTTCACCTGATAAATCAATGTTCGTTTTTTCATCTAATCCAAAACTATGAATATATTTTCGGAAACGTTCTGGACCAAGTTTTTGATCTCCTAAAATTGCAAACGCTACGTTTGAAGAACGCTCTACCCCTTCATCAAACGTGATAGAGCCCCAACCAGCACCACCGTTATGATCTTTTATTTTCCTATTTCCGACTTGATATGTCCCGGACTGATAATAATCTTGCCCTTTGTACACACCTTCATTAATAGCTGCCGCTAACGTGAAAATTTTCATTGTTGATCCCGGTTCAAATGCATTGGCAATTGCGTCATTGAAGAAATATTTAATTTGACGATCATTAGGGTCATAACTAGGTTTAGTAGACATCGCTAATATTTTTCCGGTTTTCGGATCTGCAACAATCCCTATTAAACTTTCTGGCTCATATTGCTTACTTGCTGCTTTCATCGCGTCTTCTAAATAACTTTGGACACGTTGATCAATTGTTAAATAAGCGTTATCTCCATTTTTAGGTGCCTTTACATTAACTTTTCCACCATCAAGGGATACACCTTTACGATCACCTGTATACGCTACTTCTCCATTAGAAGCACTTAAGTATTTATCCAAGCTTTTTTCTATGCCAAATTGACCTACCGAGGTTCCATTCTCATTTGGTTTTGCATGACCTATAACGTAAGATGCAAAATCACCGTTTGGATACACCCTTGCATTTTCTGTAATAAAAGATATTCCCGGCAATTTCAACGCTTCTATTTGTTCCTTCTTTTCTTTCGTCAAATCCTTGCCTAACGTTCCAAATTCGACTTGACTTCTACCTTCCTTATTTAAAGAAGCTAAAATATCCTCTTCGCCTTTTCCAAGTACTCCTGCAATTTTCTTTGCAGTATCTTCTTTATTCTCAACAGAGTTAGCACCTTTTAGCGCAGCTACTATTTTATAAGAGTTTGCGTCTTGTGCTAACACATGACCGTTTTGATCATAAATGGTTCCTCGGTTCGCTTCAAGAACTCCTTTTTTACTATGCTTTTGTTTAGCAAGTGCATCTAAATCCTGATTATGAACTGTTCCTGTTGATTGTATGTAAAAAAATCGGGCTAATAACAGCAAAAAGAGCAGGAGGAAAAATATCATAAAATAACCTGCTCCCTTATTGGTATGAAATTTAGTCATATTCTTCTTCATCGTTCCTTCACACCTATTGCCTTATTTGAGGCCTTTCACATTATTCGCATTAATTTCTAGCCCATGTTTTTTTGCAACTTCAGCGATTCGTTCATAGCGACTTAACTTCTCTACTTCAGCTTGTAATTCTTGATTTTCTTTTTGCTGCTGTACAATTTTTTCTTCTATCGTCGCTGCTTCTACATTAACTTGATAAAGGCCTGCTTTATTTCCAATAAACGCGACACAGGCATACAATAAAAAGCCAATAAACGCTACATACAACAGTTTTTCGATTCTTGTAATTTTCGCTTTAACCTTCGGCTTAGCCATCTGCTGTGGGGGCGTTTGAATTTGCACCTCTTCTTGCGCTTGTTGTTTGTACTTTACAGCTAAATTAGTCATACCTCTCTCTCCCTTTTATCGTTTTTCAGCGATTCTCAACTTCGCAGAACGCGCACGATTATTTTCTTCTAGCTCTATATCAGAAGGTAAAATCGGTTTTCTTGTAATAAGCTTTAATTTCGGCTTAAATTCATCAGGAATAATCGGTAATCCTGGTGGCAATTGTGGCGTTGTACTATTTCGCTTAAACGTTGTTTTACAAATACGATCTTCCAATGAATGGAATGTTATAACACTAACCCTTCCACCTGGCTTAACCATCTCAATAGCAGATTCCAATGCTTCTTCAAATACTTTTAATTCATCATTTACAGCTATACGAATTGCCTGAAACACCCGCTTAGCAGGATGCCCACCAGTTCTACGAGCAGGAGCCGGAATACCTTCTTTAATTAGCTCTACTAATTCTCCTGTCGTTTCAATAGCTTTATTCTCACGATAAGCTTCAATTTTTCTTGCAATTTGTTTTGAAAATTTCTCTTCACCGTATTGGAAGAAAATCCTTACAAGTTGTTCATATGACCAGCTATTTACAACATCATATGCTGTTAATGGGGCATCTTGATCCATCCGCATATCTAACGGTGCATCATGATGATAACTAAAGCCTCGCTCTGGTGTATCTAATTGTGGGGATGAAACACCTAAATCAAATAAAATACCGTCTACTTCTGTTATACCTATTTCTTGCAGTTTTTCAGCTAAATAACGGAAGTTACTCTTTACTGTTATAAACTGTTCACCGTATGAAGAGAACTTTTCTTTCGCGTTTTGAATCGCTATCTCATCTTGATCAAACGCTATTAATTTTCCACCTTCAGTTAATTGAGATAATAAATAAGAACTATGTCCTCCTCCCCCCAGTGTACAATCTACATATGTACCATCTGGCTTTATATCTAAGCCGTCTACTGTTTCCTTTAAAAGCACTGTTACGTGTTTAAACATTGTTGCACCTACTCTTTTTCCAATTAATTATGTTGAATGTATCCCTTCCTCTAAGCACATATTTCACGCTTAGAGAATGAAATAATACGAAAGAACGACTCATTTAACTTACCAACAAAGGCAACATACTATACAAATCGCTATTTTCTTTTATTATATACTAAATTTTATCATCTTTTGCGGGAATTTAAATAAAAAACTGTCGAAAAAGCGAATAATACGTTTACATTTTGTGCTATTTTGTCATATATTTAAGTATCCAACACAATTACCATATCCAACACTTTTTTGATTGATAATTCAGAAAAAAATCACTTCACAGTAAATTCAACGGAATAAAAATAAAATCCTGCTCCAAAGAGCAAGATTTTATAGTTTTATAACATGATGTTTTCCGTCCCAAGAAAAAGGGTTTTCCATTACACGATCAACGAAATCCAAACCAAACTGATTTAAATAATAACATACATTCCACACACGTTCTTGCGGCGCACCTAATGGACGAAGTGCGAATTGTATACGGCGGAATTTATTTAGCTGAACCTCATACTTTTTCTCAACATTTCTTTTCAACATTCTTTCCAGCAGTTCAATTTGTTCATTAATTTTCAATTCGTTTTTCCCTGCAAACGCACCTAATCCTGGCTCTATTTTCTTTACAAATTGCTGTAAAGATATATGAATATCGGCAATTTCTTTTTTCGCCTTTTCAAAATGATCATCAATCGGTTCCTCTACTCGATTAGACAACCAGTTTTCACGCAGTTTATCGACATCATTTAAAAACGGATCACTTTCTCTCAATTGCAGATCGAATAAATCTGTCGCTATATCTCTCTCCACATAAGTAATTGTAAGACGAGGAACGACAGGTGGCATTTGAAAACCGACAGTATGGAATACTTGTTGTAATTCACTCCAATAAGCTAATTCCCCTGGACCTCCAATAAATGCGAGCGTAGGAAATACATACTCTTGCATAAGAGGACGCGTTACAACATTATTACTAAAACGTGCCGGATTTCTCTCCATTTCTTCAATCAACTCTTCATATGAAAAGGAATGCGCCCCATCCTTTCCAACAAACTTACCTTGATGCTCTTCAAGCAATACTCGTTCATTATCTATTTCCATGAATATATGCACTGCATGAGACTTCGTTTCAATAATCGGTTTGTATCCTAGTTCTTTAATTACTTCCTGCTGATTACGAAGCCCCTCTTGCACCTCTTTATACTTACTTATAATTCGCTTAAAAAATGGAATTTCTAACTTTCTTAATTCAGGATGATGTGAATCAACAAGGATTAAACCAGAATTAGCAAAGATTTTCGTAATAAGATGAGCAAAGAAATCTACATACGTATTCGATTTTTTCAAAGCATCATCAACAAATTTTAATACATCCTTTGTAAAATTTGTTTCTGGGTATGTTTTAAAAATCTCTTCAATCCAACTTCTACAATCTTCAACAGAAAGTTCAGACTCAGAAGCACTCGCCTTTTTCGGATTACGATCATAAAAAATAGTTTTTTTCATCTTTTTATTTTTCGCTACAAAAGTATGGTTAATCTCATCCATATCATGATCTTCACCCGCAATCCAGAAGACAGGGACAACTTTAACCCCTAAACTTTCTTCCTTTTCCTTTGCAAGCTGTAAAATTGAAATAACTTTATGAATTGTATAAAGCGGTCCAGTTAATAACCCCGCTTGTTGTCCAGCTATAACAACATATGTATTTTCATCTCCAAGCGCTTTTACATTTTGAAGTGTAGATTCTCCCGCTTGTAATTTTGTATTATATTCTAATAAATGCGCTACTAAATCTTGGCGGAAAAACTCCCTTTCACGCAAATCATGTAAACGTTGTTTAAAAGCATCTTCTGTTAACATATAATCAAAACATGACTGTATCTCTTTTTTACCGTTCATATAGTCCGCTACAACACCTTGTTGCGGAACAGAGATTTCTTTTATCTCCATATAATTCTTCCTTTCGTATCCAGTTCTCTCACCAATCCACATTGTAGTCAATGTTTCACTTAAAAGCAAAGAATAACACTTATACTCTTGTTTCTAACCCCTTTATTGCATCGAACAAAAATTGAAGTGTCGGAACTGGTCGTTGCTGTTTCTTAGCCTCTTCTAATACATACCCAACAATCGCATTAATTTCCGTCTGTCTATTCGCTCTTACATCCGCTAACATAGAGGATGTATTACGAGACGTTCCTTCACACACATTTCGTACCATTTGCCATACCATTTCTTTTTCTCCTCTAATAAGAAATGCGACCTCCTGAAACACTTGCTCCATCATTTGATAAAAAAAACGATTCGTGATTAATTCACCATTCTTTACTCCCAATAACGCTGTCAACGGATTGATACATACATTTACTACTAATTTTTTGCGCATAATCTCTTCCCAATCTGTTTCTATTTGAACTGGAAAATAAGCAACAGGAAAAGAATGAAATATTTTTTTAAAATGTATAGATTGGCCACAAACCACTCCAAATCTCGTTACACCTACTCCAGTATGATGAACGATGTGCCCTCCCTCTTTTTTCGCACCATGTTCTACAATACCAACAGCTATATTTTCACTCCCTATTTGCAGCATCTTTGGGAGATGCGACATTCCGTTTTGCAAAAAGATTAATGATGATGCACCTTCCACAAACGGTAGTATGTCATCTATATGATATTGCTTCACAGCAATAAATATATAATCTAAATTTTGCGCTACCATACTTTCTATCGGTAAAACAGGCGGATATACTGTTTCCCATCTTCCATCTCTAATACAAGTTACACCTGTTTCATTTAATTCTTCAGCCTGCTTAGCTGTTCTTGTAAACAACGTAACATCTTGGTTACTTTTTTGTAAATAAAATGTATACAATAGACCAATAGCACCTGGTCCGACAATTCCAATTTTCATTTTCACACAAGGGATTCACATTAAGTGCCCTTGCCTCCCCCCTTTTTCATATCTTTTTAAAGTACATGAGCACGCCCTATAATTTCGTTGTCCTCTGCCAAACAAATACACTCTCATTTTTCACTATGTATATACTGCCTATTAATACACTTATACTCTTAGTTTAGCAAATCCTCAAAAAAATAATAAAAGAAATATACTATCTTCTTCATAAAAATAAAAAAATGAGTTATACTATTATTATAAATATTTTTACTTTTCTGCATTCAACGAGATAAGAAAAGGATGTGATGTAATGGGATTCCCAAAAGTTGAGCGCTTGCTCATCAATTATAAAACGTTAGATGAATTCAAAAAATTTAAAGGGTGCGGAGCCCAGGAACTATCTATGCTGGAAGAATTGCAAGCAAACATTATTGAAAACGACAGTGAATCTCCATTTTACGGTATTTATTATGGCGGATCACTAATCGCACGTATGAGTCTATATATGAAAAGAAACGGCGGAGAACCATTCGAAATTACAGGTCCTTACCTAGAACTTTATAAACTTGAAGTATTACCAACTTTTCAAAAACAAGGATTCGGACAAATGCTTGTAAATCATGCGAAACAACTGCAATTTCCTATTAAAACGATAGCGCGTATTCATTCAGCTGGTTTTTGGGATAAATTAAATTTCAGCCCCGTATCAGTAACTGATGGAGATTTTTATATTTGGCATCCAGAAACAAATTTGAATGCGGTTACAAATGAAGAATCGGCTTAAGAAATAAAAAAAACAGCTGTATAACAGCTGTTTTTTTATTTCTTAAGCTTCTCTAACTTCTCAGTCGAGCGAGCATTGTTTCTTTCCGCTACCATTACACTTCTTTTTTGATCGATATAATCAAGCAATGTTCTATACTCTTCCTCATATACTGATAATCGCTCCAGAAGACGCTCTCTTTCTGTTTGTAATGATTCAACTTGTTGTTGCAACACCGTTAAAGAGTTTTCATCTTTATAATTTTGCAAGAAATCAATAACATCATTCAACGTAATTGACGTAGGTTCTAACACTTTTGTCTCTTTCACTTCATAATTTTCTACTTTACGAAGTTGCTTCGCTTCCTCAATACGTTCTTTATATTGCTTTCTTACGTAAGAATTCCACCTAAATCCACATGCTGCTGGTGTACGAGATAAATTTTTCCCCACTTCCTTAAAGGCAGAAAGTTGTGTTCCACCTTCTCGAATATGCCGGAGTACTACTTCTGCCAGAAGCAAATCTTCATCATCAGTCCAAGCATCTTGTCTTGTTGTCGCCATTTCTCTAGTCCTCCCTATGCATTTTTTATTAAGCATATGCAGTTACTAGAAAAGATAGAATACAACAACTAAAGATTAAGACAAAAAAAATAAACGCAGAAGATATCTTCTGCGTTTATTTTCCTGCAATTACTTGCTGATTACTTCTTTACCTTTGTAAGTACCGCATGCTTTACATACACGGTGAGCTAATTTCGCTTCACCACAGCTTGGGCACTCTACCATACCAGGTACTGATAATTTGAAATGCGTACGACGCTTTCTTTTTACTGTTTTAGAAGTTCTTCTAAAAGGTACAGCCATTCTTCCCACCTCCTTAAAAGAAATAGTTATTTTCATATGAAGGCCTGAACCAGTCTTCCGATTATTTGTCAAAAAACTTTGCAAGTCCTGCCAATCTTGGATCAACAGTCTTTTCTTTGTCTTCTTCCGAAATCACTTGCCAGTCTTGACCTTGCGTCGGTGCTCCACCAGAAACATCATCACTGAAAATTTGCATTGGAATCTCCAAAAGTATATTTTCCTTGATTACGGGCAGTAAGTCAAGTACTTCTCCTTCTAAACAATGAATTTCAGCTTCAGTTTCAAATTCTTCTTGTGAAGTTTGGAACACCTCAGTTGTTTTAATGTCAAATGGTAATGTCACATCTACTAAAGAACGAGAACATGGTAAAACCATGCTTCCAGTTATGTGTAGATGAAACGTAAACTTACCGGAGCCAAAATCAACTCTTCCCGTTACATGAACAGGATTAATTTCACGAATATCTTTCTCGACCTCTTTTAGCTCACTTACATCTACCATCTCATCCAATGTCAATCCTTTATTTCTCAATTTATTCAATTGATGGATGGACCATTTCATATCATATCACCTCAAGGCAACAAACAAAATTATAGCTAGCCATTTTATATTTGTCAATGTTTTTTCTTTACACCTCTAAAGATGCATTGTGTCCATTATGTGATAAAACGTGTATTCTTGTCCAGCTATATTTTCTATTTTAGACAAAATGGACATAAAGTAAATAATAAATGTGGTACAAGTTGTGGTCAATGTGGTCTGCGTGGTCAAAAGAGAGTGGTCGTTTGTGATCACTCTCTTCTTATATATATTCCCCTATACTTTTCTTGTTATTGCCTACAGAATTAAATTTCTTGGATTACATATACTTTTACAAACACATCATATTTTGCTGCCAGTTGCTCCAACTTCTTTTCTCTATATTTTGTAATGGTGAAGAAATGGATAACTGGCACTTTTCCTTTATATTTTTGCTTATATATTTTAGTAAACTCTTCATAACATTTTAATTTCTCTTCATTAACTACCATCTTTTGAGTACGATCTATTTCTACTGCGTGAAGTATCCTATCTTCATCACGAAACTTCACATCTGGAATAATCTTCTTTTTCTTATCATCTTTTATATACCTTATTTCTGTTTCAATCTGCCAATCATCCGGACAAAATAGTTGTAACCATGCTTCATTACGTAAAATAGCATGTGCTACTCTACTATGATGAACTACTTTTCCTTCACCAAATAACTTGTGCCCTGATTGATTTAAATAATAAACATATTCTTTATTATGAGTTAATTTACTGGTGTAAGAAGAGAGATCCTTCATAATTCGATTTGCATTTCTTATCCCACCCATTTCATGCACACTCATTAAATGCCTTCTTGTTGCAAACTGTAGCTTCCTAATCGTCGCAAGTATCGCCATTTGACGGTTGATTTGCATATGCGTTTGCATCCTCATGTTTCTCCACCTCATATTGTTTTAAATAATTCCACATCATTTCATTACTAATATAAGGAACTTGTATTTCGGTAAGCCTATCCGTTTTAAAAATTGCACGTCCAGGAATGCTTTTTATTGATTCTAATCCTGGTTCATCTATAACAACGCTTGAAGCTGTTTGAGTCGGTAATCTAAAACCTAATTTCGCATCACTATTTTGTTTCACTTGACGTGGTAATGTATCTCCTGTCGGATACTGTGTACAGAAAATTAATCTAAATCCTAAAGCACCACCTATACGCGCTATATGAGAAAGCATTTGTTGACAAGCTCCCAATAACCTTTGTTGCTCCTTTTTCATACTTTTATCAGGACACAATTCAGCGCCTTCGTCTACTATAATGAAAGAGCGCTCTTTAATACTTGTTTCTACAACATTTGTATAATGTCTATCTTTCATGTATTGCATTTTCTCTTCCATCTTCTCAAGAATATCCTTTAATACCATAAAGGCTTCTATGGGCTTCTCAGCAATGGAAACTATTTGTTTTAAATTCTTATATGGCCCGAACTCCAAACCGCCTTTTAAATCAATAATGTATAAATTTATATGCTCTGGTTGCGCTAAAGTAAGGGAAGTAACTACATTCTTTAGAAACACCGTCTTACCCATTCGGGTGAGACCACCTAGTGTCATATGTGGAGTTTTATCAAAATCATGGTAGATAAGTTTTTCTAAACTTTGGCCCATTGGTACACGCCATTTCCCTTGTGTCACTAAATCCGTAGACCATGACCATTTTTTCGGTATATCTCTATGAAAAACACGAATATTTAATTTGTAATTGTCGTAATCAATTCGAACGGGTTTGTTCAATCCTTCAGAAACAACATCCTCAACCTTTTGTATTAATTTAGATGGCATCCCTACCGGTAATCGATATACATAAGTTGTGCTTCGATCATCATTTTTTTGCTCAAGAAAAACCGGATACTGTAATCTCTCCCCAATCCGGATAGCAATTCCACTTACCTCAAAAAATACTTGTATCTTTTTACGGTCATCATCTTTACTTTTAAGTATATCACCAAGTATAGCGAATAATAATCCAGCGATTGGTACCGATAATAGCTCCAACATAAAATCACTCCCTATCCCCCTCTTATAGAGGGTATATATCCCTGTTTCAAGGAATACGTGCATACAAGCTAAACTCCTTATGACATAAAGAATAATAAGATTCCACATCGCATTCCATCATAGAAACATAACTAGAACATAACGTAGAAGGTATAGAAACGAGCCTGTAAGCGTTGTGTACAAAGTAATACGTGGAAGCCAATGTGGAACACTCTTCCCCATTTTTTCTGCCACCTTCATTGCAACTACTGACAAACCTGTCACCGTCCAAATAACTACCGCTTCTCCTGCGAGTGTCATACCTATTCCTCCTCTTTTTTTTCACGGAATATAATACCTTTTCTCGAAAGGACTACATCATAACAGTCCATTAGGATTTCCCAATTTAAAATGTCTTCTTCCTCACCGTATAGATCTTCTTCGATAACCTGAGATAAACTGAAATATCTTTTATATTCCTTGTTATTAAACACTTCATAATTTTTCATATGATTCATAATCGATTCTGTTTCTGATCTTGATTTTGATTCGTTATACATTTGACGTAATTCTTTTGAAGGATGTAGATATGGAGTTGTATTCAAGTGGTTATACTGCCAACGCATGTAATCTCCCCCCCTCTTGATGTCCTTAGTTCCACTTGGTATTCCTCGTGGTCTTGATATAGGTATATGAACTAGAAAATAAAAACTTGTTTGTCCATCTTAAAAAAAGTAAATAGGAATTTTCACTTTGTTATCGAATATACGAAGATGAGGTGAATAGATATGAAATGTAGGCTCAAAGAAATTTTAGATAATCGGATGATAAAACAAGGAGCGTTAGCAAAAAGAGTGCAAATTACACCACAGCAACTAAGTCAAATCGTACATGGTAAAAGTGAGCCTTCTTTACGAAATGCTATTAAAATCGCAAAAACATTAAATTTACATGTAGAAGATATTTGGATTGAAGAAGAATCAAATATTAAATAAATTTCAAGGTGGAGATTATATGAAAGCCATAAGATCTATTTTTAACGCATATCGTATATTCGGTAAAATATTGAGACCTATATTGCGCGCATTAAATAAGAAGTAAATTTTAAAAATCGTAGAAAATAAAAAAAGAGCCGTCAACTGACGGCCCTTTTTGTTTACAAAATTATTCTTTTGTATAGTAATAATTTAATCCTTTGGCATCTAACCACGCTGTCGCTTTATCTAGATCACTACCTTGACGGTAATCCGACTCGAAATAAACAAGCCCCTGACGATCTCCTCGGGAAACAATTTTTGAAGTGTATCCAAGCTTATCCATCATTTGAATCATTTCAGGAATTAAATTTACACCAAATTCATAAGTAACCACCTTATTATGTTTGTTCACGATAATCTCCACTCCTTCTTCTTTATACGATTTATTTGTAAACCAATCTAACGACTTGCTTCCAATTAATTTATTTAAATCACACTTTCCAATACCAGGTACATTACCTGTTTCAGTGTATTGCCAGATATCGCATGGATAATCTGGTTTCTTTCCGCCATAACGCGGAATCCAAACAAAGTCAGCTTTCACATTTGCCATACCAAATGGAGCATACATATGATGGCCAACATATAAACCAACTTTCTTAGCACCTAATCTACGTAATTCATCGATAAAAGCCTGTGTACCTGCTCGCATGTCATCCATTGTTTTCACTTCTACATCAGCCACCCAGACTGTCGCGCTCTTATCTCCACGATTCCAGAAGTCTCGTGCTTCTACACGTGCGTCATTCTCAGAAACGAAACGACAGAATGCATAGTTACCAAAAGGAATACCATGTTGCTTCATAGCTTGTACATATCCCTTATATAATGGATCTACATAATTCGAACCATCTTGTACACGAGCGATGATGAAATCAATATGTTGTTTTGCCACAGGCCAATTAATATCACCATTCCATTTTGAAATATCTACAGTGTAACCCATTATTTATCCTCTCCTTCGCTATTTACATCATGATCAGACCAAATCCCCAATGTGATACCAACAGTCAATAAATAAGGCGCTAATTCATCTAAAAAGCTTTTTGCCTCTGGAACACCAAACTTCGTAAATAAAAATCCAAGCAAAGAAAAAACCGCAACCCATGTTTTCCAGTTGCGGAGTCGTTTTTTAATATTCTCTTTTGTCATAGTTAATTTATCTCCTTTTCTACATTATCTAAGCGTTTATGCGCTTGTTTGGCACTCTCTTCAACTCTTGTAATGCGCTCTCCAAGTACAATCATTTGCTTTTCATTTGCCTTTAAATCAATACGAATATCATCAACTCCTTTACTGATGTACTCCAATTTCGCATTTGTTTCTGCCCCTTGTCTACCATCTGACTTAATCTCTTTCGAGCGATTCAGTGAATAAGACATATATCCTATCAATGCTGACGCGATTGTGATAAGTACTCCTACTTCAATTGTCATTTCTTCACTCCTTTTTATGCTGCAAAGTAACTTGGATCCATTCCAAATATCTCTGCAATATCTTCCTCACTTCTATCTTTCAAATAAGATTCAGTTGTGGAAATATCAGAATGATTAGCGAGTGATTTTAGTTTTTCAAGCGGTACTCCTTGTACTTTCAAATTATCTAATCTGCTATGACGGAAACAGTGAGGATTCATTTTAAATTCCTTTCCTTCCTTTTCAATCAGCATCTTAGCAAATATGTCGCACCAATAATTAAATACACTCTTGTTCAATCTTTTTCTCTCACCATTCTTATAAACACGCACAAACAAATCTGGAATAGTATCCTTACCTCGCTGATTTATATATAAACGAATGCATTTCTGCACCCGGTGATTGTAATATAATCTAAACTTCTTACCGCGTTTTCCTCGTACCACATTTGTATAATATTGTTCTGTCAGCCCTTCTTTTTGAACCTGGTATACCTCATTCTTTCTAGCTGCACTGTAATAAGAAAGTGCTAAATACGTTGCTAACATATATTTTTCTTGCTCAAGTAATTTATCGATTAACCAATTAATCTGATCCTCAGTAATAAACGTAATTTCTCTAATTGGATTCTTAGGTAAACCACGTACCCGTGAACCTACATTAAATTCATAATCATAGTCATCATCATCCGCACAAAACTCAAGTGCTGAACGTAAAGCGCTCATCAATCCATTTACACGAGCATTAGACATTCCCGTCTCTTGAAAAATAATAGATAAGTTTCGAATGTCTTTACGTGTTAATTCAACCAGATTTTTATTTTCGAAGTGTTGATGTATTAGAAACAAAATAATTCGCAAATCCCAACCATATTGTTTTAAAGTGCTTGCCGCTTTTCCTTGTGCTTTCTTTTCGATTAGAAAATCTTTGACTAGGTTTTTGTTTTCTTGGCTAACATGCTTTTCATAAATTACTTGATTTACTATTCGTTTCACACTAATCATCTCCTCAAAATAAAAAGAGAAGCGAATTCGCTCCTCTTGATCTATGAATTGAATTTATTCAAAGTCGTATTTTACCCAAAAATTATTTGCATCCAACCGAAAAAAGAAAACCATAACATTAAAGATAGAACTGATCCTAAGAAAAATCCTTGTATAAAGTTACCTTCTCTCTCCATAACTCCTCCTATTTTCAGTTGACTTGCAAATAATAGTAATCTGAAAACATTAAATATCTAATACTTTAATGTTAATTAAATGTAAAAATTTCATAAATGATGAATTAATTTTCTATTAAAAAACCAATAAATATCTAATGTCAGATATTTATTACAAAACAACTTTTATTTCTTATAAATTAAATCCTTTCTTTCTTTAAAATCTTTAAGTGTATCGTCAAAAGTTCTTTCTCCAAACACTCCAAATCCAATGTCATTTAGACTAATGCAAGATGATATTGTTAAATTAGAGCTCATCATCTCACCCTTCCTAGTATCCCCTGTGCTTACTACCCTTCTAATGGCATCATCAAATTCTTGTTCCATTTCTTTTAAAATACTAATCATATAATCATAAATTTTACGCGCATATTCTAAAACATTTTGGTGTTTTGGAAAATCCCCATTATGAATTACTCTATTTCTAAAGTTAGATAGTGTCCTTCCATCAATTTTGAATTCATTTATATTTTCAGGAGCTTTACCAAAAGTATTTAAATATGAGATATAAAAGGCTCCTAATTGTCTTTCTGATGACGATGCAAAGTATTTCCATGTTTTACTGAACTCATCATGTGAAGTACGGTTATGATCTAGCATTACTTTTACACAAAATTCATGAAATCGTTCTAGAGAAGCTGCGAAGTTACTTACAGCTTCTCTGTAGTAACCATCAAGTAAAGCTAAAATGCCCATATCAAACAATATTTCAAACGGTTCTTCTTGTACGTAGACTTCTGAAGTATGTCCCCTAGTACAGGTCAAAGTATATATTTTGTTACTGTGAATTTCCAAGTAATCATATCCATAGATATCCTGGTGATTATTCTTTACACATTCAAAACAAGAAATAAATATCTTCATTTTATACAATCTCCTTCTCGTTGATTTAAAATTAAACATCTATCCCTAGTTTAATAGAATAACTAAAGTTTTCAAACGTTAACTCCCTAATAAAACAACTCCAAAATGACAATTCTCTTGAATATCACTTAACTTAACTCTTGTTCCATTTCTATTGGAGAACACAATGTCAACATAATCTTTTGTAGAGTTACCTATATACATTTGGTAGTTCATCCCAAAGGATGCAAAATCTATACCTGGAACCGGAACTGGTCTCTTATTAGGAAATCGTTGCGCGAATGTAATCCTTAATGTGGATTCGTCTACAACTGATAGTACACCTCCATCATTTTGAAAATCTGTTCTTATTTCGAAATCTGAAGCGTTCTTTTTTAAATAGTACGATTTAGTGATTTTTTCAATTGTTTCAGGAACATATTTTCTTTTTGTTTTAATGTTGACTCTTAAATTCCTCATTTCGAAGTTCCCTGCATCAGCGTTATATAATCCGATATTAAACATTAGTTTCTTAGAGTTGTTTAAATTTCTAAAAACATATTTATAATAGACAGTCTCCCATTCGCCTTGTTTAACAGATTGATATACATGTATATCAAATGGATTCCCTGATGAATTAAATTCACGGAATGCCACCTTAACCTTTATTCCAGTTATATTTCTAACCTCAGCTACAACTTCGATTACATCACCTGCAATCAATTCGGTAAATGTATCTACAAATGTACCAGCTTTAGTTGAATCTACATTAACTCCAACAACTCCATTGCCCTCATCAAAAGAAAATGAATTTAATGTTCCGGGTACGGTAGAATAAGCTAATGTTGTATACTTCTTTAGTTTGTCAGCGTAATCATATGATTTGAAGTTATTATAGTAAGTCAATTTATTCACACTCCTCTCGGTAATAGTGAATTAGTCGTGATTATATCTACACCTAACGTTGTAAGATTTCTCGCTTCTTCTTCACTATCTGTTGTCCAAGCTCCTACTTTTAATCCATTATTATGTGCTAACTGGCAAAAATTTTTAGTAATAACTGATTTATTAACTGAAACATAGTCACTATCGATTGATTTAGCATTGTCTAAATCAACTTGATCAGCTGTATTCGATAACAAGCATAAAGCCATATCTTTATTAAGACCTCTTAATTTAGTTAAAGTCCCCATTCCAAATGCCATGACAATACATTTATTTAAATAACCTGTATCTTTCAGAATAGTAATTAAATCAGATAAATTAGTATCATTGTTATATACTTTCACTTCTATAACAGGCGTTGCATTCCACTTTGTACAGAAACCAAGGAATTCTTCAAAAGTCGGTATTTTTGTTCCTGGATACGTAGTGAGCATAGTATCAACTGTTAATGCTTTTGCCTCAATTAATGTTTTATCCTTGAACAAGCCTGTCCCATCTGTCATAGCTGTTACATCATCATCATGGAATGCCATCCAAACGTTGTCTTTTGTTGTCCGGATATCTACCTCGAAATATTTATGACCAGCTTCGGCTGCTAATTCATATGCAGGAAGACAATTGATTGGAGCTATATAATTAAACCCATTGTGAGAAATGTAAACCGGAAATTTCTCTCCAATAAAAGTACGAGGTTTGGATAAAATCTTAATTTGAGAAGAATCTACATCTAGTCTAGCTTTTAAATATGGGTATACAACCCCTTCATCATCTACCCTTGCTTGTGCAGCTTCAACTGATGAATCGCCGTTAATAACAATTTCATTTAATTGATTTTGTATACTAATAGATAATTCGTTAGCTTGATTCGCAAAATCTTTTGCTGCCGATGCTTCCGCTGCGGCTCGGCTATTTATTTCTTCTAATGCCATTTCATTTAATTCTTGAATTAATTTTTCTAAATCTGAAAAATAAGATTCAGATGGAATACGATTTGTCGTCGCGTCTGGTAATGTGATTAATACAAAATCTTGTGTTGTCGCTCGTATTGCATTATCTTTTTCAATCGATATAAACGCCTGTTTTGCTTTACCGATTGCCCCAAACGTTTCAGGGGGAAATGTATATTCAAAGTGTCCTTTTGCGACATCAATCATTTTAACGCCATTATCATCACGAATAACTGTGTTGTCAGGCTTTGCGCATTCAAAAAACACTTTTAGTCCTGTTAAATTATATGGAATTCCTCCGTCTATTACATAGACATCTACAACGTTACTTACTTTATCTCCAACGCGACCAGTGACAATAGAATTGAGTTGAGCGTATTGTGTTTTATTAACGTCTAGAATTAATTTAGTTTTCATAAATGATTTCTTCTCCTTTGTACTCAGATTCATCAATTCTGATCTTGTTGTCCACAGTTACTTCTTCTGGCATATCACCAGCCATGTCAAAAATACTCGATCTTCTTTTTACAGATCGAGCTAACATAGGTCGTATTGATAATTCTTCTTCTTTTACAATCTTGATTTCATAAGAAAATGAAATATCATTATCGCTTTCCACAATAAAATATTTTTCATTACGTTCAGAAACCCAAATGTCACCACGTCCATACTTACTAATAAAAACATGGTAATTACTTGTTTCATTTTGGAAGAATATAGGTAAGTCGATCTTAACTTGTCCCTCCACAGTTTCACTTTCTCCAATGTGGGTAAAAGTTTCGGAAGAACTCATTACACTAGCCATATTCTTAGTTGCATTAACTGTTGTTAACGATCTAGCGAAAGACATTGGTTGATCTATATTGTTATTAACTAAAGTCCTATTTAAAGAAGTGTTAACAATTGACCAATTATGCATATTTAACTCACCATAAGCATCTAAATTGTTCTTGTTTGCTACAGTGAACACTTGGTAAAAGTTACCATCAACTGCGTAACATAACATTAATTTAGTTGCACTGCTTAAAGCCAATGAAGAGCTAGATGTTTTAAAAATACCGTTGTTAACAATGGTTGTCCCCATTCCGTCTAAACCTATACCGGCGTTAGTATAAAGGTAGCCATTAGAATAAAAGTAATCATTTCTGATCCCTGCTATATTGATCATTGCGTCTCCTGACAAACGACTAAGGTTTATGCCGGTATCAGAAACTATAGCTAATTTATCACCATCCGAGCTGCCTACTTTTTGTATAAATTTATAAGCTTTTCCGTTGCTACCTTCATTAAAGACTATTCTAAAACCGTTAGTTATTAAATTTTCCCATAGATGGTTGCCTTTCATTCCATACATGCTAGGGTCATCTACGATCTCAAAATAAGGATTGTAGAAATTCGTAGCCGCATTGTAAACCGATAAACTTAAGAATCTATTCGGATGTATAGCTACGGAAACACCTCTCTTATTCGGGTCATTTTCTTTAAATTGAGCGCCGAGGAAACCAACCTTAGATTCATTATCATCAAATATATTAAGTCTTCCTATATTATCTAATTGCATCCGTCTTTTTCCGCCAACCCGCGACTCCAAACCTTCAGGTAATAATTTAATTACACTGCCAAATTCATTAAATCCAGTTTGCACCATTGATGCATTTAACTTACCAGTTGTTATGAAATCAGCTACGATTGATCCATCCATTGTCATTGCTAAGCCGTATGGCCCATTAATACCTTGAGAAGAATAACCCAAACCGTTAATATTCCATTGCCATACTTTTTTAGCTGTCGCCTCTTTCTCCGTATCCATAATTAAAATTCTTTCTGGATAAACGCGAACATGACCACCAAAACCACTGTTAATTAAATCTGTAGCACGTTCTTTTGCCTTTTCTAAGAAACTTGTTTCTAATCCGTCTAAATTATCTTGTATTCTATCAACTTTGTTAGAAACATCCGTGAATGATTCTTTATAGTTGCCAATCGTGATATCTGTATACTCTTCGTTCAATGGATCATACTTGTAAGATACAACCTTAGCCTTTACATCAATTCCTTCGTCCAAATGTTGAACAGTTACCGTATCACCCATGTAAACACGCTGTAATACAGCTAAATCTTTGTATTCTTCTGTTTGTGATAACTCCTGGAATTTAATTTTATATGTCGCTAAAGGTTGATCTACATGCTGATTATTGAACATCGCTATCGCAAGAGCCCGCAATTTGTTTAATGCATCCGGTAATGGTAATGCATCGTCGTCATTAGCAGCATCGCCTATTTTAGCTTTAACTTCAGGGAAATCGATCTTTCTAATTTTAGGATTAACATACTTATTAACCAGTGGACTAGTAACATACTTTTCTGGTAATAGTAGTTCATTTGCGCCTTGTGGCATTATCTTTGTAATTGGACTTTGCCAATCAATATCAGCTTCATATCCTAATAAATCCTTTTTATGTTGGATTACAACACCACGATCCCTACCGCGTCTAGCTAACATTCGAACATTGAAATTGTCACGTAGTAATTCGCCGCCCCAACGATTTAAGAAGGAGTTATCTTGTCCGTTATCCAATAAGAATTCTACAGGGTTTTTTCTAACTAATCGCGCGTTCGCGATGTTCTCAATATCGCTATAAAAATCAAATTTAGTTGGATATTGTAGAGCGCCTTTAACTTGATCTAAAGCGCCCATTCCTGATTTACCCACGATGTTTGTATCTTCTATGAAGTTATCCACCAAGTCGTAGAAAATGTGATAACAAAACACTTGTACAATACCATTAGTTGGATGTGGATTTGCCACACGGAACAATTGATCTCCATCAGGAGTTGGCGCTTTGATTAAATATTGTCCATCTATTTCTAAGCCATGTGGAGAAAAAAGAGGATATTTAAAACTTAGTGTATAAACACCGTTTAAAATTTCCTCAATTTCAGCTTCATAAATATTATTATCAAGAATACCTATACCATTGTGGGTAAAGTCTGTTTCGTTAGGCTTATAAAGTGTAATCAAATATATCGCCACCTTGTTTCTATATCGATTTTAGATACACTCCCCGTCCACGAAATTGTGTTTTCTCCCTCTTTTAATGCAGGGAACTTCCCAACCATTTTGTTATTCATAGGAGTTGTATTGTAGTAGCATTCCATTAAATCAGAATCAACAATAACAAAAGAATTAACGTCTTTTACTTGGAATGAAATGCCGTTAATCTGTATTGTTATATTTCCTGTTCCATAAATCGTTAATTTCGGTAAAGAATGTAATGTACCTTGATTCATAATCGTAACGGGATTTGTTATTGTAATTGGCTGTTCAATAGCGTACTCATATGGATCAGCTTTAAAAAGAACTTCGAACTTACCGTATTCCTCTATTTCGTTATCTATATCTCCAATTTCAACTGACTTTATCTTTCTATAAACATAGTCGTCAGTGAATGAAACAATCTTAGCGCTCATTATCCACGCTTTTATTTTTCTTAATAAAGGTTTGATATTTTCATCTTCGAGTAAATTAAACTCAACTGTAAACTCAACATCTTCATAACCTTTTTCTTTTGTTAACGTTCCATTTTCTCTTCCGTCAACTTCAATAAATTCAATTTTCTTTTTAGCGGTCGGTATTTTAGGGCGCTCTACCATACAAAGATGGTAGTCTTGCCCTAACATTTCATTTATTCGAATATCAACCACGTCGCGCCCTCCCTATACCTATATTTAATGATTGTCCTTTCTTAACAAACCAATCATCGGCTTTTTCAAACATACGATCAATATCACGTTCATTATTAATTGTGTTATAAAAATTAATTTCAACAGGACCACTACCAATTGGCTGAACAATCGGTTGAACTGCTCCTGTCGCCAATGTAGACAGATTAGAAGCGATGTTATCTTGTTTATTTATTCCATATAAATTTAACTTTTTAAAAGTATCATCCACCATGTTTGAGATATTGTTGAAAGCGGATTGCAACGCATTTTCTTTGTTTGCATTATTGTTAGGAGCATTGTAAAAATCTTTTAGGATTTGTTCCCTGAAACCAGATATTTTTTTACCGATTTCTAGCCACTTATTGGATTCCTTAAATTCTCTTAGTATATCTTGGGATGGGTTCCCACCCTCTAATATGCTACGAATATACCGCGCAATAGGACTATCGTCTTCTACTCCATCGAGAGTGAACTGTTCTAATTCTTTACCCACTGCTTTTAACGCATCCCTCATATCCATTGGTAAATGAGTAATCCAATCATTAAGATAATCTCCATCGTATAATATTGCTTCAAAATAACTCCTAAGAGGATTATTATTCATCATTCCGCTTATAGCGGAACTATTGAACGCACCTAACGTATTTTCTAATACGGAATAGACAGAAGTTGCTAAGTTTTTAGCCGCTGCAAGAACCGTCGATACAGAATGCTCCATACCAACAGCTAGACCAGCACCAATTTGTTTACCAACCTGATCTCTCATTTTTCGAGATGGACTATGAATATCAAAGAATCCAGTAAAACCGTCAAGAATACTGCTGCCAATAGATTTCACCTTATTTAACACTTTACCAGCCATACTACCTAGACCGTCTATCAATCCACTTATAATATCTTTACCTATCTTGAATAAATCAATCTTCTTTAATGTATCAACAATCTTCGGTACAATATCTGTTACGATTGTAGAACCTAATTTTCCAACCATACTCACAATACCTTTTATTAAAGCCCAGATCAGTTGAACACCAGCTTCAAGGATTTTAGGTAGATTCTTAATTAACTCTCCTGCTAAAGTAACAATCAGCTTTAATGCCGCCGCAATTAATTCCGGTAGCACCTTTACGATACCAGCAATTAACATAAGTAAGATTTTCACACCAGCTTCCAGTATCTTCGGTAAGTTCGCAATTAAAGTAGATGCTATTTTGACAATTAAATCTAATGCCGCAATAATAAGCTGGGGTAATACTTGTACAATTCCATCAATAATGGCCATTAAAATCTTTACACCGGATTCAATTATTTTAGGTAAGTTTGTTAATAAAGTATCCGCCACTTTGGTGATAAGATTTATCGCCAAATCAATAAGTTGCGGTAGCATTTTAATGATTCCGTCTATTAAGCTAGTTAAAACTTTAACACCAGCTTCAATAATCATAGGTAAATTCGCTGTAATGGCTTCAATTAAAGTTGTAATGACTGTAATAATCGCTAAAGCAATCATTGGTAAAGCTTGTGTGATTCCTGTAATTAATGAAACTAATAAATTTATTCCCATTTCAATTAGCTGAGGTAAAAATGACATAATTCCATTAATAATAGTTTGAATAATCGTTACAGCTATTTGGATTAACTGTGGAAGCATCTGCATAATTCCATTTATTAAGGTTAGAATCAATTGAAGCCCTGTTTCTATCAGTGTAGGTAATACTTGTACAATTCCAGAAATTAAAGTTTGAATGATTTGTATCCCCGTTTGAACAATCATAGGGAGATAGGTAGCAATCATCTGTGAAATTGTATTTATAATCCCAACAATGGCTTCAAGCATAATTGGAGCCGCTACAACCAAACCATTCACAAGATTTGAAATCATTTGTGATCCCGTTTCAAGAAATTGCGGTAATATCGTTGTTACGAAATTGGCTATATTGGTAAAGATATTTGTAATAGTTTCAAGAATAATTCCTGAGTTTGCATTCAAATATTCTGCAATAGCTGGCAAATAACGAGATACAGATACAAGAATACCTGGAAGTCCCCCAATAATTGCCCCCGCTATAGTAGGACCGATCATCTTAAAGATTTCGCCTAACTGGCTAAAGTCTCCCGAAAAAACAGCTTTTACAGCATCAAAAAGATGAAGGCATGCTTCGCGTATCTTACTGACTGCCAATCCTATCATTTCAGCCGCATTTTGAAATCCTTTTGGCAAATGAGTAATCCAATCATTTAAATAATCTCCATCAACAGCCGTATAGAATAGATATTTACCTAGTGAAGATAATGCGTGTCCAAAGTTTTGAACGCTTTCAATTACATTCGTAATGCTATTTTTGAACCCTTCATTGGTTTGCCATAAATTCCGTATCCAAATAATCAATCCAGCAATAGCTGCCGATGCGGCTATCACTCCACCTGCTACTAATGCAACTGGACCAGCAACAGCCCCAATGCTCACACCCAATATACCAGCTATACTGGATAAGGTGACAAATACTGGGGCTAACGCCATACATGCTCCAACAAGAATTCCGAGCGCGGATACAATTGTTGTTATAGCTGCTGATAACGCTGGATGTTCCGAAACGAATCCCGCAAAAGCACTAATTACATCCGCAATGACGCCCAGAACAGGCTCAAGCGCCATTTTCAAGTCGTTCATAGCTTTTTGAAACTTTACCGCTGGACTAGCATCCATCTTCTTAATCATTTCGTTTAGCTGTTCTTGATTCTTATTTAAATCTATAACTTTATCTTGAGCGCCAATAAGCGTATTGGTGATATTCTGCCCTTGATCTTCATACATCGTTCCGAAAAGCTTAACACCAATCTCGTTTCGCTTTGTTTCATCTTCAATACTAGCCAATGCTTTAGCAATCTCTGTCATTGCTGCCGAGCCTTCTTTACCACCTTTAGCGACAGATTTCCCCCACTTTTCTAACTGATCAGCCGAAATTTTAGTGCCTTCAAGAGCTTCTTTCATAGACTTATCGACACCTTGACCAAATTCAGCCGCTTTAATACGGCCTTCTTTTAGTCCATCTAAGAGATTATCAATATTCCAAGTACCTGTATCAACACCAGCTTCCATAATTGCTTGTACTTCTTCAGCATTGTAACCAGCTCGTGTTAACTGACCACCATATTCAGCGATAATGTCCAATTGCTCAGGAGGGAAACCGATTTTTAAAAGACGATTTGTTAGACCTAAAGCCGTATCACTAGTTATTCCTAATTCATTACCGATTTCATTCGCTTCTTGAATTAACTCAGTAAAATCTATACCTGCATAAGCACTTGCAATGGCTCCTGCACCTTTTACAATGGAAGCATTAGCTTTATCGCTTACAGTTTGATTTAATGCCCATTGTCTACGTGTACCCTCCAGTGCTTCTTCCACATCAACACCATAAGCTTCTAAACCGCGAACCGCTTCTTCTACTGATTTTTTAGAGGATGCTGGAACTTCAAAAGAAACATCAATTTTTGTTTTTAATTTAGAGGTATCAAGCGCTTGCTCAATGGCTCCTGAAATACCACCACCAGCCATTAATCCACCTAGAATATTTTCTAAACCGATATCTAATTCTTTGAAACTGTGCGACGCTCTCTCTGCTTCTCGTGAAAGGTCTCTCAAATCATTTCGAACTTGTTGTAATGAGTTCCCATCATCTATAGAACGAAGAGATCGCTGTAATTTCTCAATATCTGCTTCTGAACCTAATGCTTCACGACCGATGATTTGAATTGCTTGTTCTAACTGCCTTGCTGTCGCTGTACCGTTTCGTATTGCGTTTGTAAGGTTATTCCCTAATGCATTTGCAAAATGGTCTACACTCGTTTCAGTCGCATCAAAGAATGTCTTTAATTGTTTCGTTGCATTTTCTTGTTCCTGTAAACTTCTATTCGTCGCACTTAATTGATTTTGCAACTGCTGTTCTGCTGTCCGAGCTTGTATAAGCTGTGTTTCATATCTTTGAATTTCACTAGCGTTTTCGCCATACTGCTGTTTGGCTTGATCTAACTGTTTTTGATAGTTTTGTACTTTACTAGCTGCAACAGTATGTTGCTCTCCAAGATTATCTATTTTCAAACGTAACTTTTCTATTTCTGAAGCATTCTCACCAAGCGTTGCTTTTTGTAACTCGTATTGAGCATTTAACTTAGAAAGAGAAGATTGCAACTGCTCTTCCTGTCCTTTTAGCTCTTTCAGTTTTTGAGCTGCCTTAGCTGTTTCGCTTGTTCTTTCTTGTTCAGCATCTCTCGCCTGTTTTAAACTTTCAGAAGTTTGTTTAATACTATTGGCTAACTGTTGTTCTGTTATTTGTTGACTTCGTAATTTTGATTCCAGCTTTGCTACAACAGTAGAATTTTCTCCGTACAATTCTTTAGCACGTTGTAAATGTTCAGCCGTTGCTTGCGTAGCCCTTTGTGCAACTGCATATTGTTGAGAAAGATTTTGAATCTTTGCTTGTAGTTTTTCTGAATCAGTAGCATTTAACTTCATCTGCTCTTCTTGCAATTTCATTTCTTGACGAAGTTTTTTAGTTTCCTGATTCATGCCCTTCATGGCATCATTAAAATCTTTATTTTGCGCTTTAAATATAACTTCAACTTCCGAATTATTTCTGGCCATTTTCTCACCTACCTTTACTTGGGATTGTTACGCCATGCTTCAAACGCTGTAATCCCTGCGTAAATACGCTCAACAGACGAAATTGGCTCATGCCAAAAAGTCTCTGGATCTATTCCAGAGACTAGACAATACAAGACGTATTTATCTTCCACACATTCAATTTTAATGTCTGGATTTTTTACTTTTTTTCACCGTTACCGCCGCTATTTGTACTTTTTTTCAGTGCTGCGGCAAATTGATTTGGATCTTGACTAATTACATCAACAACCAGTTTCGTATATAGTTCCATAGATTCTGCTAACGAATCATGATACTTCTTTAGGAATTCATCAAATGTTAACTTTTCTTTAGGGTTCGCTCCTTTAAATGCCATATAAATCACTTTATGAATACTTGTTTGATCAATTTGTTCTAATGCCGATAAGTCTTTATTATCCTTATCTCTTAGCCCATCTAAAGCTTGGAACTTTACAATATCAGCAATAATCGAACTAGTAATAAGCCCTTCTTCCTGACCTTTTTTCAAAGCGTAATTTGTTAAAAACGCCGGATAGTCTTGTTCATTAACAAATCGCTGTTCATACTCACCATCTACTTTTACAAATTCCGCTTCTTTTAATGTTATTTTTTGAACTTTCATCTGCTATTTCCTCACTTTCATTTTTCTTATTTAAACCCAAAAGAAAAAGCCCTGTATGAAACTAGGGCTTTTTTTAAGGTGCTGGTGTTGTTCCTTGAACAAGAGCTGAATTAAATTGTGTATGCCATTTTTGTGCTACTGTTGCATCTTCTAACTCATCCACAAATGCCTCATAATAGAAGTGATTTAAGTCATCAGGTAAGGCTGTGAATTCTAATTCCAGCATTGCCAATTCCTCTTCACCATTCGCAATAGCAAATTTAAAACCTGTGGAATTTGAGCAATTTGGAAACGCAATAAGTTTTACTAAATCCTCAAATTCGTCTACAACATCAGCTGTAAATACAAAATCGTATCCTTTAGATTCACTACCGTACGCCCAAACGCCTTTCTTTAATCCTGTTGTATCAAAACCAAAATAATCCCTTGCTACTTTAACAGGAATATGCGCTGAAACAGTAATTTTAAGTTCCGTGGTTTTCGATTTCTTTTTCAACGTCACGCCACCACATATTTTTTTCGTTTCCTTGTTTTCTGGTTCCCCTTCAATCGTTCCAACGCAACCGAATTTCTCACCTGGTTCTTGGTCACCTTTCTTTTTAAATTGAATACTTGCATTCGCAATCGTCACGGAATCAAATTCTTCAATTACTTTAACCATTTAAAATTCCTCCTCCAATACTTTATCTACACCTTTGTGTAATTCTTCTAAAATTCTTGGTCTAGCGTTTACAATCCCACGTTCCGCAAATCGCTGCTCTAAAGGATTATGCGAACCTCTTCCTTCGTTTGGGAAGACTAGATAACCAAACGATCCTTTTTTATTAGCTGCTCCACCACGGGCCAATATCCTAAAACCTAAATTCATCTTTTCACTTTTTGACCAGTTGCTATCTTTGGCATGGGTCTTATTTCGAACACTCCATTTAGAACGAGATACCGGAATCAGCTTTGTAATCTCTTCTATTGCAATTCGTATACCATCCGTATGAAGAATGGTATTGATTGCGGGTTCCATTTTATTTGGTAATACCCGCATTTTTTCTTCAAGCTTTTCTATGGCTTCATAATCAAGCTCAAATGCACTCAAGTGGAATCACCCTCTTAAACGTAAAAACAACACGATCAATAAAACGATCTGTATCTTTCACTTGAAGACGGTCACTTTTAGAAACTACAAAGGATACCATTTTCACCTTGCTAACCCACGAAATAATGTCAATGACCTGCTCATCTAAATTCGATTGATTTTCCGATAAATAACTAACGTATATACTTTGAGAAATTGTACGCTCATTTGAAGATGGCCGAAACTCACCATATTCCAATATAAAACAATTGTATCCCTCTTCTGTTAGCTGCGATTCCTCATCTTCTGCTAGTTCATCCTCAACAACTAAAAGCTTAAATCCACCTTCAAGAGCTTTTTTAACACCACTTCTCTGCTCCTTCATAAGCTTTTTAGATTTTTCATTCACGAGATTTCACCGCCTGCTGCAAATAAAAGAAAAGGTATTGTTTGTTAGAATCATGATCTGCTTTAATCACGTCATATTCGATTCCATCCATTAATACCTTAAGTTTATTTTTATTTATTTTTCTAAATGAAGGTGGATAGAGTGTTTTAACTTTTAAATCTAATCCCGTTGTTAAAACGCCCACCATTTTGTAATCACTGTCCCGTAAAGACATTACTTTATAGGCGAGCTTTCCTTCTTCATGAAACTTCTCACCTATTCTTTTCCCCTCTTCTGAGCGTTCTGTTTTTTTATATCCATATTGTAGAAAACCATCATTTAAGGTTTCTCTATACGCTTTTAGAACCATTAATTACACCAACTTTTCCTAAAGCTACATCTAAAATAAGCCTGGATAATTCTTTTTTATAATTTTTTTCAAACTCATCACCTGCATTGTTATAGACATATCGACACCGCTCTAATAGCAAATCTTTCGGTGTTAACTCTTTTGAAAAATCAAAAGACGCATTCGTTAATCCAAACAAATACGCCTTCCCTTTATCTAAAATACTATTTAAATGATTATCTTCTTCGTTCCATGTTATTTTAAGAACATCTTTTAATTCAGCAAGAAGATTGTCTTCCAATCGAACCACCTACTTCTCTTCTTGATCTGACTGTTTTTCCGTAGACTTACTTGTCTTTTTTGCTTTTTCAAGTTTAGGACCTAAGAAAGCAATTTGATATGGATTTTCGATTGATTGTAAATATTTCACCCGTTTATCGTTAGACTTAAATCCAGCCTTTGGATATTGCTCACCCTTTTTATAAGTAGTATCATCATGCTCTTTTTCAATAAAATCATTTAATACTTGGTACATATTATTCACTCCTTTTAAGGCGTTGGCGTTCCTTCTTTCGGCTCAAGTGCTGTAATATCAAATACTGTGAATGAATCGTGATCAAGTGGGCGACCATTTGCAAGCTGACGAATGAGATATAATCGTTGATCTTCAATCATTCGAAGAACATCGGTTGATTCTAATTTTTGTTCGCTACCAACACCCATAAAGTAATCTTTAGGTTTTCCGGAAATCATTCGATTTAATGGCACCGCTGGTGATTGAACCATCGTTAATCCTGGAACACCAAAATTATCATAAGTCCAAGTACCATCGTCTTTACGTTTTGCACCAATCGGGAAAAATTTCGTTGCATAGTCTAACGGATTCACAATTAAAGTGACGCCAGTATAACGGCGTGTCCCTTTTTTAGTTGTTGGCGCTAAAATCTCTTTACCAATTGTTGTTGGGCTAAAATCTTTTAATACAACAGGTTCTTTGTCTGGATAAATACCATCCGTTACAGCACCTTTTAGATTTTTAATCATACCAATTGGTTGTTTCTTCCCTGTCCCGCTAACAACAACATTTTCTAATTCTTCTGCTACAACTTCTTTCATAAATGTACGAACATATTTATCTAACCAGCTTGGACCTAATTCAAACATTGCTTTACATACAACTAGGAATCCGCTTAGTTTAAACATTCCTTGATCTACTGTATAGAATCCTTCGTCTGTCATTTCCTTGATGTTATCACACACATCTCCCCAAAATACTACACTTGCACCCTCTTTACGTAGTACCCATTGTGTAGTAGCTCCAGTTGTTTGGAAATTAATTAAAGATAGTAGTGGATGCTCTTTTTCAAGATCTTCAAAAACTCGTTCAAAAATAGTTGGTGGCATTAATTTTGTTACTTCATCAAATGACTGTACCTCAATAGCGGCATTGTAAAATTTCTGTTCTTCATTTGTTAAAGCACGCACACCACGAGCGGCCAATACTTGAGCATCCCATTTCTCGTCTTTTGCTTGTTGCGCTTCGTTAATAATACTATTCATCATGTCTTGAATATGCTGCATGTTTCCTTCCATGTTTGTCACGATACGTTCAGCGACCGCTTGCGCATCACCATTTTCAAGCGCTTCTTTCACATTAGTGATTTGCGATTCCTTATTTTCAATTACACTTCGATCTAAATTTTTAATCGTCATTTTATTACCTCCTGATTTTTTCCAATAAAAAAAGCACTGCTTTATGCGCGCTTAAATTTACTTAATAAATTTGAAGTTGTACTTGCTACTACTTTTTCATTCTGCTGTTTATTTTTATTTCGGAATTTCTGAAGTACATTATTTTTAAATCCCTCTGGATCTACCACTTCATCATTATCTTCTACATGTTCATTTACTTTATGGGCCAATCCAATTTCTACTGCCTCATTGGCTGTAAACCATGTTTCATTCTCAATCATCGTCTCAATTTCTGAACGTTCTCCTTGATAACGAGTCATATAAATATCTGCAATTGATTTGTCAATTCCCTCAAGAGCATTCAATGTCTTACGAATATCTAATTTTGTTCCCCACGTCCATGTAGAAGCTTCATGAATCATTAACATAGAACCGGTATTCATAATTAATTCGTCTGCTGCCATCGCAATAATAGATGCGGCGCTTGCTGCCAGTCCATCTACATTAATGATGATTTTTGCCGGATGATTTTTAAGTTGGTTATAAATCGCAATTCCATCAAATACATCACCACCAGGACTATTCAGATTGATATTAATAACATTTGCTGAAGTAGCTTTCAATGTTTTCTCAATATCAACCGCTGATGTAGAATCACTCCACCATGATTCACCAATATCACCATAAATCGTTATATCCAGTGAATCAGCTTTTGATTCTGCCTTAAAGGTATGTTGGACATTGACTAGATGATTATACTGTTCATTTTTATAACGTCTCATTCTTTTCACCTCCCTCCAAAGAATCAGCTTCTTGATAATTCTTTGTAACAAAGCGCTTATTTGCCCATTTTTCTTCAATCGGCTCTCTACCAAGAATAATTAAAATGTCATTAATAGATAAACCACCGATTGCAAAGAGCTTATCTAATGCTGTTGCTAGTTTCGTAATATCAACAACCTTAATTTTTGTTGTATCAATCTTTAAATATGTGCGGTCTATATATTCTTTTTTACTGTACATCTTCCGGTTAAATTCATCTTGGATCAATTCAGCAATTGGATTAATGCAAAAAGCTAAGAACGAATCCAATTGTTTTTCAATGTCCGCTACATCACCTTTTAAAATCCCTATAGGGACATGAAAAGCAACTGCTACATAGTTAAATATGTCATTGATCAAATCGCTAATATCACGACTTGTGCTATTATTTGATACACCATTTTTACTATCACTCATATCTTCAAAAACATAACCATCTTGTAATTGAAAAGCTGAACCCACTTTATCAGCATTAAACCAATTTTTTAACTGTCCTTCGAACATTTCATCAATGGCGGCCTGCGTTTCTGGATCTTGCGGTCTCAAAAAATCACCTTTGATTAACAAACGTTTATTATTCTTTCTTTTATAGTAATCAATTGACGATGCAAGTAGTTTCCCAAAACTACTATACATTCCATCTATAATTTGCATAATATTACGATCATTGAGTTTAAAGTGAAACACTTCTGATTCATTAAATGATTTTTCAAAAGTAAGCTCACCAACAGTTATGTCCTTGTACATATTCTCTTTTAATGCAAACTTATTAACATTAAAGGAATCTGCAATGTACAATTGCTCATTTTGCATAATAACTACACATTCGTTTTCCATGATTAAATGATTTACCAAACTATGCATAAATTCCGATGCATTTTGATTTTGATTTGGTTGTACATTTAATAAATAGTGATTTTCACCACGTTTTTCTTTCCCTTTTTCAAAGGTTTGAAATTCACACCTTGTTAAAGCATTTGCAATTAAATCAATACAACTTTCTACAGCAAGCTTTTTATAGAAATAGTCAATTCCTAGCTCATAGAAACATGAATCTAGAGTCATTGTCTTCCTACTTCCAAAAAAACCTCTTACCCAATCTCTTAATCCCACATTCTCACCACCTTTTATATACTAAATGATTTAAATATCTTTCTAACATTTTCTTTTGTTAAAGTATTTGACTCTTTTAACTCACTATCACAATTAAGAGCATGTAAAAAAGCGAAAAAACCATCTGTTTTTCGCTTCTCTTTATCAACCTTTTTATATTCAATATTGCCATTCATTTTCTCTTCTTTATAGACATTTCCAACATACCAACGCATTAACGGATCATCACCAAAAATAATAGTATGTTTAATAAAAACTTCTTCTACAAGTGGAGCGAGTTTACTATGAGTTGCTGGACCACGACGGACGATTTCAATTTCAAAGCCAGCCTCTTCAAGCGATTCTTTTAAAATAGCCGAACGGTATAAATCCATGCTGACTTTTTTTATACGGTATTCTTTATTCATCATTACAAACCAATCCCGCACATGTTCTGCACTTATCGATTTGTCATAAACAACAGTAAGTAATTCTTTTTCAATTGCAATTCGAATGATATCAGGATTAATATCTTGCAACTTAGGCGCTGTATGATGCATGAACGTATGCTGCTTCCAATATCGTTTTCCATCTTTTTTAAATAAGATTCCAACTGAACAGAAATCACGTATTTGCGCGAAGTCAACTGCTCCAATACATTCTATCCCTTGTACATTTTCAGGGAATGGTTGATTTGTTGCTAATCGTTCATCATAAGTAGCAACTTCTTTCCTCGTATCCTCAACAGGTAAATTCATTCTTTTCGTCATGAACTCAATACGTAATGCACTGTTACGTTTCATATCATGGTATTCTTTTCGCATTTCATGTTGTAAATTTTCATTGTATCTATATGAAGGATTTGCTTTTTCCCATTTAGACTCGTCATGGACTTCTTCTTCATCATCAAGCTTACATATGAAAGGAAACAGTGTGGAATGTGGTAATTCTTTATTCAACACCATCTGAGCTTCGTCTTTCATATCATCCAATACTCCACCACGGACATTCCCATCTGTTGTAATATAGAAAATCCTTGGATCTTTCTTTTTTCCTAAACCTGATGTAAAAACTTTTATATTTGAATAATCTTCATACTCATGTAACTCATCAAATATAACAGTTCCACTTCGCTTACCATCTTTTGTACGAGCATTTGACGTATTAAATTCAAATTTAGATTTAGTTTTATAATGTTTAATTAGTTTTTTTGATTTATAAAAAACCTTTTTTAATTTCTTTGCAAATTTTGGTGTTTCTAAAATATTTAAAACATCTTCGAATGAGGTTTTCGCCTGATCTTCTGAAGTTGCCACAATATCTATATCATAATTCTTAATCCCGTGATGACCACTTAGCATATAAAAACAGTCATAACTGATATATCCGTTTTTACCTGCTCCACGACCAAGTAGTAACAGATATCTGTCAAACATAAGACGACCGTCATCATAACGCACACCATAAAAAATGGCATTACAGAACCTTTGCCAAGCAAATAGTGAAAAAGAAAAATAAGGGGCTGGCTTTTCTACTGATTTTTCAATAGCATCTGCATCAATCACTACACCAGGTTGGTCTAACTTCCAACGAAGAAACTCCATGAGTTGTTTTTGTTCTTTACAACTTTGTATTTCCTCATTTTCAACCATACGCATATACTCGTCGATGTAAGGATGATACTTATATGTAGTTGAATTTCTAGATGTCGTCATCATCATCATTACCTTCATATACTGGTTCTTTCAAACCAAGAACTTTTAATAATTCTGTCATGCGCTTGTTTGTCTCACGAAATTCTTTTGTAGCTGGATTCGCTTTGACTCCCTTTTGACTCTCACTATTTTGCCATTCAATCATTGGTCCATTCTTTTTCATTTCTCTTGCTAACTTATTTTTCACATCAAACATCGTCATGTAGTCATCAACAAGATCAATGTAGTGCATGCCATACAAACCACTGTTTTCCAATTGTTGTAATAAATCTTGCTTTATCTGTGCTTTTTTTGATAGTTTCCGCACAAGTACCCCCCCTCTTACTTTTTAATTCGCAAAAATGTTTTAACCGCTCTCCTCCCCCCGTTGAATGGTCCTCCTACTAAAAGCCAAACTTTTTGACCGGGGGGTGTTTAAGAAACTAATTCAAAGTAAGTTTCGATAAAATCCAAAATAAAAAAGACTTCTTCAATAGAAATCTTTAGAATGTCTGTCGTAAATATTAAATTCTCTTCTTCTTCCAATCTTTCTCTAACATCATTAAGTTTAAGCCGTTTGCACTTTCTTGGGTTCACACAGTCTCTTATTTGGCAGTAACGCCAGTAAGAATACTTTCGGAACTGATTAAGCATGTCGCGCTCATATGACGTACGCTCGGCCTTCTCAGCGTATTGAATCATTAAGTCAGTATCAAATGTCCAACTACCATCCACAATAATCATAGCTACCACCGTTCCTCATTCATGAACTTAGGTACCTTCTTCTCAACCTTATCTAACCGATCATGTACTTCATTGTGACATCGAATACATAAGCATTGCAGGTTATCTAAATCCATTGCTAAGTGTGGATGTGTCTTCACCTCTTTAAGATGATGTACATTCTCAGCAGGCTTATATTTACCTTTCGACTTACACATTTGACATTCGTGATTATCACGCTGTAGAGCCTTGAGCCTTAGTGCTCTCCACTCTTTAGACTTATAGAACTTCATAAGCTTACCTTCTCTTATGAGCTTAATATAGTCCATTGTTAACACACCGTCCTTGCTCTTATGCATCTAGGCTTACGATCTAACACTTGAGACTTCAGAATATTTACCACAACAGTATGAGGAAGACTATTACGTTCTTTATATTCCAGTTCTTCTTCATATCTAAAAGCTTCTTTGATTAGATCATTAAACTCTTTGGCCTGTTCACTCATAATAGTAAAAGCCTCACGGATTACCTCAAATACTTCTCTTAATGTTACACTACAAACAATTATACCTTTCATCTCTTCACCTCTTCTTTAACTTCCTCCAAAAAAATATATCTTCTTTGAATGTATAAACTACAATTAAAGAAAGTGTCGGACTTTTAATGATGCCGAATTTATGTAGCAAGTATGAGAGCAATCCATTTTTATAATATCTCTTAGCCCATCTAACTTGAGCAATCCACATTCCTAATAAACTCTTCACTTACTCACCTCTTATCTTTCTCTAACAGATCATCCAACAATTTATTGATTACACTTGTTATAGCTTCTTCTTTATCTTCAAGCGTTGTGTTTTCTTGTAGCTCATCTAACACTTGAATTACATCTGGTAACCTTTCTAATCCCACATACTGTTTTATTTTCTTCTTGCTACGAAGAACGCGAAGGATTATTCCAATGACCATTGCTTTTTCAAGCTTATTTAATTCCATCCTCTCACCCCTTGTCTCTATATAATGCAACACGTTTGCGCCTTTCTTTACCTAGATAACTTCAAGAACTCTCTCATGCCATCTACAACTTCTTTATCGTTTTCAACAAGCTTACCTTTAACATAGATATCTCCATTGCTTTTCAGAGATACCATTTCTTGTTCACCAACTCTCAAGATGATACTGTCATGTGAAGTATCTCTTGCTAACTTATTCAAATCTCCATTATGTAACGTTAGATTCATCTCTTCTCCTCCTCCAAAATAAAAAGCACCCGAATGGATGCTATTTTTGTACTAACACTTTTCTAGGTTGACTTCCTGCATAAGGCCCTACAATCTCATTTTCTTCGAGACGATCCATGATCTTAGCGGCTGTCATATAACCAATTCTAAATTTACGTTGTAATGACGATACTCTCGCTATTTGATTTTCAATCACGAACTCCTTAGCTGGTTCATATAACCTTTCTATAACCTCATTAATGTTTACTTCCATTCCCATTTCCTCCCTTAAAATAAAAAAACACCCTAACGGATGCTTTTGGTAATGATTAATTTAAGTTTCAATTGCGGTACGTGAAGTTTTATTCTTTTTCCAATTACCTAATGTTGCTACATTCAACTGCGTCAACATTATTAAGTAACTGGAAGAAGAGCAAAAGCTCTCCCTAATAACGGTGTCATTCAATCGTTACCATCTGCTGGTTTCGGATTTTATTTGCCGCTATTACGAAACCGTTTAAACAACATATATTATAAAGAAATTTATGAGTTGTGTTTTCCGCCACTTCTCACCATACAAATATATCATGTTAAAAACCAAAACGTGTCCGTAAATCGTTCGCAAATAGTCCGCAGATAGTTCACAAATAGTTCGCGTTTTTTATTTCTTTATTTTTTCACATCGGTTTTCAGCCTCTTTTCGCATAGTTTTGAATAAATATGTTCTTTAATCCTAGAAAATGAATTAGCTATAATCTGGATTGTGTTAAATTCACCTATTCCGTTTAACCTTAGATATACCAATCTCTTTCGCATTTTATAAAAATGAATTTGACACTTTCAGTTTAAAGCTAATTCAATAAATGTTAAAAAAATAAAGGAGCTAGATTCTAAACTTCCTTTGATAATCATTTAATGTATCTTGTTCCATTCCAATGTATCTCAATGTTTCTTTTTGATCTGTATGATTTAACATTTTTTGTAGAGCGACTACATCTTTAAATTGTTTGTAATGATGATACCCATATGTTTTTCTAAGTGAATGAGTACCTATACGTTCCAACCCAAACTCTTCTGCAGCTTGATTCAATATGACATATGCCATTGCACGAGTAATCGGTTTGTTTTTTCCGTTCCTACTCTTAATGAGGTATTCATTCTTTGGCTTTCCTTCAGTATAATTTCTGATGGCTCTCTTCAGCTCTGAAGGCATCTTCACATCTTTGATCTTCCTTGTTTTCTTTTCGCGTATCACAATATTCCAGCCTTCTACATCACGAACACGTAAACGTAAAATATCCGATATTCTGAATCCTGTATTAATACCAAGAAGAAACAGAATGTAGTTCCTCTCATTCTGTTCCTTATAAAACTCTTTTATTTCTTGTATTATTTCTTTATCTCGAATCGGCTGTACAATATTCATATACTTTGCCCCTCTTTTTGTTTACGCGTTTTTTGAAACACCTCTTTCTTTAGATTGAAAGCTAAACGCAATATCGCTCGTCCTTTTAACTTATAATATTTTGTTTTACCTATACCTAAATCCATCCAGATATCTTGATCATATCCAGAATCATGTTCCATATAAAATTTCACAATCACTTCACGTTCATCATCTCTTAGACGATTCACACCGTCATACAACCAACTCATAAATTTATTTCGTTCTTGTTCATACTCTATTCTTTCTATTGCAATATTTTCAGTCGAACTGTTAAACTCATTTGTATTCGATGGAGGAACAATAGAATACGACGCTGTCACTTTTGGCAGCATATCACATGGCATAGTTGCTAAATATCTACGATACTCATTAAATACTTTTTCGATTTCTTGTTTTGTTCTTTTTCCATCCACAATTGGCATCTTGAATGATAGTTGTTTATTCATATTAAATTCCTCCATTGTTATTATTTTTGTCTTAATGCTCCACGTCTACGCTCATAACGCGGTCCACGAATCCCCATTAAATCTTCAATGTCACGAGTACTTAATTTTTCTTTTCTTTTTTTCTTATCTTTCTTCTTTACTTGTTTTGATTGCTTTTTCCATTCACGTAGCTGATCCTTTAACACCTTCATTTCCCCATCTCCCTTTTCAAAATAAAAAGGACACCTATTCCTAAAACAGCTTGGATTGCCGCTTTAATGAATTGGTGTCCTCTAGTTTTCTAGCCGGACTATATTCATTTGTAATCTCGAATTTTGTCTAAAATTTGTATTTTTTATTCATTTAGATGCTACATTTGTCCTGTTATAATAAATGTAACATTGCCACTCGAAAAAAGTGACTTGTCCCCAATACAAGTTGCTTTTTTCTTTTTTATTTTAAAAGGATTATTTTGTTCAGTTTTCTATAGTCTCATCAATCTTCTCAATAAACTCGTACAATTCTGATTCCGTTTCTAAATCTGACGTACTTTTCGCAATCTCTGTTAACTTTAAAGATAACGCCATTAAAAAATCTGTTGATGCTTGCATCTTCCTCTACCTCCAACTTTCATATCTTTGAATTTCTTCTTCATTTCTTTTCTTTAATAATCTAAGAAACTTTATAACAGTTTCATCTTTTGTTTCTTTCATTTCCTGTTTAATTATTTCTAACTTATCTTTATGTGTTTTTTGTTTTATTGTTATCCAGTCCATCCCCTATACCTCCTATTTTTCAGAAACATATTCATAAAATTCGATTTTGTTATCAATCTTTTCAATTGGCCATTCATCAAAATAATTAAATTCAATCTTTACGCCTTCAACGAATTCAATCAAAGACATTAAATGTAAAACTTTTTTATATCTATCCATTTCTCTTCCTCCCCTGAATAAAACTCAATATCCCGTCAATACTGTAGACAACCCATTAAGTTACTTTCTCCTTGTTCCCCCTTGGAGATGAGCAGTTAGCTTTTGCTAGCTGCTTTTATTCTGTAAGTACATCCCATCAATAATTACATCTTTTTCAATCAGTTCTTCTTCCTCTACAAGACCATTACGAACTTTATCGATCGCCTTATCCGCATCAGGAGCTTCAACGTACGCTTCATAAGATTTAGTTTCAGTAAATTCAACACGATATCTTTTCATATCCATTCCCCCTTTTCTACAAAATGAAATTTTTATAATAATCTCTCAGCAATTGCATGAATTACATTAACGGTAACCGAATTTCCTGCCTGTTTATAAAGCTGACTATTCGAATTAACTTCTTGTGCTTTATCAAACGCCCAATCAGGAAACCCTTGTAATCTCCAACATTCCCTTGGTGTTAATTTCCGAATACGATAAGGTGGTTTATTTTCAATAACCGCTTGATTACAAGCTGTATCTAATGTTTGAGCAATCTCTTTCCCTGCACGTCCTCTTCTTGTTTCACTTCCTGGTACTGAATAGTTAATACTGTCACCAATTTGAGCTTCAGCATAACCTTTCTTAGTAGCTTCACGAACTTTAACTAATGTAGTTTCTTTGCGCGCGACATTTCTTGGCAAGTAACATGCGTGTGTTCGTGTAGTTAAACAGTATGCGTTACCTTCTTCGGTAAGCGGAAATGGTTCTAATAATACTTTAGGTTGTCTTCCACCACCTTGCATTGTATCTAGAGTAGGGGAAAGTCCTTCCATTCCATAAATTCTATTTAAAGCTTCTTGTGAATAGTGGTTAAGATCTGCCGCTATTTTAATATTAGTTTTTCCACTATTTTGTCGGATAGGAAATACTTCTCGTCTACTTCTTCCTCTAAGATGTCCGATAATGAACACCCTCTCACGGTTTTGGGGAACTCCGAAATCTTTGCTGTTAAGTAGCTGCCATTCCGCATCATACCCCAATTCATCAAGCGTGGAGAGTATTGTTCTGAATGTGTTCCCTCCGTCGTGATTGAGTAAGCCTTTGACGTTCTCAAGGAATAAATATTGTGGTTGGATTTCTTTGGCGAGTCTAGCAATTTCGAAGAACAAAGTTCCTCTAGTTTCTGCGAATCCCAATCGTTTTCCGGCAATGCTGAAGGCTTGGCAAGGGAATCCACCACAGATAACATCGACTTGTCCTCTAAGTAATCGTAAATCGTCGTTTGTAACAGTTGTAATGTCATGTGCCGTCCACTCTCCTTTTGTATTATGAATTGCTTCGTATGATTTTCTAGCAAACTTGTCCCATTCTACATATCCCAGGCACTTATGACCTGCAGCTTCCATTCCCAATCTAAAACCGCCAATTCCGGCAAATAAGTCTATAAAAGTAAGACTCATATCACCACCTCGCTTTCTCCAAAAATGAAGTTTTTGTTTAGTTTTTTACTAACTCTGGGTTTTCGTAAGTATTCCCAATGACTTCAATCTCTGTTGCTTCGTTAAATATCGACCATCCGTTACTTCCATCTGTCTTTTCAAATAGAAAAGCACATTCTATAAACTTAACTATGCCAATTTCGTCAATGTCGCATCCCGGCATAACGCTATACATATGGACAATATCCCCTTCATAAACCTCCTTGCCGTCCTTGTCTTTTAGGCCTGTATATTGCATCGGTATGAAATCTTCATTCAGATAAGATCCGCAAATATTACCGTATTGAATATCCAATATTCTTCCTCTATTAATAATTACATCGTAGTCCATTTTTCTTTCATTAACGTCCCAACCTCTAAACTTAATTTCTCTCATTCTCCATTCTCCTTTTCTAATAAAATAGCGTTTTTATTACAATTCCATATTCATTATTTCTCATTGAAGTTCAATCGAGAGAATTCAAAAAATAAATCGTATAAAATCAATTATTTTTATAAAACTAAAATTTTACCTAAGTGACACATCACAACCTTAATGCATATCCTATGTACTATGTACCATCTACATTTATATAAATTCCAAATTTAAAGTGAGGGAAAATAAAAATGGCATCTTGTACAGGAATAGCTTGTTATTTACTTTCTAATTGGCCGATAGGAACTATCATTACAGTAACAACCAAGTCTGGACAAATAATCGGACCTGCTGCTCTTTCTAGTTTTTATCCAACACTTTGTTTAGTTATATTAAAAGAGGAAGATGTAATAACCCCTGAATCTACTAATATCATATTTATAGGTTGTGAAGATATTGAAAGTGTTACCTTAACATCTTAATGTAGTATTTCTATTATTTGAAAACTTCCTATTCTATTTTTAATTGTGTTATATCAAGCATCCTTATCAGGGTATTTCTAATCCATTTAAAATACCCTGAACCAATCTTTTGCAATCAAATTTAATATCAAAAGAACTATTCCTAATTACACATTTCAACCTTTTCATTTCACAATTCCCCTCCAAATAACGATTTTGTTATAGTTCACCTTCATGTTTTTTTATGATGCTTAGAACTTCCTCTGCATACGGTTCGTCTTGATTAACTACATAATATTTAGGATCTGGATTCCGACCTTCCTCCTCCCTCATGATCCCTATTTTCCGTACAATACCATCCAGAACTGCCAATTCGCTTTGAGTTGACACTTTTAGGACATCCTCAATTTTCAATACCCCAAACTTCATATTGTTTCTTCCTCTCTCCAAAATAAAGATTTTGTCTAAACCCATTCACTAATCTCATACTTTGGCATACAATAATATTGCCTTTCTATATAATGTGAGCTCGTCACTTTCGTTATAATGAGACATAAGGAGCGCTCTCGATCAGCGCTCTTTAGTTTTCATGTGAAAATTCTGGTCAAATGATTCACATTCTTAGAAAAAGGTACATATATTATCATGTACTCTTTTACAATAAGAGTCTTGGTCTTAAGAGCACTTTTAAAAGTGCTCTTTTAAGTTATTTAGATGTATCACGTTTTACATACAATAGACATAGAATACAATGAGCACGCAAGACATAGTTTCTATATAATCGTGTACATTTTTTGTACACGATTTTTTTATTAAATAAGAAGTCTGTTTAAAATTCAGTAACCTTATTGATTCCTTTGCATACATTATTATTGTAAGGAATTTTACAGGTTTCTCCGGTCCAGTTACCTTGAATTTCTTGCACACCTCATCGAAATAACCCGTTTTAAATAGCGGGTTATTTTATTTTTGGTCATAAAAAATTTTTGTTTAACTTTCATTCATTTTTTTACTTATTTTGAATACATTACTATTAAGCCAAGAAATACACAGGTTTCTCTGGACCAGTTACCTTGTATTCCTTGAACTCCTTGTACACAGAACCTGTTAGTAATAACAGGTTCTTTAATTTTTTCATCATACAATAACTATTTTGTTTGAATTTAGTTCTTGCATAAGACCGACTAGACACTAACCTTTTTCTGTAGTAAAATTCCTATCAGAAAAAGGTTAGGAGATTTATTTATGACTTTTGAAGATAATCGTAATTTAGGCATTCAACAAGGATGTATAGTAATAACAGATCATTCACAATATCTTGTTGTTAAAAAGAATGAAAATTATTCTTTATTAAACATCGCAACTGCGGAATGCATGAACTTTGAAGTTTCACTTGAACATCTTGAAGAAATGGTCCAAGTAGATTTAAAAGAAAAAATTCAAGATATCATTCCGCCAGAGAATATTAAAATCGTAGCTCAAAACAGAATATAAAATGTATTTTCTAAGAGCACTTTCGATAGTGCTCTTTTTTCATGAACAATTTCAAATAACGCTTTTGTTTAGTTTTCCTCTGAAAAACTCCATGAACCATCAATGTAATTGTTTGACCACTCTCGCCATTGTTCCTCAAGAAACTTTTCTACATCCTTATCTACTTTCGGATCATAACCTAATTCATCTAATGTAAATGTTTCATCATGTTTTGCGCCTGCATAACCAATGCTTAATGTAAAACGCACTTTTTTATTTGAATCCATTTCTTATTCCCCATTTCTGTACAAAATTCAAATTTTGTCTTACTTTACATCGACACGTGCTTTACTTGCTTCTCGACTAAAACCATCCGGATATCTTTTAGCTAATTTTGCGATATTCATTTGAGCGATATCTTCTAAGGTATATCCCATTTCGTGAGACATGATCGAAATGTAGTACAAGATATCTCCCAGCTCTAAAGCGATTTTATGCGTATTCCCTTCTTCTTCTCCTGGACAATGAGCTGGATCAAATCCATGACCATGAAAAATAGCTTTTTTTACAATATCAGCAACCTCACCAGATTCTCCCGAAAGCCCTAATGCTGCATTTAAAACACGTCCACCAAAATCCTGATTTGTATTCCATGTACGTAATGCCGCTTCTTGATATTGATCTAATTCACAAATTTGATTGTTGCTCATAAAGGCTTGTCCTTCCTTTGATTTACTGATTAATTTAGTTACTTCCATAACGCTGTTTTTCATTGCTTTCATTTTGATTTCCCCTTCCTATTTAGCAAATCCCTAATCCTATTGGACGATTTTCAATTAAATACTTATCAGCTTGATCTATTACAAGAAGCGCAACTTCCGCTTGGTGTCTCCTTAACGCTTTTGCCATCTTTGGTAAGCTCATACCTTGACTCCACATTTTACGAAAACGAACTACATCTCTTTCATCCCAAATGAAGTTAGCCTCTTCTAAAGCGATGTATACCTTTAAGCGTGATTCCTTCATCGCTTCATGATTTCTTGCTACACTCATAAGCGAACCTACTTTCTAAAAATGATTATTTTATCTTTTCAGTAAACTTAGTATCCACACGATCAACCTTACCGTTTACCCAAACCGCAACTTGCTCACCGAATCCGCTCATTGGTGGATTGACTGCTGTAACATTTCCGTCCTTCACTATTAATAGTTTGTTGCTACTAACATCAATTTCTATTTTTTTCATATGTCCCTCTCCCTTTTGCTCAATCCATGTACTGAACGACATCTGGCTTAAATCCACTGCCTAAATAAATCCTTACTGGAATATCTTCCTTTTTATCTCTTGCTGCCTTACATAATTCCTCGGCTGTTTCCCAATTACACGAACTATCAATTGATCGCTCATATCGCCAAATTGCCATTGCGTATTGTTCAAATAATTCATAACGTTCATCTGGCTCCGTTTTACGTGGTAACTCATCTGTACATTTTGCATTTTTAGGAACATGAACGCGTACATCTGCATATGTAGTGCGTCCAGTTCCCCTTTTTACATTTGCTTTCATTACATCGAACTGACAAATTTCCGGCTCTACATCGAAAATATTCAATTGTTTAGGCATGTTCCTTCACACTCTTTTCAAGAGAATTAAGTAACTCAAGTGCTCCTTCCTTACTCAAAAACATTCGGCCACCTAACAATTCGATGTTGGAATCAGATACTTCACCAGTTACAAAGCATGACTTTTCTTGTTTTTTCAAAATGATGTTTTCTCCATAAACATGAAAGTCTACTGCTGTACCTTCAGCAATACCCAAAGTCCTGCGTAACTCTACCGGAATTACTACACGTCCTAGCTCATCAACTTTTCTTACAACACCTGTGTTTTTCATAACTTTCTCCCCCTTGTTAACTTACTTTTTGTTGTTGGTTCCGTTTCAACTCTTGTTTCATTAATTCAAATTTGATTAACCATGCTTGCCAACGCTTATCGTTTTCTTCTTGCTGCTGTATTGCCAATTCACAATTACAACCGCTCGTTTCAATTACACCTGGATAAGTTTCTTTACGAATAATTCCTGTATCATGACATAATGCACACATGTTTATTCCTCCTTAGAAACCAATATCTAAATTTAAAATTCTTTTATCTGTCGTTGTTTTAAACACGATTGTTTCATCTTTTGATACTCCATTTAACAACCTACTCGCTAGTTTTGGATCATACTTTTGAAAAAGCTGTCTACTTGCTAAATTTGATGTAGTAATCGTTGTTTTATTTGCTCCTTGCCGTCCATTAGCAACACCGTAAAGTATTTTATGAACAAAATCGCTTGCTTCTCCGTTTCTATTCATAGAACCACTTTCAGCCCCTAAATCATCAATAACTAGAAAATCGGCTTCAACCATCAAGCTAATACAGTAATCCATCGTGTACTTCGACTCTTTATTCCGAAATGAGTCTTGTATTAAACGAATTAATTTTTCTATCTCTACAAATAAACAACTTTTCATTTCCTTAAATGCGTATTCATCATTAAGAGCTTCACCATCAGAGATTGTCCAATAATGTCTTACTAGTTCATATAACATCGCATAAGCTAAATGGCTTTTTCCTACACCTTGAATCCCTGCAATATAAACATTTAGGGTTTCACCTTTTTTGATACGCTCCAAAATCGCTATAGCTTTTTTCTTATTTGCTGTAGTTTCTGGGCAATCCGTTTCATATGATTCTAGCCTTGATTCTGTAATTGACTGATTTTCGATAACACTATGTTTAAAAAGAAGATTCTTCTGTCGTTCTCTATTGATCTTCTTGTAGTAATTGTTTGCTTGCTGGAATAGGATTGAATCCTGCTGTTCCACTTTGCATCTTGGGCAATAAATCGAGCCATCATTTTTATCAATCATCATTCTTACGGGCTTTACAGTTACTTGTCCGCCTTTGCTGAATGTATGATTTTCGCAATATTCATCTGCAAATTCTAATGCTGCTATCTTTTCAAATGATTTCTGCATTTTTTGCACTTCTGTTCACCTCGTTAAAATGGCATATTCCCCTTGAAACCTGGGATATCTATGTGATTACCGTATTGTTGTTGAGATTCCTTACTTGGTTTTTCATTTAAATAACTTTCAAATTTAGTTCCAAATAATGTGATTGGTCTCAAGTATCCACACATTTCTGTGTTGCCGATCCATTGTGAAGTTTTAGTATCAATTACTTGTTGGAAATGAGATAATTCGAACCCTTCTTTCCACCTTGCTTTGATTAGATCCTGTGTTTTTTTAGATGTATGTTTATAATTGGTTTTTGCTTTTATGTTGAGATAATCAACAATTTCTTGATATGGAATAGGTTGAGTGTTGTCCTGAATGATTTCAGGACTATGTTTTTCTTTTAAATCTTTATCTAAATCTTTATCTAAATCTTTATCTATGTCCGTTACTTCTTCGTTACATGTAACGTTACAACCAAGTGTTTTTTGTTTTTTTCTTTCTCGATGTGCCGCTACGCGTTTTCTAGTGTCTTCCTTAATCTTTTCTAAACGGTCTAAATTCTGATGGTTTCCCCAATTAACAACATTGATGTAATGATTATCATCAATATCAATCATTCCGAATTTCTTAAATACACTTAATGCCATTCGAACTGTATTTAAAGGTCGATTAAAAAGTGTTGCTAGCATATCCTCCGTATATGGGATATTCTCGTTCAGAAAGATATACCCACTTGCATTTGTCTTGCCAGCTTGAGCCAACAACTTAATCCAAATTATTAACAATGTATCAGCTTCAGGCATGCTCTCTATTAAACGTATTTTTTCATCCTCAAACATTGTTGTTGAAAGTTTAATCCACTTCACTTTTACTTCAGACATATTCCTTACCTCCTTACGCAAACCGCTATATACGCTTGTCCACTTTTGATTATTCGTTGAATTTCATAATGCGGATAACCAACGCTGAAATACTTTTCAACCATTTGTTTTAATTCTTTTTTGCTTTTTGCTAAATCCCAAAATTTATTAGGTAATAGCACTTGGTATTCAATTAAACGCATGTACTATTTCCCTACTTTCCGTGATATACTTATAACAAGTGTTTTTTCTTAAAGGACCCACTGCCATGGGTCTTTTTATTTTGTTTCACATCACTCCAAGCCCATTGTTTTATTGGCTCATAAGTGATGTAAAGCAACCATGAACCACATGCGATTAACATTGCGAATATAACTAATGATGTTGTATCTTCCACGAAATCACCTCCTTATTTATCAAACGGTAATTTTGTTAAAAACCTGAAATTCTATTTTAACTAGCATTTGTTCCCACCTTTTGCGCTTCTACCCATTTAAGAAAGTCTTCCGCTTTAACGCGTTTGCTTTTTCCAATTACAATTGTTGGGAAGTCCTCTCTCTTCATAAGTGCGTATGCGGCTGATCGAGAAATATTTAAGAATTCCTGTACATCCTCCGCTTTCAGTGAAAATGGTAGTTGTTTAATTTGGTACATGTTTTTTCACTCCAATCATTTTTTTAGTTTAAATATGGATACACTATCTTATAACGTCGCCCTCAATTGTAGTCCTAAGGGCGACTTAGGTTGTAAAAAAAATCTCTCTCACTTTATTAGATCACTGATCGATACACCATAAAGTTCCGAAAGTTTTTTTAGTTTCTCTACTGATAATCCTGATTCTCCTTTTTCAACGTTATGATAAGAACGTTTGAATTTCAGACCTAAAGCCTTTGAAACGTATTCTAAAGAATAACCATTTTTTTGTCTTAGAGATTTAATTCGTTGTGTATTTAGCATTTTAAGTCACCACCTTCAACTTCTAAACTTAGTATAACCAAAAGTAGCCCTAAAGGCAACTTTTTATTTTCAAAAATTTATTTTTTATTTTTACGTTGCCATTAGGGCTACTCATTGTTACATTTAAACTAGATACTTTTTTACAAGTAGCGCGAAAGGATGTTATAGATGAATATCATAGGGGAGAGAATATTCGAGTTAAGAAAAGAACGAAAACTAACACAAGAAAAAATAGGCGAAAATATTGGTGTGAGCAAGCAAACTATTTCCAAATATGAAAAAGGGACAAAAATCCCCTCACGTGAGAACATTGAAAAATTAGCTGATTTCTTCAACGTTCCCATTGATTACTTATTCGGGAAAAGCGATAATTCCATTAAAAGTAGCAATAATATAAAAGAAATATTTGAAAGTGATGAATTGCATTGGGATGGAAGAAAGCTGTCTCCTGAGGAAATCGAAAGCGTCAAAGCGCTTTTAGAAGTAGCTATCCAAAGAATGTTAAAACAAGAAAAAAAGGATTAGCATGAGGCTAGTCCTTTTTTTGGTTCCATTTGCTGCATGACTTCACTTAATTCATTATCAGTAATGAATCCTTGTTTATGTATTTCTTTCAAAGCATGAAGAGTGTCATTTTCTGAGACTTTATCCCCTAATAAATATTTAATCATGGATTTTATTTTTTCTTCGCCGCTTATTAACAATACGAACTCCTCCATCCCAATAATTATGTGATTTTTTTAACAAACTGTGCATTTTTGTAACGTTTTTCAAAAATGCATACCCCTTAAAAAGCACTCAAGACGCTACTTAGTAGTAGCGTCTTGAAAAATAATTTATAAATTTCTAATGAGTTCCTGGATCAACCATTAGATATGTAGTTTCTACTTTACTTGAATGTGCTTGTGAAGTATCTTTGTTTTGTTCAACTACTCCTAGTAGTCCTAAAACACATATCATTGTAAGAATAACTTTTTTCAACCTACTTCACTCCCTCTTTAATTAAAAGACGTGTTACCAAATTTGAATAGAATACATTCCCATTATTAGCGAATTTTTCTAAAGCCTCTTTGAGAACCATTATATCATTTCTATCTACAAAAAATAAATAATATAATTTAAATGCGGACAAAGTTTTTCCTTGTTTTTTTAAGTCTTCAAAATAAGCTCTAGCTTTAACTCCTGAACCAAATTTAGCATCAAAGAAAGCTTTTTCCGCTTCTCCTACAAAATCCCAATCTATTTTATCTACATTTATTCCATACTCAATTCGCAAAAAAGCTAATGTGCTATGAACTGCACGATACATTTTACTATAAGTAGTAATACCTAAGCTTTTTATTAATTTTAGGCTTTCCAAAAAGTACGTTTCCGCTTGAAAAGGATTTTCAAGTATAAAAGACTCCCCTAAGCAACTCAACGCTTTAGCCTTTATAACTGAATCTTCCGGAGCGGATTTTATTATACTATTACAAATGTCCCTGCATTCTTTTGTTTTATTACTAAACAAATTAATATGAGACTTACGATCATCATGTTGCAAATCCAAATGTTTTTTTATAAATGCATTCTCTACTAATGGTAAGTTTTGATCGATTTTTTTAGAATACGGGACCATAGCCATGAAATTACTACTATCATACAGCGCAAACCCATGTAACATGTCTACTATTATTTGATAGTCTACATTTTTAGAGTATGGTAATTCATCTAATTTTCTTTGCAATTCTTCTCCTTCTAATTTGTTCAAATTTCTTTGATTATATAAATCATACAAATGTAGATATTTGTTTATTTTCCCTTTTTTATCGCTGCTAATATGTTTTTTAATTAATTTTTTCATTAATTGATACTCACCGACTGTTTGGCAGTAAGACAGTGCCTTTTTTATGTTTAAATCACTCTGGCAAAGTAATATAAATTCTCTAATTTTCTTTCTACGTTCCTTCCAATTTGGATACAAGTCGGGAGCAATTAATAAGAATGACTCCAACTTCATTTCTTTAATTTTCCCATTTAAAATCCTATTAAGATTAGTTCTATCAATCTCTGCTTTTTTAGCTAATGTACCAACATCCAACTTAAGATAATTGATATGCTCCTGTAAGTTCTTGATAAAGCTCTTCATTCTAAAATTCCCTCCCAAATCAGAACCCAAAACATATCCCTTTTTTCTCAATAGGAAAATGAATCATAATTTTCTTTACACTTATGAAGTATGCTATACTATGTACTGACTCATGGAAACTTTCCCTATCTAGGCTAGGGTTAAATGTTATAGCTGTGTGGCCTCACATCTATAACACCGTGGGTCTTTTTTTATTCCTTCTTTCGCTAAATTCAGTTTATCATAAGATTTAGAATGTTCGTTCTGATTATGGTCAAATCATGTTGAGAAAGTTTTTTTCAAAAATTCTATTTTTCATTAAGAATATTTTACCACCAAAAGAACGTTTGTTCTATATGTTTTTTGTTCGGATGTCAATTTACGTGACATTTACTATTATAAGGACAAATTTCGTGACATGTATAGTCTAAAAATTCTCATGTATTTATACTAAAACTATGAATACATTTGGAGAAAATTTAAAAAAGTTTAGATCAAGTCGTTCCCTTACTCAATCAGAGTTCGGTGAAAAGGTGCAGTTAAGTCGTAGTCAAGTTGGCAATTTAGAAATTAACTATAATCAACCTGACCTCGACACTCTCGATCGCATTGCAACATATTTAGGTGTTTCTGTTGATGCGTTAATGGGTAGAACGAGCACACCACATGAAAAGAACATAGCAAATGCCCTCGATGAAATTCAAACGGTTTTCGCAGGCCTGGATGAATCTCAACGAGAGCAATTCTGTAAACAACTCGTTTTATATGCAAAGTTCCTTAAAACTCATAACGAGCTGTTATGAGTCGATTGTAGTAGAAAACATTTCCAATCGCAACGGTAAAAATTAACAAATTTTTATCAACAAAAAAAGAGAGCACTTAGCTCTCTTTTTTTATATTCCTGTGCCTGGATCTTTTATGTATCCTCCACCTGCCCCAGGATCATACATACCCATTCCGCCACCTGGATCTTTCCAATCCCCTCCACACGGATTTGGGTCATACTTCAATTGACTTCCACCTAAACCGCCTGGATCAAAGTTATCTATTTTCATTTTCTTAAACCTCCCGGTTCTTTTCGCCATCCACCACCTGGATCAGTTGTATATCCCCCGCCTGGTCCTGGATCGAAAATCCCCACTCCTGTCCCCGGATCGTATAACTTCCATCCTGTACCAGGTTTCTGTGATTCTTTAGAGTGTAATAACATAATTACCATCCTCCTGGATCAGTATTATTTTTTAAACCTCCACCACCTGGCTCATTCATTCTATGTCCACCTGGTTCTATTTTTAATCCTGCGCCCCCATTACCTGGATCAAGTACTAATGGACTTCCACCTGTTCCTCCTGGATCAGAAATTACCTTTGAACCTCCTGGGTCTTTTATATAACATTTCATAATCTCGTTCTCCCCTTTCTTTTATATACCTGTCCCCGGACCAGAAATTGATTTCCATCCTGTTCCTGGGTCTTCGTTGTATTTCCAACCACCACCGCCTGGGTCGTTATGCCAACCTACACCAGGATCAGCTACTCTGTGACCACCAGGGTCCTTTGTGAATTCCTCCATATTTTCCCCTCCTTTATTTAATATACAAATATTGTAGCTCACTTCTTTTATATCTGTAAATTAAAGCAAACAGAGCTAATATTAAATAGCTCTGTTTAATCATTATCCTCTATGCCGTTACTAAGTTTTTTCTTTCATTCCTCTCAAAATTAAATCGATTTTTTAACAACATATTGAATGAAGTTAAAGTATTATCGACTATCTAGCTCTTGTATCATTCATCTTGTAAACCTTTACTTACAAATAAAAATAGCATTTTAACATTACGAATTGAAATGAAAATAGAATGCATAAAAATTGACATCCAAATAACTAATATAGCCCACAACCATATTGGAACAACAAATTTTAAAAGATATGGTTGAATTAAAAATTGACTACAAAAATGTAATAGTATACCAAACAATACAATAGTCAGCTGTATTGAAATAGCCCATGTGAAAAATATAATCAAAACAGAAAATTTTGAAATAGATGGATCTATTGAACTCCTAGTTTCTTTAAGGCGATTTATCATATCAGATTGCGAACTCGATATTACAGCAATACTCGCCATATTAAACCCCGCTAAAATTGATATTGCTGTAATAACTATATTATTTAGCGATTGAAAATTAGCTATAAACTCTTTCACTTTTATATCTGAAAAATAAGCTGCTGCTATTACAAATAATAGGGATATAAAAAATGCTATATAAATATCAAAAGCTTTTTCTGATTTTGTAGAAAATTTTCTATAGTTTCGAAAAGATTCAACTAAAAATTTATTAGCTTTAAAAAAAGCTTTCGTTTTGGTCATTTAATTACTCGCTCCTTTTTAATACCTCACGACCTTTAGCTATAATTGCTACCTTATCATATAAATCTTCACTGCTTGGATTATTATTTTTATCTACTTTTATTTGAGGCCTAAAAGTCTCATGAGATGTATTAATATTTATTTTCTTCTCAGCGCCTTTTTGATCACCGACTACTTTGATAGACGTAACTCCCTTTTGCCCACGAAATTTTTTAATAAAGGGGACTACCGCCTGCAATCCTTCTTTCACACGTCTCGCTTTAAACTCCAGTGAAACATGTGTAGCTTCTAATTCTCCCATTTCTCCTTGCATTTCTCTTATAAATTCATTTTCATCAGATTCTGTTTTGGAAGTTATTTCAATAAGAGTAGACTTAACTGTGTCTAACTTCTTTAAATCTTCAATAAAATCTAAACTAAGAAGTGTACAAATATTAAAGCTAAAGTACTTAGAACTTCCAATTACATCTTTTCCAAGCTTCTCCAGATAACTTTGAAGTTTCGCCCTTGTCAGCTTTCCGTCATACTGTAACAGCATAAAACCATCTTTTTTTCGAATTACAAAATGGACCAGATTTTCTTCTCCCTCTCTAAGTTTCTTCGGATTTAATCTGCTTTGTAATGTATCTGCATGAATCAAGTCTGCAACTTTTCCATAATCAGCACATTTAAAGTTTCCATATATATTATGTTCATCTTCCTTAACTTCATTTAATATCATAAACCACTCATCTGAAACAGCATATTTCTTCTTAGATGCTTCAATATGATTTATATTAGTCAATAACTTATACATAAACTTATGATTCCATGTATTCTTAATCTCATCAGCTCTTTGATTGTCTGATTTCTTTATATACTGTATATCTATTTGATATGCAGAAAAACCCACTTTTTTACTTGTCTTTTTCGCCAAAATTCTCACTCCCACATTATATATGTACTATTCTCTAAAGTATTAATAAGTGCCTTATCTCCTTGATGAATTTTAACGCATTAAATTAAATAGATTTATATTTCTCCTCCCTTTCAACACAATATTCCATATATTTCATTATACATATTTATTTTTTATTTGATGGAATTTTTTTATTTTTCAACACTTTGTTCAGCGTTTATCTACGTAATTTGCCTTTTACAAAAATTAGATTTACATGCTATCATTTCTTATACCACTTATCACATATCACAACTTGTATCTAGAAAATGATTATGACGAGGTGAAAATCATGGCATACTTTCGTAAACGTGGTGAGAAGTGGTCTTTTACTATGGATGTTGGCAAAGACCCGCTCACAGGTAAACGGAAACAAATCACTAAAGGTGGTTTTAAAACAAAGAAAGCTGCTCAAGAAGAAGTGGCTAGAGTGACAAATGATTTAGCAAATGGAGATTATGAGAATAGTGATATTCGCTTTTCTCAGCTCGTAGAAATCTGGATGCAAGAAAAAGAAGCATCATGTAGACCATCAACATTGTATCAATACAAACGCATTCTACGCTCACGTGTTATGCCTGAATTTGGCGAGAAGAGGTTATCAGATATAAAACCTCTAACTGTTCATAATTTTCATCAGAAGCTACTTAAAGAGGGTCTAACTACGAAATACATTTCATCTGTTGATGTTATGTTAAAACAAATCCTTGATAAAGGTGTAGAGCTAGAAATGATTAACTCTAATCCAGCTAAGAAAGCAAAACGACCAAAAGTTAAAAAGAAAGCGCAAGCTAGTTGGACAATTGAAGAAGCAATGAAATTTATGGAGTATGCAAAAATACAAGGAAGTTACTATATTACATTTGTTTTAGCATTGCATACAGGCATGCGTATCGGAGAAGTATTGGCTCTAAAGTGGAATGATATTAATTTCGAAAACAAGACTATCCATGTTCAAAGAACGTTAACACTTGTGGATGGTAAGTATGAATTAGGCGAGACAAAAACCGAAGCATCTAATCGGATGATCCCAATGACAGAAGAATTAATGGGAGAATTGTTAGAATATCAAAATCACAAGAAGGAAAATTCTTTCGACCTATTAATTTGTACAAGAAATAAAAAAATCGTGCATCCATATACGATACGCTATCAAATGAAAGCTTTGTGCGAAGCAATTGACGTACCGTATATTAGATTCCACGATATCCGAAGAACGTTTACAACTATTTTAATCGATTCTGGAGCAAATGCAAAGGTTGTTTCGAAATTACTTGGGCATACAAATGTTTCTACAACTTTAAATATTTATACTGATGTTTATGAAGAGCGCCAAATTGAGGTAACTGAAATGCTAGGAAATGTCTTGAAAAGTGGTCGAAGTGGTCAAAAAGTGGTCGGTGATGAAACAAAAGAAGGTTAAACCCTGCGGTACAAGTGATATAATGCATTTATAGTGTAAGTTTTTTCTTTACACTATAATGAAGTCATCATAGTAAATAATATATAGAGTATCACGTTTTTCAAAAAGATGCTACATCGAAAGGAGAGATTACCATAAAAGCTGGTGGTATTGTTGTTGAATATAACCCTTTTCATAACGGTCATCTTTATCATGTGCAAGAGACAAAAAAGTTAACACAATCCGATATAATAATTGCCGTTATGAGTGGTCCTTTTTTACAGCGTGGTGAGCCCGCACTCATTTCCAAATGGTATCGCACTAAAATGGCCTTAGCAAACGGCGTAGACCTTGTTGTAGAGCTTCCATACGTCTTTGCAACACAAAAGGCTGAAACCTTCGCAAATGGTGCTATTTCCATTTTAAATGCCCTACGTGTTTCTGAAATTTGTTTCGGTAGTGAGGATGGACAAATCGAAAATTTTTATAATACCATCTCCGTACAAAAAAACGAAGAAGAGACTTTTAACTGCCTTGTAAAACAATTCATGGACGCTGGAAATAGTTATGCAAAAGCAACATCGGATGCTTTCTCACACATTTTAACATCCGAAAAAAACATAGATATGTCACAACCAAATAATATTTTAGGCTTCCAATATATGAAAGCAATTCTGTCACAAAATAGCTCTATACAAGCTCAAACTATAAAAAGATTCGCCTCTCATTATCATGATGAAACATTTAATGACCAACATATTGCAAGCGCGACAAGCATTCGGAAACAACTCTTTAGCGAAGAAGGATCATTTACAACAATTGAACCTTTTCTCCCACAGGCAACCACTTCGCTTTTAGCAAATTACAAACAAAACAACGGGATATTACATAATTGGGAACAATACTTTTCATTTTTTAAATATAAACTCATGACAATGTCTTCAGGAGACTTACGACATATATATGAAATAGAAGAAGGTTTAGAGCATCGTATTTTATCAAAAATACAAAACAGTTCCTCCTTCTATTCATTCATGGAAGCATTAAAAACAAAACGTTATACATGGACTAGACTACAAAGAGCTTGTACACACATTTTAACAAACACAACAAAAGAGGAAATACGTAGCGCAAATATAGAACAACATGCACCATATATCCGCCTGCTAGGCATGTCACAAAAAGGACAAACTTATCTTTCAAAAAACAAGAAAAAAATCGAACTTCCAATCCTTACTCATACAAAAACATTTGACCATGCTGCTTTAGATATAGAGAAAAAAGCAAACTCTGTATATTTCTCCATCATGCACGAACCGTTACGCACGCAACTATTAAAACAGGATATAACACACCATCCTATTCGCTATGATGAAACAACTACAAAATTCCTATAAAAAACCTCTCTATTTCAGAGAGGCTTTTTCCTTATCCATCTTTTCTAAATATGTTAACGCATCATTCAGCGTATCCACTGGTACAATTTTCATTTTTGTTTTAATGTCCTTTGCAGTCTCAAGTGCATCTTTATAGTTCGATTTCTCCGCTCCTTTTTCATTTGGCGCAAAGAACACCTCAGCCCCAGCATCGCTAGCAGCCACCACTTTTTGATTTATACCACCAATCGGGCCAACTTCTCCTTTTTCATTAATTGTACCTGTTCCAGCTATTTCATGTCCTTTTGTTAAGTCTTCTTCCACAAGTTGATTATATATTTCTAATGTGAACATTAAACCTGCGGATGGTCCACCAATTTCATGAGAATTAATTTTCACTTTCGGATCGACCACTAATTCTCTTTCCGTAACGATAGAAACACCTATACCGACACGTCCATTCCCATTAGGAATCGTCTTTACATTTAAATTTTCTTTCAATTGTTTTCCATTTCTCATGTACTCAATACTTACAGCATCGCTTTCTTTTTTCCCAGTCATATATTCAATAAATTGCTCCGTCTTTTCAAATGTTTTTCCATCAACAGCTATAATAACATCACCAAGCTTAAGCTTTCCTTCTGACGGCATTCCTTTTGCCACACCAGCAACTAATACACCTTTATTTTCAAAAGAAACGGAGCGATTTGCACGTTTATATGCATTATAAATTGCTGCATTTTGTGAATCTTTCATCGCATAATTTTGGCGAAATTGATATTCTTCATTACTCTCACCTTTTTGCAATATTTCTTCCGCTTTTGAAATATGTGTATATTTATTAAACTGTGCCGCTATTAAATTCACCACATTTGCTGGTCCCATTGAAACCGTAACAAGCATAAAATCACCAGATTCTTTCGTTCCACCCTCAACTTGAACGTAAGGCTCTAATTTGGCAGCCATTCCTGGTTTTGTTACATAATACGGTAAACGCACGTAAACAAGTAACATCGCCAATATAACCCCTATTAAGATTGCATATATAAACCGAAAACGCTTAAACATTATGTTTCTCCTTCCACTGCTCAATTAATAAATAAATATTTGAAACATGTTTTTCCGCTTCTACTTCTCCAACTCGAATAATGTCTTCAATGTTTGTAAAAGCACGTGAACTAAATTGCTCTACAGCTGGTCGCATCATTAAATCCGATGCAATTTGCCGATTCATTACAAGCTCATGCTGCATAATTTCTATGCTTTGCATGATTACATCATAAATGGACGTAACATCGCCATTCACCTTAATTGGAGACACATCCACAGCGATAACAATATCGGCCCCTAATTCTTTCACAACCGATACTGGGATGCGATCAATAACCCCACCATCCACTAATAATCGTCCATCTATTTTTTCTGGTACAAACACTCCAGGAACAGATATGCTAGCCCTCACCGCATCTGCCACTGGTCCACTTGTAAAAACCACTTTTTCCCCCTTCAATATGTCAGTAGCCACAACAGCCGTCGGGATATCTAACTCTTCTAAATTTTTATTATATGTAAACATTTTAATCATATCTTTGACACGTTTTCCAGCAATAAATCCCATTTTCGGTACCGTGAAATCTAAATAATACTTCCGCTTGAAAACAGATGCCAATTTATACAATCTTTCAACGTTACTACTTGCCGCATAAAACGTACCTATTAGCGCCCCCATACTACTTCCTGCAATCATATGAATAGGAATACCAGCTTCCCTTAAAACCTTTATTACACCAATATGAGCAAACCCTTTCGCTCCTCCAGACCCAAGTGCTAAACCAATCTTTGGTTCTTTCATTTTTCTCACCCTTTAATTTTTTTCATTCCTTTTTCATACTTATGGTCTAAATTCACTACGTATCCACGTATACTGAAATGAACGTTTTTTGGGACAAAGGGGGATTTACTTACATGTATGAAAAATGGAAAACCGCTTTCCTTACCATATCAACGCTTTTTTTAACCTTTTCTCTTGTACTCCACCCCCAAGCCGCTTTACAAGCTTCTATTCGCGGGTTAAATATATGGTGGGAAGTTGTATTCCCTTCACTACTACCGTTTTTCATCATTGCGGAACTTCTAATTAGTATCGGTGTTGTAAAATTTATTGGCGTTATATTAGAACCACTCATGCGCCCACTTTTTCGCGTTCCAGGGATAGGTGGATTCGTTTGGGCAATGGGAATGGCTTCAGGTTTCCCTGCAGGCGCCAAACTAAGCGCTAGACTACGAAAAAGCAACCTTTTAACTCAGATTGAAGCGGAGCGCCTCGTTTCTTTCACAAATTCTTCTAATCCACTTTTTATTTTCGGTGCTGTGTCTATCGGTTTTTTTAATAATCCGAAATTAGGGATTATATTAGCGGCTGCCCATTATTTAAGTAACTTTGCTGTCGGATTAATTATGCGTTTTTACGGCCATAATACCGCTTACAAAAATAATACACACACTACAAAAAAACGCCGCTTTCAAAACCCTTTTTTAATTCTTCACGAGACACGCTTACAAGAAAAAAGACCAATCGGTAAATTACTTGGGGATGCTATCGTTTCTTCTATTCAAACATTACTTATGATTGGCGGATTTATTATTTTATTCTCTGTGTTAAATAAAATGATTACTGTATTCCACATTACAGCAGCTCTTTCTTTTATTATGCAACATATTTTATCATTCTTCCAACTAAGTACAGATTTTAGTATACCTATATTATCAGGTGTTTTCGAAATGACACTCGGAAGCCAAATGATTAGTCAAATAAATGAAACACCCCTCTTACAACAAGCTATGGTAACAAGCTTCATTTTAGCATTTAGCGGTCTTTCTATTCAGGCACAAGTTGCTAGCATATTAGCTGAAACAGACATCCGATTTAAACCCTATTTTTTCGCACGAATTATTCAAAGTATTCTTGCCCCTATTTTTACATTTATATTTTGGACACCATTTTATGAGAAAGTAAGTTCTTTCTCACCTATGCAAAAAGATATTCCTGTATTTTTATCCAAGCATCCTTCTATACTACATGAAATTTGGACATCTTTTATACATTACGGACCAATTTTCACATTATTTTGTCTATATTTATATGTTATTTTATTATTTTTTCGCACGTATAAAGAAAAACCCCGTTCACTTTAACGGGGTTTGAAACTTTTCTTTTAAAGCACGCTCTACAATAGGAGGCACAAGATCTACTACACTGCCTCCATACCTCGCAACTTCTTTCACAATACTCGAGCTTAAAAATGAATATTGGTTGTTTGTCATAATAAAAAATGTTTCAATATTTTCATCTAATTTTCGATTCATAGAAGTAATTTGCATCTCATATTCAAAATCAGAAACTGCTCGTAAACCACGTAATATTGCATTTGCATTACGCATTTTTGCATACTCTACTAACAGCCCACTATGCGAATCTACTTTTACATTCGGGATATCCTTTGTCGCTTCTCGAATTAGTTCTAATCGCTCTTCAACTGAAAAGAATGGTTTTTTAGATGAATTGTTTAAAACGACTACGTACACCTCATCAAATACTTTTGCTCCCCTTTTAATAATATCCAGATGCCCAAGGGTAATTGGATCAAAACTTCCTGAAGAAATAGCTATACTTGTCATTCTGTCCCCTCACCTTCATACTTATAAATCGATATTGCAGTAATCCCATAATTCTCAGCTCGTACTTTTACAAGCTTTCCTATTGAATCAGGTAAAACCACATCATTACCATGCTCTGCCATAATTAATCCATCACTATGTAGCAATCCATGTTGATCCATTACACTAATTAAAGATACAATTTTTTGCTCTTTATATGGTGGGTCTATTAATATAAGATCGAATGACATTTCACGTTTTATAAGCGCCTTTACTGCACGTTCCGCATCATTTCGATATACTTCAGCTTGTTCCTGTATTCTACAACTTTCTAAATTTTGATGAATTACTTTTATCGCTTTACTATCCCTATCAACAAAAATCGCTTTATCGATCCCTCTGCTCAAAGCCTCAATTCCAAGGCCACCACTACCACCAAATAAATCAAGGGCGATACCACCATCAAAATAAGGACCTATCATATTAAAAATAGATTCTTTTACTTTATCTGTCGTTGGACGTGTTGTATTACCAGGAACCGCTTTAAGTGGGTGTCCTTTACATTTTCCTGAAACTACTCTCATCTGTTGTCACTACCTTTATTTCAATCTATCGAGCGATTATAGAAAGCCATTCCCACTTCGGTAACCGTTAACAAATTACATTCACCAAAATATTAGAAAACTCAGCATCAAATAACCACTCATTATTTTTATGTATTCATCTCATCATTCACTAATATGAATCCAATATGTATATTAGTTCCACTTTATCTTTTTTATCCTATCACAAAATAAAAAAAAGAAAAATAAAAAGCCTGACATAAAATTTAATTTCATTATGTATATCTTCATTTAGATTGGACATAAATAATTATAACAACATCACCTTCGATGTTGTTGCCAACCGCGGAGAAGACTTACGTTTCCCCATAAGTTCTTCCTCCGGTTTCTCCTCTCCCTTTGCCTTCTTACTAGTACATGCTAGTATAAGAAGGGCCCTGCTATGCAGGGTTTTTTTTCTTTGTGTGCTTTTCATTTAAAAAGTGAAATGGTACAGTAAAAGAAAGAGGAGGAAAAAATATGATTCAACGCTTTATAGAACTCGGAGAAGGCTACTCTGATTTATATGAATTACTTGAAATTGCCAAAACAAATCAAGAACGTATAGCACATATGTTACAATTTGAAACGATAAAAAACGATAAAAAAGTGTGTTCGCTTGTTGTAATATTAAAACCAACTACTACTGGTGATTTCCAACCATTATACATATGTCGTGAAGGCATTCCTGTATTTGAAAATAAAAAAAGTAAACGTGTCATTTTATTTGAAGAAACGGCAGAGCAACTCGGAAAAAAAGTGGCTACTTTTACTGTAAAGCCATCTACAACTTTCCCAGAAAAAGAACTATTTTTTAATCATTTAATTGGTATTTTACGAATGAACAATTTCATTCCTCCGATGAAATAACACTTTATTTCAATTAAAAAATCCCCCGCTAAATTTAGCAGGGGATTTTTTCTATTAGCTATAATCGTATTCTTTTGCTCGATCAGGACGGGAATTTTCAAATTCCGTTTTTAAATACGGGCGATACGACTGTTCTATCTTTTTCACAAAAGGAAGTTTGTTCAATTTATGCATCATATGCTCAATTTGTTCCATGTCACAATATACTACAGCATATTTTAATCGTTTTGATATGTAATGTATGTTACCATATTTCCTTAAAATCTTGGCATGTTTCAATGAATGTAAATAAACAATCATACTTTGTCGTTGCCCGAACATAATCTTCTCCATCTTCTCCTTTTAAAAACATATATTTTATATTCTATGAAAACCAATCAGAAATTTATAACATTACAGGACAAACTCTGTATACGTTTCCTTCCAACTTCTAAAAAACGGGGTACATCACCCCGTTTTTTTACAACCACAACCTCCGCCAGTACCACAACCTCCACCACAGCCACCAGCATCAAAGAATGGATTCCCTGTTGGCACTTTAATGGAAGAAGACACTTCCGAACCGATTGCTACACTAACTTCATCTAATAACTTCTGCAAAGCAGTTTCTGCTCTTTTAAAAGCTGCAACCTTATCATGTAAGTCCACAGAACGCTTTAATTCTCTCATTTTCATCGATACGGTAGTGTAGTCAGGATGGTATTTTCCAAAACGCTGTACTTCCTCATACCGTTCTTTCATCGCTGTAAATTGCTGAATTAACGTCTGAAGTTCCATATCTTCATGTAATTCTCTATAATACTTACGATAATCTTCTGCTATATCTGAACAGATAATCGCTTTTGCAAGCTGCTCTGCCTTATCTAATATTAATACGCTTTCTAGCGTCGCTACAATCATGAGAGACACCTCCGAGTATCCATCATACCACATTTAGATTAGAACTACTAATTGAAGTGACTTACTCAAAAGAAAGATATAATGAAACTATTTTCACACTATATCCGTACACACTTATACATTAATATGTTCCGCTATATTATATTTAAGAACATCCCATTTCCCACTATTTTGTTTCACATAACTAATACACGCATTTTTTAATGGTGTCTTAAATGTAATTTCATCTGGTTCAATGGCATGTAAAATTGCTTTTATCGCGTGTGAGTGAGCAACAATAATAATACGTTTGCCAAAATGAGTTGTTGCAACATCTTCTAAAGCAGCAAAGCAACGAGCTACAATCTCTTCATCTTGCTCCATACCTTCTACTTTACCCTCAGCAATCAACTCTCTAACAGTCGCAACTGGCTTCCCTGAAGCTTCTCCAAAATTCCGTTCAACAAATCGATCATCTAATAAAATCGATTGTAATCCAGCCGCCTTTGCGATTTCATTAGCCGTTTCTTGCGCTCTAATTAACGGGCTACTTATAATGATATCCCACGTTTCTTCTTGTAAAGCAGCTGCACTTTGACTCGCTTGCTTCTTACCAACTTCATTAAGCGGAATATCTTCTCGCCCCTGAATAATTTCTTGAAAATTCCAATCAGTTTGTCCATGTCGTACTAAACAAATTTCCGTCATGCTGCAACTCCTTTTTAAATAATCAATCTCTATTGTAACAAAAGTTCTGCATGACGGACATATTTTTCACTTGTAATTAGGTTGCATTTTGTTGCTTCATATACTGAAACATATCAATCATGATCGAAGCAACAGCCAATTGATTTTGAAATTTTTCCACTTTATCTGGTATTGTTTTTTTGAAATGTTGCATCGCCGCTAACTCAAAAGCCTCTTTTTCTTCAGGATTTCGTGTTAATTTTCTATACCAGTACGGTTGCTCTCTAATATAGCGAGATAAATCCTCATCAGCCTTTATAAACTCCATAATTTCTGCTCTCATCATCTTTCCCCCTAATCCTTTTGAAAGAAAAACGGGTTATTTTCTGAAGTACTTTGTTCTTGCTGCGTACGGTTACCTTGAAATTGCTGAATAACTTGTTGCACGCTCCCAATAGCACTCGTCACATTAGCTAAATGGTTCTGCATTTGTTCCACGTCCAACTTTTTAAAAAAAGAAAGCATTTGCCCCATCACATCAGCAGTTTTTTCCTCTTCAGTTCGATTATCTTTTTCTTTTTTATTTTCTTTTACCGAAGAAAACGCAGGCGCTCCATCCGGTCTATAAGTTGCCCATATTGGATCTTCTTCACCAAGTAAGTACCATTCTTCATAAAATTGTTGCCAAGTTTTGTGACCACTTCTAACCTCATGAACCATTTTAGGGTGATGGTTTACAAATTCTTTAAACTGTTGAACCGATGGATGTAACGGCCCTTTTGTTGTTGGCATAATCCTCACCTCTCCATGTATATCTACTATATAGTAAGAAAAAAAAGGCGCATGGTTCGCCTATTTTTAGACGATTCATGCACCTTTTTTTCTGCTATTTGCATACGGTCAGATTCCCACCTACAATTCAGTGAATACGAAGTAACTAATTAGGTGATGTAACACCCCATTGCTTACAGTTTCGCTTTATTTTCGAATAAAGTTTTGTGTATAAAATTTATCGTATACACCAACACCTAATCCTGTAAATTGTTCATTTAATAAATTCTTTCTATGCCCCTCACTATTTAACCAACCTTGCACTGCCGCAATTCCATCACTATGTTGCGCCGCTATGTTCTCACCAGCAAGTTGAAATCCTACTTTCCCGCGCTGCAAACGATCTCCTAGCGTACCTAATGTAGGTGAGTCATGAGAAAAATAATTATTGTCTTTCATATCTTTACTGTGACCAACAGCAACATCTGCCGTTTCCTGATCCCATGTTAATAATGGTAATTTATGACGACTTCGAATGATATTTGTTAAATCAAAAATTTGTTGCATATTCCCATTTTCTACTTGTTTTATCTTTTCTGGAGTCAATGGTTGTTCTGCTATTAATTCACCTGAATAAACGAGCTGATACGGTCTTTGGCGTAATAAAGTTTCATCATCCATATAACGAACACCCACAAGCTCATGTGTAAATTGATCAAAATACAATTGCGCCCATCCATCTTCTACAGGTATTAACGGCTGTTCCATGACTTCGGTATCAGATAGTTCAAATTGATAACTATTTTTCCCTCTTTTTAATGAAATTTCATGCGAAAGCGGACTTTTTTTATATACTTCTTCATATTTTTCATTTATATAATAAGGTGGAACCTTAACTTGTTCACCAGCAGCGTACGCCGTTATAACTTTACGTTCAGAAACTCCGAATTGAACATACTGAGTTAAATCCTGATTGTATACCCACCATTCATATCCGTATGCAGATGGCTCTATTCGAGAGGGTTCTCCCCACTTCGCTAATAAATTTTCAGAGTCTTCACCAATCATATTTAAAACAGTGTCTGAGGAGTCTTCCTTAATTTGCTTTTTCTTTTTCACAATTTTATTTTCTTGCTTTGATTGAGATGGGGTTAATATATATTGTGAAACGAGTAATTTCCCGTATAAATCAACAGCTAAAATTAAAATTGTAATCATTACGATACGCAATAATTTCTTCAAACGATATACCTCCTGAACAAAACATAAAATTGAGATATACACAAATCCTTTTCTTTCTTTTTGTGTGTACCGTACTCTTTTCACTATATCATATTTTTGTGAAAAAAGTCTGGATTATCCCTTTTCTCTCAATATGAATTGCACTTTCTTATTATTCATACTATTATAAAAATAATGGTGTAACATTAAAAAAGGAGGTATTATATGCAATTTACAAATACGAAATTTAATGGAGCCGTCGTTGAATTAACTCTTTTAACTGAAATCATGGAAAACAACCACTTCGTACTTGCTGGACAGTGGGATTATGAACGGGTTACATACGATTATAAATTTGAAATATTAAATGATGTTTATTATTTGCGAGTGCAAGGAGTTGCTGTTGAAGGTGACATCGGCAGTAGACACGCTGAAGTAAAACTACTCCCTCCCTTATTAGGAAAACATTATTATCCTCACGGCGTTGAATATGGCGATGATGAGACTTTCCCAACGAATGTACTTCAAAAAAGTGAACAACTCCTACAAAATGTCGAAAAAGAGTTAAAAGAACTTCAAATTATTGATTAACAAAAACAAGCGCATCAATATGATGCGCTTGTTTTATTTCCCTTCCCTAAGAATGTATCGTTTTTTTTACTGGATATCCATAAAGAGATCCATCTTTTACTTTAATCTCATCTTCCCAAGGAACCTTATATTTACCTTCAGCTAAATCTTTTACAAACGTATATGGGTTTTCTTTCACCCCACCAGGAGTTGCTACATATCCTCTTGAACCTAGATTATATATATTATTTTCTAATCCCCATCCTAATCTAGCCTGATCTGCTAGTTCTGGATATACTTCAGCAGTAACAATCTCCCAAGGATTTCGATGCCCCTGTACTAAAGTAGTCCCATCAAAATTACATACTTGTCCTTCACCAAAGTAATAAAATACACCATCATAACCCGCTAAGTTTACCGACAATGTATACATTAAATTCTGCCATGCATTTGAACGATTGGTTAGCATCCATTGTTCACTAACTTGTGTGCTATACCCAGAAATACGAATCAAGACATTTGCACCTTTATAGGCCGCTTCACGAGCTACTTCAGGGAACATGCCATCATGACAAATACAAACAGCTAATTTACTTCCTCCAGGTCCATCACAAACAGGCAAGCCTAAATCTCCAGCTTTCCAAGGCTCGACTGGCACCCAAGGATTTAGCTTACGATACTTCAAAATCATTTCACCTTGTGGATCAATAATAACTGCTGTATTATATGGCTCTCCACCATCAGGGTTTTTTTCCATTATTGAAAAAACACCATATACTTCAGATTCCTTACATGCCTCAGCAAATAAGTCTGTTTCTGGCCCAGGCACTGTACATAAAAATTCTTCTGTAGTCCATTTTTTTGTATTGAGCCCTTGTGTACTATATTCAGGAAATACTATCAATTCTAATCCAGGGTAACCTGATTTGGTCGAATGAATTGTTTTTATGATTTGTTGAATTTGTTTATCAATGTCTGCACGTGACTCTACTACTGGTACTGGATATTGAATTAGCGCTGTCAAAAAACCACTAATCGGCTTTACCATACTTCCACTACTACCCATTTAAATTCCCCCTTAAAATAGTTCGTATTTATTAAAGATAACAATATATATTTGTAACTCTCTAAAAAACTTGCACTACATATGGAATTATTGCGTATGAAAGCTAGTAGTAAATTTTATATCCACTTTTAGTACACGCCTACACTAACTTAACATAAATAATTAGAAAATTCAATCTTTTATAAAAAGCTAAAACTAAAAAAGAAAAAGCATATGGAAGCCCATACACTTTTTTTTACTTAGTTTGTAAATACGGCGGCAATTGCTGTAACTGCTCCTTATCCTTTTCACGTTCTCTACGTGCCCATCTAAAGAATACATAGCCTATAATTGTACCGTACACTATTTCCTGGACAATTTTCATTATGATACCACCAGTTTGCTGGTCTTGTACTACTGGCATCCAGTGCAAAAATTCCGGTCCCGTTATATTTAAATCTGATAAAGTGCCCGCTGGTACACATAGTTCCATCGCTTTCATCCAAGCAGCCGGATCCGTATACGTTGCAAATAACGGGGCTGTCGCAAAAATTATTAACGCACAAGCTGGCGTTAATAATATACCATTAGCAAACATGTAACCAAGTTTCTTTATATCACTTAACGTTTGATATTCTGGTAATGGATTTAACATCGGCCACCACATCATGATTGCTGTAAAAAATAATATAGCGAGACAAATAGGATGAGCAATTTGACTTTGTTTTACCGTATCAAAAACAACTGGTAAATGATAAAAAGAAAACAGGCCGTTAAATACAAACAACGCAATAAGTGGTTTAGCAAATACCTTTAATATAATTTGAACGAACTTAAAAGAAGTAATGTAACGATATAACCAAGTTGGTATACCAAGCAACAGTAACGGTGGAACTGCAATATACATGACTGCCATTTCAAACATATGAGCACTAAATATAATATGGCCAATTAAATCAATAGGCCCTCCCTTTACAAAATACAAAAGAACAATACCAGTCGTAAAATAAAAAATTTGCTTCTTACTTACCTTCGTCGCATTTTCAAATCGCATTCTATAAGATCCAATAATTAAGAAGTACCCAATAAGAATCGAAAGCATAAATAATAAAAAAATTGGACTCCATAAAGCCTGAAAACCAAATATCCACAAGTTACTCATTTTCACACCTACCTTCGTAAGGTTATCCCATAATATGAAGAGGGAGCTGTGACAACACAAGCTCCCTTATATTTCACTTTTCAAATCCACACAATTGTCATAAAAGCTAAAATTGTAATTAACCCTATTAGCAGGCCAGAGTAAAGAAAGAAACTTGCTGCTTCATGTCCTTTATGGCTCATATGCATAAAATAATACAATTGAAAAATTACTTGTACCACTGCTAATAGTAAAATAAATGGCACAGAGAAAGTCGGACTAAAAGTTTTTGGATACGCCACTGCTACAAATGCAACTAATGTTAAAAAAATCATTAATGCAAACGTAATAACTTGATGCTTCATTTCCTCCGCACTTTTTCTCTTCCGATAAACAAGATCAACTTTAGGATTATTCGTTTGCTTTATCGCCATTGTTTATCCCACCATTCCCATTAAATATACTACAGTGAAAATAAACACCCAAACTACGTCAATAAAGTGCCAATAAATCGATGCAACATAAAACTTCGGTGCATTGTATAAATTTAAACCTCTCTTCGCATTTCTAAAGATTAATGTTAAAATCCAACACAACCCAAACAATACGTGGAGTCCATGTGTACCAACAAGAGCATAAAATGCAGAGCCAAACGCACTACTTCTCATAGTATGCTTAAATTCATGTGTATAATGGTAAAACTCATATATCTCAAACCCTAAAAATCCTAAACCTAGCAATACAGTTACTAGTAACCAAAGTTGCATTTTCTTAAAGTTAAAGTTTTTCATGTGATACATCGCATATACACTTGTTAAGCTACTCGTTAATAAAAGCATCGTCATAATGAAAACGAGTGGCATTTGGAACATTTCTTGAGATGTTGGTCCACCATTTGTAGAATTCTTTAATGCTAAATATGTTCCGAATAAGGAAGCGAACAACACTGTTTCGCCTCCAAGAAATAACCAAAAACCGACAAACTTATTTTTCCCTTCAAGGGTTGCTTTTTCAGGCTCTGCTGGAAATGTTTCATTCGTTAATTTTTCATCTACATGCATTATGCCTTGCCCCCCTTATCATCTAAATCTTCCTTATGAATATGGTATCCATGATCATCGATTACTGAACGTAGGAACATTGCGCCAAATGTAATGATTAAACCAATAATTGCTACTAATAACCAGAACTTATCTTTTCCGCCCTGCATATACATTGCACCAAATGCCGCTATAAACAATCCGAAAGAAATGACAAATGGTGAAAACGAAGGATTTGGCATATGAATATCACCAACTGGTTCCGCTGCTGTCATCTCTTTATTACCTTCACGTTTTTCAATCCAAAACGGATCTAATCCGCGAACAAATGGTAGTTGTTTAAAGTTATATTCTGGTGTCGGTGCTGGCATCGTCCATTCTAATGTACGTGCATCCCACGGATCACGACCAGCTTTTTCTTTTGATACTGTCGTTTTAATTACATTGAATAGAAGAACAATCGTCCCAAGGGCCATAAACACCGCTCCGATAGAACTAATCATATTCCCCATTTCCAACCCTTGCCCTTCAAGATATGTGTAGTAACGGCGTGGCATACCAATCAAGCCAAGGAAATGCTGAATAAAGAACGTTAAATGGAAACCGATAAAGAATAGCCAAAACGTTATCTTTCCTAATGTTTCATTTAATACTTTATTAAACATCAGTGGCCAATAATAATGAGCTCCTGCAAGTAGACCAAATACAACACCGCCAACGATTACATAATGAAAATGTGCTACTACGAAATAGTTATCATGAAATTGATAATCAGCTGGTGCAGATGCTAGCATAACCCCTGTAACTCCACCCATGACGAATGATGGAATGAAAGCTACTGCCCACATCATCGGTGTCGTAAAACGAATATTTCCGCCCCACATTGTAAAGAGCCAGTTGAATATTTTGATACCAGTCGGAACCGCAATCGCCATTGTTGCAACTGAGAAAATAGCATTAGCAACTGGACCAAGTCCAACAGTAAACATATGATGCGCCCATACCATAAATCCTAAAAATCCAATTAATACAGTCGCAAACACCATCGATGAATAACCAAACAATCGTTTTTTCGAAAATGTCGCGAAGATTTCTGAGAATATTCCGAAAGCTGGGAGTATAAGAATGTATACTTCTGGATGACCGAAAATCCAGAATAAATGCTCCCATATAATTGTATTCCCACCCAATGCTGGATTAAAGAAACTTGTTCCAAATAAACGATCTAACATTAAAAGTCCTAATCCTACAGTTAACGGTGGAAAAGCGAATAATATAAGCGAAGATGTTACAAATGTCGTCCATGTAAACATCGGCATACGCATATACGTCATTCCTGGCGCACGCATATTAATAATGGTGACAAGGAAGTTAATCCCTCCAATTAATGTACCAATACCTGAGATTTGCAAACCGAGTACATAGAAATCAACACCATGACCTTTAGAGGCTAAAGCTAAAGATGCATAAGATGTCCATCCTGCATCAGGTGCTCCACCTAAAAACCAACTTAAATTTAAAAATACTCCACCAAAGAAAAATAACCAAAATCCGAGTGAATTCAAAAACGGGAACGCTACATCACGTGCACCAATTTGAAGTGGTACAGCGGCGTTCATAAATGCAAACACGAGTGGCATAGCTGCGAGGAAAATCATTGTTGTACCGTGCATCGTTAATACTTGATTATAAGCATCCCCAACAAGAAAAGCGTTGTTAGGAATCGCTAATTGAAGGCGAATAAATAGAGCTTCTATTCCGCCTATTACAAAAAACAATCCACCTGCAATTAAATAGAGAATGGCAATCTTTTTATGGTCTACTGTCGTTAAATAATCCCATATGACAGCACCCATCCCCTGTTTTTTTGCTACAGAACTCACGTTTTCAACCTCCCCTTCGCGAATAATCCCTCTTTACTTTTCAACTTTTAACGTTTGTAAGTATGCATTTAATGCATCAATTTGATCATCCGTTAAGTTGCCATATTTGCCAGTCATTTTGTTTCCTGGCTTCATATTTTCAGGATCTTTCAGCCATTTTTTTAAGTTTTCTTCATTGTTTTCGGCAATACCGGCAACCATATCGCGATCCGCAAAGTTTGCTAAGTTTGGTGCGATACGAGCGGAAGGTGGTCTACTATCATTAGATCCAACTGCGTGACAACCAATACAGCTTTTATTAAATATTTCTTGGCCCTCTTGCGCCTTTGTTGAAGCTACTTCTTTCTTCCCATCAATCTTCTTCATATCAGCAAGCCAATTTTTGTACTCGCTTTCATCTAAAGCTTTCACTTTAAATTGCATTAAAGAATGTGATGGGCCGCAAAATTCTGTACAAAAACCATTATAAGTGCCCGATTTATCTGCCTTTAACCACATTTTGTTCACATTGTCTGTATTTGTATCCATTTTCCCAGCTAAAGATGGAACCCAAAATGAGTGTTTAATATCGGCACCCTTCAAATTTAAATACACTTTCTTACCTGTGGGGATGACTAAATCTTGCGAAGTTACTATCTTTTCTGATTTATAAGAAAATTCCCACCAATAAAGATTCGCTGTTACATCAACAACGATAGTATCTTTATCAATATTCTTTTTCTCCATCGCACTTACATCAGCAAGTTTGAATGTATATGTAACCGTTGGAACAGCTAAGATTAGTAAAAGAATAATCGGAATAACTGTCCATATAATTTCTAGCTTGTGATTTCCTTCAACTTGCTCTGGAATATAATCTTCCTGACCTTTCTTTTGTCGGAAACGCACAATTACATACAAGAAAATAATAGTAACTACTAGTACTACTCCTACCATAATTGCACTTGCCAGTAGAAGTAAATCATATTGCATTTTTGCTACTTCTCCTTGCGGAATTAAAGTAGATTGAAAGGCTTTACCGCATCCCCCTAACAGTAAAGCCAGCAGTGAAACGAACGAAAGCAGTCGCCACTGTTTCTTCATACAAACAACCCCCACTTTCCTTGTGAATTAGATTGTACTTTATAGTTAAGTAAAGTAAATCTCAACGTAAAGAAATCCAATTATGTCGTTGTCTTAGAAGAATGTAACTACAATCATTGATACAAATAAGATTGTTAAATAATTTAGGGAATAAACAAACATTTGCACAGACCATTTTATGTCATCTTTCTTACGGAATCCATAAAATCCTAAAGCGATCCATCCGATGTTAAGCAGTGTTGCAATTACCATAAATGTTATCCCTAGTCCACTCATATAAAATGGTAGTGGTAATAAACATACTGTCCAAATCATAATTTGGCGTTTCGTAATTTCAAATCCATGAACTACAGGAAGCATTGGAATTCCTGCATTTCGATATTCATCAACACGTTTCATCGCTAATGCAAGGAAATGTGGGATTTGCCAAATAAACATAATTAAAAATAACATCCAAGCAATTGGATGACCTAAAGATGGATCAATTGCTGCCCATCCAATTAAAGGTGGAACTGCACCAGATATACTACCTACAACAGTATTTAGTGTATACTTTCTCTTTGTCCATAAACTATATAGAACAACATATGTGAAAGCACCAATAAATCCCATTAAGACTGCCATTGGTGTTGTTAATAATAAAAATACAAAACCAAGAAGTAATATGACTAGTCCAAATGTAAGTGCAAATCCTGGTTTATACTTTCCAGTAACCGTTGGACGGGTCTTTGTTCTTTCCATTAATGGATCGATGTCTCGATCAATGTAGTTGTTTAAACAACATACCCCTGCCATAACTAATCCAGAACCAACGATTGTAAAGAATAACTTATCCAGATTGTCCATTACACTTAATCCATTAAAGTGTAATGCCAACCAAAATCCTGTAAATACAGTAAGTGTATTTGAGTTTACAATCCCCATTTTAACGAGTGCTTTTAAATCTTGTATCCGAGTTGTTTCCGGTACACTTGTAACAGCGGACTCATCATGCAGCTCACTTGTTGCATGGTTCATCACTCTAACCCCCTCTTAAAACTTTCATCTTTCTTTTTGCGCCTATTTCAAATGAAATAATTCGCTTCTATATAGCAATATTATTACAGTAGAAACATTGTTAACCCATTCTACTACTAATCTACGCCCATACTCCAATATATTAAATCATATTTCCCGAACATTTTGTGAAGAAAACATGAACTTTTTGTGTCGAATATAAAAAACTTCATTCTGACTTGTCCTTATCATAACATGATGTTACCTTCTATAATAAACTATTTTATCCTATTTAACACGTATTCTCCCCATTTCTTTTCAAAATAGCCTATTTTTCACCTAATTTTTTCCTTAGGAACCCTGTTTTTACACCTATTTTCTCCCCCTTTCCTTTCCCCTCCATTTCTTTGCTATTTTATTATTTTTTATATATCATAGGAACTAGCGCATTTTATTCTATACATAATGGAATGAAAATATTTCGCAATAACTTCATAGCAGAAAGATGGTGAAAGAGATTGCAACGCTTTATTAAATGGTTAGCAGTCATTACAAGCCTTGATTTATTAATAGTTTTATTAGGAGGCGCTTTAGTTACAAAAACAGGTTCTGGTCAAGGTTGTGGTAAATCATGGCCACTTTGTAACGGTGAATTTGTTCCATCTAATTTATCAATGGAAACTATTATTGAACTTAGCCACCGATTAACATCAGGATCAGCTGGAATTCTTGTCACTCTCCTTTGTATTTTGTCCTGGAAATATTATAAACATGTGCGTGAAACAAAAACGTTAGCAATTTTATCCTTCGTATTTTTAGTTGCACAAGCATTAATGGGAGCAGCAGCAGTTGTTTGGGGACAAATGCCAGCTGTACTTGCTATCCATTTCGGTATTTCCTTAATTTCATTTGCTTCTGTCATTTTATTAACGTGTCTTATCTTTGAAATTGACCAAAAATTTGATGCACGTTCTCTTATTATGGACAAAAAAATGAAATTTCATATTTATGGTGTAACAATTTACAGTTATATCGTCGTCTACACAGGTGCTTTAGTACGTCACGAACGAGCTAGCTTAGCCTGTCCAGACTTTCCTTTATGTAGCAAAAACAGACCTATGCCAACTCAACTACATGAATGGGTTCAAATGGGCCATAGAGTTGCAGCAATGTTAATTTTCGCTTGGATACTTTACGCGATGATTCTCGCTATTCGTCATTACAAACAGCAACCTGTAGTATATTGGGGATGGATCATTTCATTTATCCTTGTTACACTTCAAGCTGTAGTAGGAATTTTAGTTGTATTTACAAACGCTAGTTTAGCAATGGCATTGTTACATTCTCTATTCATTTCTTGCTTGTTTGCCGTACTATGCTATTTAGTTATGTTAGGAACAAGAAGTAAAGTGAATGCAAAAGAAGCTGGATCAACTTCTAAACAAACAAAATAATTTAAAACTAAAATCCCTTGCCAATTCGGCAAGGGATTTTTTGCAATAAAGAAAAGAGCTGTATTTACACAGCTCTTTTTTTATTTTAGTGATCTAATTCAATAAGTAAATCACCCGTTTGAATTGCATCACCATCGTTAACATATACTTTTTTCACTTTACCATTGAACGGCGCTTGAACTGTCGTTTCCATTTTCATCGCTTCTGTAATTGCCATAGAATCGCCTTTTTTCACTTCATCGCCTTCTTTTACAACTACTTTAATTACCGTTCCTGGCATTGTTGCACTAATGTGATTTGGATTTTCACGGTTTCCTTTCACACGTTGTGCAACTGTTGCTTTCACACTCTCGTCTTTCACGACAATTTCACGTGGTTGACCATTAAATTCCAAGTAAAGGACACGATTTCCATCCGGCTGTGGTTCTCCAATTGATACAAGTTTAACCATCAATGTCTTACCTTGTTCAATTTCCACATCAATTTCTTCACCTAGTCTCATACCATAGAAGAATGTCGGTGTATCAAGTACAGATACATTTCCATAAAGCTCAGCAACTTTTTCATAGTCCATAAATACTTTTGGATATAATGCATATGCAACTACATCAAAAATTGTTACTTCGCGTCCAAGTTTATGGAATAATTCTTCTTTTAACGCGTCGAAATCTACTGGCTCTAGTAGTTCACCTGGTCTTACTGTTAACGGCTCTTTCCCTTTTAAAATAATCTTTTGCAATTCTTTCGGGAAACCACCGTACGGTTGACCTAAATCACCAGAGAACATTTCAACAACAGATCCAGGGAAGTCCAAAGCATGTCCACGCTCTAAAACATCTTGTTCTGTCAGGTGGTTTTGAACCATAAATAACGCCATATCGCCAACAACTTTTGATGATGGTGTTACTTTTACAATATCTCCAAACATGTCATTCACACGACGGTACATTACTTTCACTTCATCAAAGCGATCTCCTAAACCAACCGCCTTCGCTTGTTGCTGAAGATTACTATACTGTCCACCTGGCATTTCATGCATATATACCTCTGTGTGAGGTGCATTCATACCACTTTCAAACGGTGCATAGTATTTGCGTACATCTTCCCAATAATGAGATAGCTTTTCTAAAGAATCGATATTAACATCTGGTTGTCTTTCATTTCCACCTAGTGCATAGAATAATGTGTTCGCACTCGGTTGTGACGTTTGACCAGCCATAGAACTCACTGCTACATCGACAATATCAACACCTGCTTCAATTGCCTTCGTATACGTTAATATACCATTTCCACTCGTATCGTGCGTATGCAGGTGAATCGGAATCGATACCGTCTCTTTTAATGCTGAAACTAAATCATATGCTGCGTTTGGTTTTAGTAAGCCAGCCATATCTTTAATACCTAAAATGTGAGCTCCCGATGCTTCCAACTCTTTTGCTAAGTTTTTATAATAATTCAAATCATATTTACTACGTAATGGATCATGAATATCTCCTGTGTAGCACATTGTTGCTTCTGCAATTTTACCAGTATCTCGTACAGCATCAATTGCAACTCTCATACCTTCTACCCAGTTTAAACTATCAAAAATACGGAACACATCAATGCCTGCTTGAGCAGAACACTCCACAAATTTTTGAATTAAATTATCTGGATAGTTTTTGTAGCCAACTGCGTTTGACGAACGTAGTAACATTTGAAATAAAACGTTCGGCATTTTTTCACGAAGATCTAGTAATCGTTCCCATGGATCTTCTTTTAAGAAACGATACGCGACATCAAACGTTGCACCGCCCCACATTTCAGCTGAGAATAGGTTTGGTAACATTCTCGCTGTTGGCTCTGCAATTTGATGTAAATCTTTTGTACGAATACGAGTTGCAAGTAATGACTGATGTGCATCACGGAATGTTGTATCCGTTAAAAGTACACGGTTTTGATCCTGTACCCATTTTACTAATCCATCTGCTCCACGCTCGTCCAAAATTTGTTTCGTTCCATTTTGGATTGGCTCTGAATGTTTTAAACATGGAATACGAGCATCTGGGAATATTGGCTTTTCTTTTTTCCCTACTCCTGGGAAGCCATTTACTGTTACTGAACCAATATAATTTAACATTTTCGTTCCGCGGTCTTTACGTTTCGGGAATAAGAATAGTTCAGGTGACACATCAATAAACGAAGTATCATATTCTCCTGATAAGAAGTTTTTATGTTTTACTACATTCTCTAGGAATGGAATATTTGTTTTAATACCACGAATACGGAATTCTTTTAAGTTACGTTCCATTTTTGCAGCAGCTTGCTCAAAAGTAAGTGCCCAAGTTGTAACTTTTACAAGTAAAGAATCGTAGTATGGTGTAATAACTGCACCTTGGAAGCTATTTCCTGTATCAAGACGCACACCAAAACCACCGCCTGATCGATACGCCATAATTTTTCCTGTATCCGGCATAAAATTATTTAGTGGGTCTTCAGTTGTTACACGAGATTGAATTGCAAATCCGTGTACAACCACTTCCTCTTGCTTCGGAACACCTACTATTTTACTATGTAATGCATGTCCATCAGCTATTAAAATTTGTGATTGAACGATATCGACTCCTGTGATCATCTCTGTAATCGTATGTTCTACTTGAACACGTGGATTTACTTCAATAAAGTAAAACTCATCATCTTTTACAAGGAATTCTACTGTTCCTGCATTTAAATAGTTTACATTTTTCGTTAACTTCACAGCAGCATCACAAATACGCTGACGCAGATCATCTGAAAGTGATACACTCGGTGCTATTTCTACAACTTTTTGATGACGACGTTGTACAGAACAGTCACGCTCGTATAAATGAACAACATTGCCTTCTTCATCGGCTAAAATTTGTACTTCTATATGTTTAGGTTTTTCAACGAATTTTTCGACGTAAACTTCATCATTACCAAAGGCTGCTTTCGCTTCTGATTTTGCTCGATTATATGATTCTCCTAATTCCTCACTAGTACGCACAATACGCATACCACGACCGCCACCACCAAGGGACGCTTTAATAATAATCGGGTAATCATACTTTTCAGCAAATTTTTCGACTTCTTCTAATGAATCTACTGGACCATCACTACCAGGTATAACTGGAATTTGTGCTAGCTGCGCTTGTGTTCTTGCTTTCACTTTATCTCCAAACATATCTAAATGCTTACTTTTCGGACCGATAAAGATAATTCCTTCTTCTTCGCAACGTTTCGCGAATTGAATATTTTCTGACAAGAAACCATATCCAGGGTGGATTGCATCTACATGATTACTTTTTGCAATCTCAATAATGCCTTCAATATCTAGATAAGCATCAATTGGTTTTTTTCCTTCCCCAACTAAATAGGACTCATCGGCTTTATAGCGATGATAAGAACCACTATCCTCTTTCGAATAGATTGCAACTGTTTTTAATCCAAGTTCCGAACAAGCTCGAAACACACGAATTGCAATCTCTCCACGGTTAGCTACCAATACTTTTTGAATACGTTGCAGCTTTGTCATGATTTTCCCCCTCTACTTTCCTACCACTCTAGAGATAAAATATATACACACCTTAAAAAGCGTGAAGTTCTTCACTTTCCACATTATATTATACTTAGAAAGCTTCACTTTATTTTTATCCATCATACCTTATTTTTTAACAAATGATAAGTTTTCTGTGCAATTTGTTTCACAAAAATAGTATAGCATACCTCTTCCTTTTCTAACAACTTAATTGTATATCACATTTAAACAAATGTGATATATCTTTTAACTGAAAGAGAAATTAATACATCATATTTAAAACTACTTGAAAATAAAAAACACATCATGCTCTAAAGCACGATGTGTTTTTTATTTTACAACTACAAGATGTGGTCCATTTTGTTCTCTTTCTTTTATTACCTCATTCTGCTGTTTTTCTTCTCGTTTTACATGACTAGCAATATTAAGTAGTATTCCCATCGCAAGTAGATTAGCTAATAAAGAACTACCACCGTAGCTGACAAACGGTAATGGTACTCCTGTAAGTGGTATTACTCCAGACATACCACCAACATTAATAAACGTTTGAACTCCAAACAAGCTTGCAATTCCGATAGCTATTAAACTTCCAAATGGATCTGTACATTTTTGTGCAACTCTAAATGACCGAATAATAATAAGTAATAAACAGATTAAAATGATAGCTACACCTATAAAACCAAGTTCTTCAGATATAATTGCCATTATAAAATCCGTTTGCGGTTCTGGTAAATAACCATATTTTTGTACACTATTCCCTAACCCTCTACCATTAAGCCCTCCAGAAGCGATTCCAATAAATGAATTCACTAATTGAAACCCATCCTTTTGAGGATCATTAAACGGATCAAGGAAAACAGAAAAACGCGCCTTTTGATATGGATTTAATGCATAATTACCAAGAAGATATAGTGCCGGAATCCATACTATAGAAGTTAAAGCAATTCGTTTAATCCATAAGTTAACCTGTACTCCCGAACAAAGAAACATAATTCCTACTGTTCCTGCAATTAACAAATCAGTACCTAAATCATTTTGCTTTAATATTAAAAACATGATTATACCAACACCAATAAGTACTGGACCTGACCCTTTGGAAACAGGTGTATTCGTTTCTTGTCTTTTGGCAAAGAAATGAGCTAAGACAAGAATAACTGTTATCTTAACAAATTCTGCAGGCTGTATTCCAAATATCCAGCCGTTTGCACCGTTTACTTTCTTAGTGAAAAAGGCAGCTGCAGCTAATAAGGCAATACTAGCACCGTAACTCCCCAACAAAAAAATTCGTTTTCTCCAAACTTTATATGGGATAGTAGCAATAATTATTAATACTATTGTCCCAACAACTAAAGTAATTAATTGTCTTTTAAAAAAGAAATTTGCTGGTTTATCAAACCTCGAAATCGCAACAATGGAACTAGAACTATATACCATTATTACTCCCAGCACACATAAGATAACAAGAGGAAGTAACAATGAATAATCCATTGATTTCCATACTTTTTTCATTTCATTTCCTCTTTCTGTTTCAATTTAATTATTGTTGTATTCCATATGTACATTGATTCTTCCTGCTTTATTATACAAATAAAAAGCCCAAACTAATTTAGTTTGAGCCCCCTTATTTGAACCCGTTATTGTTGTTTGTTTGTAAACGCTTCATGAAGTGCAGATAACTCACGTTCGAGCTCACCTAACATTGCTTTCCCTTGTTCTTCTGCAATAAGACCAAGGCGAACTGCAAAATCGACCTCGCGGGATAGTCCAAACATTTGTGTGTCTAACACTTCTTCATATAATGGACATTGCGGCATTGTAAGATGGTCCATTTGCACCTTAATAAGTCTTAAAATCTTCTCTGCATCCGCTTGTAGAAGGGCTAGTGCCTTTTCCTGATGATTTGCTACTGTCTCAGACGCCAAATTGATTCCCTCCGTTTCCGTCCTACTCTCCTCTATCCTATCTATTAATATTAGCGATAGTTTTAATAAATTGCAATAGAAACATTTTTTGTGACAACAGTGTCTAATGCTATTATACTGAAAAGTGGGAGTATAACACAAATGGGGGAACAACAATGAGCGAAATTTTATTTATTAACGGAAAAGTACGTTTTCCAATCACTATTGATCCAACTGTTTGGATCTTTGATGATCGAAAAGTAGATTTGACAACTTACTTTGATGAAACTAGAGAAAACACGTCTGAACTAGAAACTTATTTAAAAAACACTTCAGAACATTGGGATCGTGAAATTCGTGATGGTGCTGCCTTCCCGCCGATACAACAAAGTGTAAAGAAATATAAAAAAGAACAGCTAATTACTGGAACATTTGGTATACCATTTCATCCATTCCTTGCTAACGCTGAAATTTTAGAGGACGCTACGCAAGTTGAAATTGAAACGGTAGATCATACAATGACACTTCCATTAGAAACTGTCAAAAATGCTATACTAGGTTTTTCAAAAGAAGGAAAGCCATTAAAAGAAGACGGACCTGTTCATCTCTATTTCAATGATGGATCTAATCGACAAAATCCAATCCGGAACATCCGTAAATTTACAATTATTTAAAGAAAAGGAGTGAGCTTAAGCTCACTCCTTTTTACAATAAATCTGCTGCTAGTTGAGCTAAATTAGATCGCTCCCCTTTAACAAACTTCACATGACCACTAATGCGCTGTTCTTTAAACTTCTCTACAACATACGTTAAGCCATTATTATATTCATCTAAATATGGGTGATCAATTTGCTGAGGATCTCCCATCAATACAATCTTACTCTTTTCCCCTACCCTAGTTAGTATCGTTTTCACTTCATGCTTTGTTAAATTTTGTGCTTCGTCAATGATAATGAACTGATCCGGAATACTTCTCCCGCGTATATAAGTAAGGGCTTCTACTTCAATCGAACCCATTCCAGCTAAAATAGCATCTAACTCTCCTGGCTTTTTCGTATTAAATAAATACTCTAGGTTATCAAAAATTGGTTGCATCCATGGTCTTAACTTTTCTTCTTTTTCTCCTGGTAAATAACCGATATCTTTTCCGACTGGGACAATTGGTCTTGCAACGAGTAATTTTTTATATAACCCTAAGTCTTCTGTTTGCATAAGTCCCGAAGCTAACGCAAGTAACGTTTTTCCTGTGCCGGCTTTCCCCGTTAATGTTACAAGCGGAATATCTTCACGAAGCAACAATTCTAACCCCATAATTTGCTGCACGTTTCGTGGTCGTATCCCCCACACTTGTTCATTGTGAAAAATAAGTTTCTTTACCTTCTTACCTAAGTGATCCACAATGCCAAGCGCAGAACTAGAGCCCCCTAATGCATCTTTCATTACTACAAATTGATTTGGGTAAAAAGGGTGATTCGCAATTTCAGATAGAGGCAATTCACCTTTCTCATAAAAATAATCCAATTGTTCTTTTGATATATATCCTTCTAAAAAGCCAGAATATATATTTTCTACTTCAATTACGCGATCACTTAAATAATCTTCAGCCTTCAAACCAATTGCATCAGCTTTTACCCTTACGAGTACATCTTTACTTACTAAAATAACAGACTTCCCGTCCTCTTTTTCCTGTTCTTCTAAAGATAGATTTTTTGCTACAGCTAAAATTCGATTATCATTTGTTTTTTCTACAAAAATATCTTGTAGTTGCACAAATGAACGATGGTTTAATTCAATACGAAATGTTCCGCCATTTTCTAGCGGGATACTTTCATGCAGCTTTCCTATTTCACGAAATTTATCTATTAACTTAGATACATAACGAGCATTTCGTCCTACTTCATCCATATAACGTTTTTTCGAATCAACCTCTTCTAATACAACTGCTGGAATCACTACTTCATTGGTTTCAAATGAAAAAATAGATAAAGGATCCTGCAAAAGTACATTCGTATCTAACACATAAATTTTATCCAACCTGTTACCCCCTGACTCCACTTTTAAATTTGTAGAACAAGGGTTTCATCCATAAAATATGGACGAACCATTGTTATAATTATATGTACCGTGTAAACGAGGTAGAATCGAAAATCATAGTCATTAAACCTTTTATTTATTCTTTATTCATTTCTATTCAATATATTACTTTTTATTATAATTATTAACGTTAAATCACAATAACCGATTACAAAAGTGAATAAACGAATTTCTTATTTAGCACATTTATAATTCTCTTATTCCTACTAGCACTTCGTTATCCAGCTTTTTGGCCGCCCGAAGATCGTATGTTTTTTCATATGTTGGTTCAATTGCAAGTTTCGCTCCATAAAACATAACATCACGTACTTCTTGCACATTAACTTCTATTACAGTTAATTTCAAAGAAATACCTTCCATTCTATCAGTCAAAATTTCACCTGCACCACTTATAGAAAATACGGATTCATTCGCCATTATAGTCAATACCACACCTGTATTATGACGTATATTTTCCACAATACGTGAACGTTGATCTACTGCAAATCGAATACTAGTTTTGCTCACTGCATACACCCAAGAAATAGCACTTACGTTAGGAACTTGTTTTTCGAAATCTGTCGTTGCTATCATCACAATACACTCTTTACGCAACGTTTGTACTAAACCCTCTGTTAAAGTAGGCTCTACTACATTCGCCATATTTTCACCTCCAAACATACTTGGTATATCCTTATCATAACTTATTTTTTGAATTGCGAAAATATTATTTTTTCCCACTATTATTCAAAAACATTATACTTCCATGATATACTTATACTGATAGAATTCGTATTGAGGTGACGAAATGAGAGTCAAATGTATGATTTGTGATAAAAAAGATATGTTAGATGATGAAAATCCTATGGCAAAAAAACTGCGTAATCGCCCTATTCATACATATATGTGCATGGAATGTTCGGAACGAATTGCAGAGCGTACAATGGAACGTCATGCAAGTGGTAATTTCCGATTATATCGTGATAAAAAAGTCGAAGACGATTGGTAAAATGTAAATAAGTCCTTACTCATATAGATAAGGACTTATTTATATTTTTCAGGTTCACGATTCATTTGATCCAAGAAACAATCAATAGCTTCCAATGGAAACCTTGCAGATTTCCTTTCCCCATTCATTTCATATGTAATTAAATACATTTCCTCGTTCTTTTTAACTTCCACATTTTTTAATTTATGTTCTTCATATATCATATTTTGAAATAACAAATACGTTTCTTTTGCAGCACTATCATCCGGACGTGCTTCCGCAACTGTTTTAATTGTTAACCAATTATATAGTGCATCTTGTACTGAACGCATAAAACTTCGCCCCCTCACCCTGCTTTTTGTTGTTTCGCTTGACGCAAACGCAATCTATAAATTCCAAGTACAATTGCCGCTACAACAAGTCCTTCTCCAACAGGTAAAAATACAGCAAAAAAGGTTAATACTGTACATCCAATTGCTAATGATATGTATATTACTATATTTTTTAGTACAGACAACTTTCTAGCAAATCCTAAATTATAGACGAGAGCACTTAATATAATAATCGTCCCATAAAGTAACCACATTCCTAACTCTGGATTTTCATCAACTTTACATAATTTCGCAAAAAAAGACATTCTTTCTAACACTATTTATCCCCCTTTCTCATAAAAAACAAAATTTCTTTATGTACTTAATACAAGAGTAACCTGCGAAAAAAATACTGTCCACTAAAAAGAGTAAATATTCTAAAAAAATAAACATAAAAAAACAGCTACCTTAAAGGTAGCTGTTTTATTTTTTATGCTTCTACAGATTTCTTTTTCTTAGCAGCTCTTTCACGTTCGCTCTTATCAAGAATCTTTTTACGTAAACGAATTGATTCTGGAGTTACTTCACAGAACTCGTCATCGTTTAAGTACTCTAATGACTCTTCTAGAGTCATTAAGCGTGGTTTTTTCATTGTTGAAGTTTGATCTTTCGTTGCAGAACGAATGTTAGTTTGTTGTTTCATTTTCACAACGTTAACTGTTAAGTCGTTCTCACGAGTATGTTCTCCTACAATCATACCAGCATATACTTCTGTACCTGGTTCAACGAAGATTACACCACGGTCTTCAACTTGCATAATACCGTATTGTGATGCTTTTCCTGTTTCAAGTGAAACTAGAACACCTTGGCGACGTCCACCCACTTGTCCAGCATGTACTGGTTGGTAGCAATCGAATGTATGGTTTAAAATACCGTAACCACGAGTTAATGTTAGGAATTCTGTTGTGTAACCAATTAAACCACGTGCCGGAACCATGAAAGTAAGGCGAACTTGACCGTTTCCGTTATTCACCATATCTAACATTTCACCTTTACGTGCACCCATTGATTCCATAATAGAACCAGTGTATTCTTCAGGAACATCGATTTGTACGCGCTCTACAGGTTCACATCTTACGCCATCGATATCTTTAATAATTACTTCAGGCTTAGATACTTGTAGTTCATAACCTTCACGACGCATGTTTTCAATTAAGATAGATAAATGCAATTCCCCGCGTCCAGATACGATCCATGCATCAGGAGAATCTGTATTATCTACACGTAAACTTACATCTGTTTCTAATTGTGAACGAAGACGCTCTTCAATTTTACGAGATGTAATAAATTTACCTTCACGACCTGCAAATGGGCTGTTATTTACAAGGAATGTCATTTGTAGCGTTGGCTCATCAATACGTAATAATGGTAAAGCCTCTTCATGCTCAACCGGACATACCGTTTCACCTACGTTGATGTCTTCCATACCTGAAACAGCTACTAAATCTCCAGCTTTTGCTTCTTCAATTTCTTGACGTTTTAATCCAATGTAACCGAATAATTTCGTTACGCGGAATTGTTTTACACTTCCGTCAACTTTCATTAAAGCAACTTGTTGTCCAACCTTCATTGTACCGCGGAATACGCGTCCAACTCCAATACGTCCAACGTAGTCGTTGTAATCAAGAAGTGCTACTTGGAATTGAAGTGGCTCTTCGCTGTTATCAACTGGTGCTGGAATATGTTCGATAATTGTATCGAATAATGATTTCATATTCTCTTCTTGATTTGCCGGATTTGAATCCAAGCTTGCTGTTCCGTTCATTGCTGATGCAAATACAACTGGGAACTCTAATTGATCTTCGTTTGCACCAAGTTCGATGAATAAGTCAACTACTTCATCAACTACTTCATCAGGGCGAGCGAAGTCACGGTCAATTTTGTTTACAACAACGATTGGAGTTAAGTTTTGCTCAAGAGCTTTCTTTAAAACAAATCGTGTTTGTGGCATACAACCTTCATATGCATCAACAACAAGTAGAACACCATCAACCATTTTCATGATACGTTCTACTTCTCCACCGAAGTCAGCGTGACCTGGTGTATCTAAAATGTTAATTCTTTTATCTTCATAGTGAATCGCTGTATTCTTCGCTAAAATTGTAATACCGCGTTCTCTTTCTAGATCATTTGAATCCATTGCGCGTTCTTCAATATGTTCATTCGCACGGAATGTCCCCGCTTGACGTAATAACTGGTCAACAAGTGTTGTTTTACCATGGTCAACGTGGGCAATAATTGCTATATTACGTAAATCTTGTCGTTTTTTCAACATGTCCAACTCCTAATGTCTTTTTAATCCTTCTCTATTATAAGAGCGAAGGGGATACAATAGCAATTAAAATAAAAGCAAGAATGAAAATATAGTTGTATTCTCACTTTTGTGAAAGTAAAATGAGATTGGAGGGTGAAGAAATGGAACACATTCAATATCGCTTTTTATTAACCGCAATTATCGGTGTTATTTTCTTAATCGGTATCGGCATTATGATTGCTGAAAATAGTCCAATCGGTATTATTATTTGCATTATCGGTACATTTGTTGCAGTTGGATACGGTTTTGTAACAAAAAGAAAAATGCGCAAATCACAATAACGCTAAAAAGTAAGAAGCTTATACATAGCCTCTTACTTTTTTTGTGGCTCTGATATAAAAGATAACACTTCTTCATACACTCCTGGTTTTGCAACTAGCACACTGCTCTTCTCTATGATAGAAAGTGGCGCTCCAGAGAATGTCGTTACCTTCCCTCCAACTTCTTCTACAATTATCTGTCCTCCGCCAAAATCCCATGGTGATAATCTCGGCGTTACATATGCATCTATTCTTCCTGTTGCAACGTACACCATCTCTAACGCTGCACAGCCATACGATCTCGTGCCCCTTGCTTTCTTAACAAGTGCCATCATACTTTCCATATTAAGCAATGGATTATCTGTAAGCCATATCGCATTTAAAGCTACAATACCTTGCTCTACAGTTCCTTTTTCCAATGGAGGAATTGATATATCATTACAAAAAGCTCCAGATCCCTTGACTGCATGATATAGTTCATCATGTACTGGATCATAAATAAGTCCAATCTTTCCGATACCGTTCTCATAAATCCCAATTGAAATTGCAAAATTTCTTTTTTGATGAACAAAGTTCATCGTGCCGTCAATTGGATCAATTAACCAAACAACCCCGTCAGAAGACGTTATCTCGTCTCCATAACCTTCTTCTCCTAAAATATTATGATTCGGGAATGTTTCTTTAATTTTCCCAATTAAAAACTGTTCTATCTCTCGGTCCATATTTGTAACTAAGTCAGCTGCATTGGATTTTGTTTCTATAATAAGTGCTTTTTTCATGGATGCCATTAAATGCTCTCCTGCATCCCGAATCCACCGTTTGGCGTGTGCATCGATGTCTTTCCATACTTCTTGCATGTTTAAACACTCCGATCTTTACTGTTCACAGAAAAAACGAACCCTTTATAAGGTTCGCACCAACTAATTTTTTATACATATACTATTATTACGCTTCTAAACGAATCATTTCAAGTCTTAACACTTCTAACTTTTGTACACACTCTTCTTTTTTCTGTTTATCATCTTCCATCATCGCATCATATAAAGTTGCTAATTCATAATCTAGCTCCAAACGTAGCACCGGTATTCTCTTTTCGGCATCTGTTCTCTTTAACGCATTAATCACCTGTCTCATATTATTTGCCTCCTCCCAATATTCGTCTGCCCTCGGACTAGAATTAATTAAATTTTCTGATTTTTTGTTTTATACTATACTATGTTGGATAAATCATCTATGCAACAAAATTATATTTTTTTATTTAAATTTTTTTGTGCTGTTTTTTTTATGAATAGTACAAGCTATGCTAAAATAAAAGCAAAATAGGAGTTGGAGGAACAATCATGACAATACAAACATTCAAGTCAACTGATTTTGATGTCTTTACAGTTGATGGTCTCGAAGAACGAATGAGTGCAATTAAAACGAACATTCATCCTAAGCTAGAAGCTTTAGGGGAACAATTTGCAGAATACTTATCCCAACACACTGATGAGAACTTTTTTTATCATGTTGCAAAACACGCACGTCGCAAAGTCAATCCACCAAACGATACTTGGGTTGCTTTTTCAACAAATAAACGAGGATATAAAATGCTACCGCATTTCCAAATCGGCTTATGGGGTACTCATGCCTTCATATACTTTGGTTTAATCTATGAGTGTCCACAAAAAGTTGAGACGGCTCATGCCTTCTTAGAACATTTAAATGATTTAAAAACAAATATTCCAAATGACTTCGTTTGGTCCATTGACCATACTAAACCAAGTGTGAAATTACATAAAACACTTGAAACCGAAGACTTACAAAAGATGATTGAACGACTAGCTACTGTAAAAAAAGCAGAATTATTAGTTGGTATTCATATATCACCAGAGGAGTTTTCAGCAATGACCAACGAACAATTCCTTGCTAAGATTGAATCTACGATGCAATCACTCCTTCCTTTATATGCACTTTGTAATCGATAGTAGAAAACGGACAATTTATATTGTCCGTTTTTAGTTGTTATCACATTATATCACTTCAGTTTTTATTTTTCAAAATATTTTTTACATTTTTACAAGCTTTTGTTCTTCGACTTCCTTTGCTCTTTGAATAGCACGATATATAGAGTATCCACTTACTTCTTGAAACTCTTTATCAATTTTCTTTTCTTCTGCTTTCGATGGAACAATCTCTTTAAAACGACGATATAAACCCATTAATTCTTCTCTTATAATTCCTTTTTCATAAGCTTTCTCAATTGCTTCATAAAACTTCACAATTATAACCATTTCCTCATTTGACCAATCATAATCTAACGGATATTGATATTCCATTTCGCACCTCATTTATCATTTCTTCTTGTTTCATTATGCTATCTTAAAGAGAATGTTTTATTCTTCATTATAGCCACTCTGCATTATACACTATTTATTCATTTTAATGGAATTGTCTTCCTCCATTCATTAGTTGAGGCTAACTATTAAACATACTCACCTTAAAAATATTTTTTTCTATACATCTATAATTATTGGTGATATAATGCTTTTGTTTTATAGAAAATAAAGTGAAGCTACCATCTCAAAACCGATTTTTTGAATGGCAGAAAAACAAGCCTCATTCTAAAAAAAGGACTTACCTTTTTTAGAGCAGGATTATATAAAACAAATTAAATATTATGAAGAAGAAGGGGTGTATAGATTGTCCCAATACGAAACACCATTGTTTACCGCTTTAGTTGAGCACAGTAAGCGAAATCCAATTCAATTCCATATTCCTGGTCATAAAAAAGGGCAAGGCATGGATCCTACATTTCGCGAATTTATTGGGCATAATGCATTAGCAATTGATTTAATTAATATTGCGCCACTCGATGATTTACATCATCCAAAAGGTATGATTAAAGAAGCACAGGATTTAGCAGCCGCTGCATTCGGTGCAGATCATACTTTCTTTTCTATTCAAGGTACAAGTGGCGCTATTATGACAATGGTGATGAGCGTTTGCGGTCCTGGTGACAAAATCCTAGTACCACGAAACGTGCATAAATCAGTAATGTCAGCTATTATTTTCTCAGGTGCAAAACCGATTTTCATGCATCCTGAAATCGATCCGAAACTCGGTATTTCTCATGGAATCACAATTCAATCTGTCAAAAAAGCACTTGAAGAGCACTCAGATGCAAAGGGCTTACTTGTTATTAATCCAACGTACTTTGGATTTGCTGCAGACTTAGAACAGATTGTACAATTAGCACATTCTTATGACATCCCTGTACTAGTCGACGAGGCTCATGGTGTTCATATTCATTTTCACGATGAATTGCCAATGTCAGCGATGCAAGCTGGTGCAGACATGGCAGCAACAAGTGTTCACAAATTAGGAGGCTCTTTAACTCAAAGTTCTATTCTTAATGTGAAAGAAGGCTTGGTGAATGTAAAACATGTCCAATCTATTATTAGCATGCTTACAACTACATCAACTTCTTACATCTTGTTAGCATCACTTGATGTTGCGAGAAAACGTCTTGCTACAGAAGGAACAGCACTCATAGAACAAACAATACAATTAGCTGAACATGTTCGTGATGCTATAAATTCTATTGAGCATCTTTACTGTCCTGGAAAAGAAATGTTAGGTACAGATGCTACCTTTAACTATGATCCTACAAAGATAATTGTATCTGTAAAAGATTTAGGTATTACCGGCCACCAAGCTGAAGTATGGCTTAGAGAGCAATATAACATTGAAGTAGAACTCTCAGATCTATACAACATACTATGTCTTATCACTTTAGGAGACACAGAAAGTGATACAAATACACTTATTGCAGCATTACAAGATTTAGCAGCAACATTTAGAAATAGGGCAGATAAAGGTGTTCAAGTACAAGTAGAGATTCCAGAAATTCCAGTGCTAGCACTTTCTCCTCGAGATGCTTTTTATTCGGAAACAGAAGTCATTCCATTTGAAAATGCAGCGGGTCGTATTATAGCTGATTTTGTTATGGTTTATCCGCCAGGGATTCCAATCTTTACTCCGGGGGAAATTATTACACAAGAAAACTTAGAGTATATTCGTAAAAACTTAGAAGCAGGTTTACCTGTACAAGGTCCTGAAGATATGACATTACAAACATTACGTGTTATTAAAGAGTACAAGCCTATCAGTTGATAGGCTTTTTTTCACCTTTTTTCCTTTTCTTCATACGATACTAAAGAATGTAACGTATAGGTGGGGATACTATTATGATTGTAATAGGCCGTTCTATTGTACATCCTTATATTACAAATGAATATGAGCCATTTGCAGCAGAGAAACAACAAATTTTATCAATAATGGCAGGAAATCAAGAAGTTTATTCCTTCCGAACAGCTGATGAACTCAGCTTTGATCTCAATTTACGAGTTAATATTATTATCTCTGCACTAGAACTTTTTCAAAGTGGATTTCAGTTTCGCACATTTCAACAATCCTTTTGCAACCCCCAGTATTGGAAAAGAACATCCCTTGGAGGATTCGAGCTTCTTCCAAACATACCACCTTCCATTGCCATACAAGATATTTTCAAAAACGGAAAACTATATGGAACTGAATGCGCAACCGCTATGATCATTATTTTTTATAAAGCTTTATTATCATTGTATGAGGAAGAAACTTTCAATCGTCTATTTGCAAACCTTTTACTTTATACATGGGACTACGATCAAGATCTAAGGCTCATAACAAAAAACGGTGGCGATCTTGTTCCAGGTGACCTCGTTTACTTTAAAAACCCACAAGTGAATCCAGCTACGATTGAGTGGCAAGGAGAAAACACAATCTATTTAGGAAATTTCTTTTTTTACGGACATGGCGTAGGTGTAAAAACAAAAGAAGAAATTATTTATTCATTAAATGAACGACGAGTCCCTTACGCTTTTATTTCAGCTTTCTTGACCGATACTATTACCCGTATAGATAGCCGTATAATGAGCCAATACGCTTCTTCTAGTACACCACAGACATCCATAAGCTTTATTCCAATTAGAGATGATGCAATCGTTGCAACAGTTGGCCATACAACTACAATTTATTAAAAAAGCGCCTACACATGTAGGCGCTTTTTCTTATTATTAAGCTTTTGTATGTTCTTTATGGTCACATTCGCAATGAGATCCACATTTCCCGTATAGTACTGTTGATTTTTCATCTTCAAAATGTCCAATTGTTCCTTCACATACTTGGCATACGATTGTTCCCATTTTCATTTCCCCCTGAGTTTTAATAGTAATCTATTTATCTATCATTAAGCTTTCGCATTATCTTTTCTAGCACAGTCACAATTTGTTCCACATTTTCCGTAAAGTACTGTCGTTTTCTCATCTTCAAAATGTCCGATTGTTCCTTCACATACTTGGCATACGATTGTTCCCATTTTTCATTTCCCCCTAAGTTTATGGTCCTAAAAACTTTTAGCTGTCCATTTCCTATCAATTATTGGGCTTTTGTATGCTCTGTGTGATCACATCCGCAAGATCCACATTTCCCGTAAAGTACCGTTACTTTCTCATCTTCGAAGTGTGCAATTGTACCTTCACAATCTTGACATACGATTGTTCCCATTTTTCATTTCCCCCTAAGTTTATAATCCCAAAAACTTTTTGTAACCGCTTAACTTTCTGTCTTTATTTTAATATGTTATACTTTTTACGTCAATAGGTTTTTAGTATAACACATTAAATATTTTAAATTTTAATTAGTATGCGATATTCAAATAAAAAACAGCCATATTTATAAGTACGACTGTTTCACATTAATTATTCTTCATATTCCGCATGTAAAGAAGTTGACGGAACTAGAAATTTGAAAAACTGAGCTAACTCCTTCGCTTCCTCTTCTGATCCTAATTTAAAAATCTCCTGTATATATTGAACATTCTCTACATCATCTCTTCCGAGTAAAGTAGACCTTCCTGTTTGCATACAAACAATGAGCGGTTTTCCAAAAAACATATTTGTATAAATAACACCAAAATCATAACGTGTATCATGTGTCATAAACCCTAAAAATCGTACCTTCACACTTTCATGCTCATCATACAATTTTTCAAACATTGGTTTCCACCTTTCTACATCACGTTTCATTAATAGTATATTAAACAAAACATGTAATACTCCTTTTAATTGTCAAAAAATTCAGCAGGATGTAGAATGATAGTATTCTACTAAGTTAGGGGGAACTTATATGCAACACGCCTTTATTACGCTTGTACCTAAATCCAACCAACAATCTGTTTCAATAGATGATATAAAACAACTTTTTCATTATTATAAAACAGTTACTTCTAAAACTGGGGCCCAAATTAATTACACGTATACAAATACCGCTTTTCCTTATGAAATTTTAGATACATCTACAACGACATTAAAACTTCAATCCAATCATGACCGGTATGACTCAATTTATATTGGTGTTGGTATAGAAAATGAACAATTTTTCATCCAAGTTTCTTTACCACCTAATGCAACATATGGTGACAAAGGGAAAGCAAATGAATTTTGCCGTTTTTTAGCGAAGAAATTAGAAGGAGAGTTACAATTATTTAATGGAAGAACAATGTATTTTTATAAACGTTAATTTAAAAAATAAATAATACGATTAAAAATAGTATACAATTCGAACATGTAAGAAATAACGCTTGCTTTCTTACGTGTAATACAAAATACGCTATTACATAGGCTAAATACAGGAATACGAAAAAAAGAATAACTTTATAATGAAACTTATCACCATTCGATAATGTTAATACAGTGGAAAAGCCACTCCATAGTAGTAAATGATAAAATATAACATGTAATATTTTCATGTAACCTTCTCCTTTGACATGCTCTATTTTATTAATATATGGGGTTAAGTTTGAATCAATTACATATTATAGGATGATATATATTACCTTTGAAGTAAGTTACGCCTAAATCATTTGTTAAAGTATTATATATTCATTCGACAAGTACGTTTAAAGACCTTGCAAGTCATTTGATGAAAATAAAAATAGCCCCTCTCTTACAATAAGAGAGGGGCTATTTTTATTACTTAAATTATTTTACAATGTGAATTGGCATTCCAAGAGCAACTTCAGCTGCTTCCATTGTGATTTCACCTAATGTTGGGTGAGCATGGATTGTTTGAGCGATATCTTCAGCTGTCATTCCAGCTTCGATAGCTAAACCAATCTCAGAGATAATATCAGAAGCACCTGCACCTGCAACTTGAGCACCTACAAGAAGACCATCTTCTTTACGTGTTACAAGTTGTAGGAAACCGTCAGTGCTGTTTAATGATAATGCACGACCGTTAGCAGCGAATGGGAACTTAGATACAGTTACAGTCATTCCAGCTTCTTCAGCTTGTTTTTTAGTGTAACCAACAGATGCTAATTCTGGATCAGTGAAGCATACTGCAGGAATTCCGATGTAATCGATAGCTGATGCATGGCCACTAATTGCTTCTACAGCTACTTTACCTTCGTAAGAAGCTTTGTGAGCTAATGGTGGTCCAGGAACGATATCACCGATTGCATAGATGTTTGGTACATTTGTACGACATTGCTCATCGATTTCGATGATGCCGCGGTCAGTCATTTTAACTCCAACTTGCTCAAGACCGATTTCTTGAGTGTTTGGACGACGACCTACAGTTACTAATACGTAATCTGCTTCTACAGTTTGGATTTCACCTTTAACTTCAAAGCTAACTTTTACGCCAGTTTCTGTTTCTTCAACGCCTTTAGCCATAGCTTTTGTATGGATATTTACGTTACCTTTTTTCTGTAGAGCACGTTTAACAACAGAGCTCATAGCTTTTTCGAAACCAGCTAAGATTTCGTCGCCAGCTTCTACTACAGTAACTTCTGTACCGAAGTTAGCATATGCAGTACCTAATTCCATACCGATGTAACCGCCGCCGATTACAACAAGTTTTTTAGGAATTTCAGGTAAGCTTAAAGCACCTGTAGAGTTGATAACACGTTTAGAGTATTTGAATCCTGGAATTTCGATTGGTGTAGAACCAGTTGCAAGAACAGCATTTTTAAACGTATAAGTTTGAGCTGCATCTTCAGTCATAACGCGTAATGTATTAGCATCTACGAAGTAAGCTTCACCGCGAATGATTTCAACTTTGTTACCTTTAAGAAGGCCTTCAACACCGCCAGTTAATTTCTTAACTACGCCGTTTTTCCATTCTTGAACTTTTGTAAAGTCAACTTTTACGTTCTCTGCAGTGATACCCATGTCATCAGAATGCATTGCATTCTCATAACGATGACCTGCATTGATTAACGCTTTTGAAGGAATACATCCAACGTTTAAGCATACGCCACCAAGGTTAGCTTTTTCAATGATTGCTACCTTTTGACCTAATTGTGCTGCACGAATTGCCGCAACGTATCCACCAGGACCTGCACCAACAACGACTGTATCTAATTCAATTGGGAAATCTCCTACTACCATTGTTATTACGCCTCCATTACTAATAATTGTGGGTCATTCAATAGACGTTTAATTTGGTTTAACGCTTTTTGAGCAGTTGCGCCGTCAATTAAACGATGGTCAAAGCTTAGAGATAATGCTAATACTGGAGCTGCAACGATCTCACCATTTTTCACAACTGGTTTTTCAGCGATACGGCCGATACCAAGGATTGCTACTTCTGGGTGATTGATAACTGGAGTGAACCATTGTCCACCTGCAGAACCAATGTTTGTAATTGTGCAAGAAGCACCTTTCATTTCAGTTGGAGCTAGACGACCTTCACGTGCTTTACCAGCAAGATCATTGATCTCGTTAGAAATAGTGAAGATAGACTTGCGATCTGTATCTTTAACAACTGGTACTAATAGACCTTTGTCTGTATCAGCTGCGATACCAATGTTGAAGTAATGTTTATGAACTACTTCTTGAGATGCATCGTCTAAAGAAGTGTTTAACATTGGGTATTCACGTAATGCAGATGTTAAAGCTTTAACAACGTATGGAAGGTAAGTTAATTTAATACCTTTGTCAGCTGCTACTGCTTTGAACTTCTTACGGTGAGCAACAAGCTCAGTTACATCAACTTCATCCATTAATGTTACGTGAGGAGCTGTATGCTTAGAGTTAACCATTGCTTTCGCAATCGCTTTACGGATACCACTCATTTTCTCACGAGTTTCTGGATATTCACCAGCTGGAATTGGTTGTGCTTTTGGTGCTTCTTCTTTCGCTGCTGCTGGAGTAGCTTCTACTGCTGCTGGAGCCTCAGTTGCTGCTACAGTTTGTCCACCATTTGCAAATGCATCGATGTCAGCTTTTACGATACGGCCGTTCTTACCAGTACCAGCTACTTTATGAATGTCTACACCTTTTTCACGAGCGTATTTACGAACAGATGGCATAGCGATTACGCGCTCATTTACTACTTCTGCAGTTGCTGCTGGAGTAGCTTCCGCTGCTGGAGCTTCTACTGCTGCTTCTTCAGCTTTTGGAGCTTCATCATGATCGTCACCTTTAAATTTAAGGTTTTCGTATCCAGGAGCATCAAATTTAATTAATGTATCTCCTACGATTGCAACTGTTCCTTCTTCTACAAGTACTTCAAGTACTTTACCTTTAACAGGAGAAGGGATTTCTACTACTGCTTTATCATTTTGCACTTCAAGAAGTACATCGTCTTCATTTACTTCATCGCCTGGTTTAATAAACCATTTTACGATTTCACCTTCGTGGATACCTTCACCGATATCTGGTAGTTTAAATTCAAATGCCACGGAATTCAGCCCCCTGATTCATTTCATTATTATGGAATATGTACAAAAGAAACCAGCATGTGCTGATTTCTTTTGCACATGAAAAACTAAAAATTAGAAGTTCATTACTTTGTTTACAGCTTCAACAATATCCTTGTGGTTTGGTAACCATACGCTCTCTGCTTGAGAGAATGGGAATACTGTATCAGCAGCTGCAACACGTACAACTGGAGCTTCTAAGTTTAAGATTGCACGGTCGTTAATTTCCGCTACAACGTTAGCTGCAATACCAGCTTGTTTTTGAGCTTCTTGAACTACAACTACGCGACCTGTTTTTTCAACAGAAGCGATGATTGTTTCGATATCTAATGGTTGAACTGTACGTAAGTCAACAACCTCTAAAGAGATACCTTCTTTTTCAAGTTCTTCAGCAGCTTTTAATGCAGCGTGAACCATAGCACCGTAAGCGATAACAGATACATCTGTACCTTCACGTTTGATATCAGCTTTACCTAAATCAATTGTGTATTCGCCTTCTGGTACATCTTGACGGAATGAACGGTACAATTTCATATGCTCTAAGTAGATAACTGGATCGTTGTCACGAATCGCAGAGATTAAAAGACCTTTAGCATCGTATGGAGTAGATGGAATAACAACTTTTAGACCAGGTTGTTGAGCCACTAATCCTTCTAAGCTATCAGCATGTAGTTCAGGAGTATGAACACCACCACCGAATGGAGAACGAACTGTTACTGGAGCAGTCCAACGTCCACCAGAACGGTAACGCATACGAGCCAATTGACCAGAAATTGAATCCATTACTTCAAAAACGAAACCGAAGAATTGGATTTCTGGAACTGGACGGAATCCTTCAAGTGCAAGACCAACTGCAAGTCCACCAATACCAGACTCTGCAAGTGGAGTATCCATTACACGATCTTCACCAAATTCAGCTTGTAAACCTTCAGTAGCACGGAATACACCACCGTTTACACCAACGTCTTCACCAAATACAAGTACGTTAGGATCATTTTTCATTTCAACGCGTAAAGCATCAGTGATTGCTTGAATCATTGTCATTTGAGCCATGGCTTACTTCGACTCCTTTTCTTTGTAAATTTCATATTGTTCAGCTAAGTTGTAAGGCATTTTTTCGTACATGATTTCCATTAAATCAGTTACTTTTTGTTTTGGAGCTTGGTCAGCCTTAGCAATTGCTTGTTTGATATCTTCTTTTGCTTCTTCGATTACTGTCTCTTCAACTTCTTGAGACCATAGGCCTTTAGCTTCTAAGAACTTACGGAAGCGTACGATTGGGTCTTTTTGTTCCCATTCGTTTTCGATATCTTTTGTACGGTAACGAGTTGGGTCATCACCAGCCATTGTATGTGGACCGTAACGGAATGTTAAAGTCTCGATTAAAGTAGGGCCTTCGCCATTTACTGCGCGCTCACGAGCGAAAGCAGTTGCTGCGTATACAGCTAATGGATCCATACCGTCTACTTGAATTCCGTAAATACCTGCTGCTACTGCTTTTTGTGCTACAGTTTTAGCTGCAGATTGCTTTTCTACTGGAGTAGAAATTGCATAACGGTTGTTTTGAACAACGAAGATTGCTGGAGCTTTGAATGCACCTGCAAAGTTCATACCTTCGTAGAAGTCACCTTGTGAAGCACCACCGTCACCAGTGTAAGTAATTGCAACAGATTTTTTACCACGTAGTTTCATACCTAACGCAACACCAGCAGTTTGGATGATTTGCGCACCGATAATGATTTGTGGAGCTAATGCATTTACATTCTCAGGCATTTGGTTACCCATGAAGTGTCCACGAGAGAATAAGAATGCTTGGTATAATGGTAATCCGTGCCATACTAATTGTGGTACATCACGGTATCCTGGTAAGATGAAGTCTTCTGCTTCAAGTGCGAAATGACTCGCTAATTGAGAAGCTTCTTGTCCAGCTGTAGGTGCGTAGAAACCTAAACGTCCTTGACGGTTTAAAGAAATAGAACGTTGATCTAATACGCGTGTATACACCATACGACGCATTAATTCTTTTAATTGATCATCAGATAATTCAGGCATAGCTGCTTCATTCACAACTTCACCGTTTTCATTTAAAATTTGTAATGTTTCAAATTGAGCTGCGATAGCTTTCATTTGCTCATCAACATTAAATAGGGTCTTTTTTGTTTTAGTACCCATTCCGTTCACCTCTTCCTCTCTTGAACCATATTCTGAAACGCTTTCACTGGCTATTTTCCAGTTTAAAAAGCGCAACGATGTAAACCAACATGTTTGTCTGTCGGTTGAGAATAATTTTGTGTACCTAACAATCTGTACTAATGTTTTTTCAGAAACATATTAATACAATCTTGATCACGTTTTTTAGTTTACAACTATTCTAATTACGATGTCAATTACTTTGAATACGTTTTTTTATAAATAATATGCAGGTTTCTACTACACAAACGTGTTTTTATTTTTTACATCTGTATTAGTAAGCATTGACCTACTGTTATATTATTCCCTTTTTCACTTATTTTTTCTCTTAGAATAATATGTAAACGATTTAATTCTCTTTAGTTTTTCTCTCTTCGTAACAAAAATATACAACCTACTCTTCCTTTTTTAGGTAAATACCTATACATTTCCACCCTCTCTTCCATACATTATAGTAACCGCAGTATTAGCGGGAAATGATAAAGGAGGTCATCTCATGTACGGATACTCATATTGCTATCCAACTTGTTCATATCCTTCCTACGGTTATGGCGGTTCTTGTGGCGGGTCTGGACGCGGCTTCGCCTTAATCGTTGTGTTGTTTATTCTTTTAATTATCGTTGGTGCTGCTTGCATTCGCTAATGTAAAACGAAACAACTATGGAAAGAAAAAGACGGCTTTGCCGTCTTTTTCTGTTTATCACATACATAACTACTCTATAATAGAACGATTTCCAAAATGCCTACCTTTTCTTGCCGATGACTTTTTCCATCTCCTTTGGTAGACTAAAGAGGAAAGGAGAGATTACATATGCTTACAATGAAAGATGTTATTCGCGAAGGAGATCCTATTTTGCGCAACGTTGCAGAAGAGGTGTCATTACCAGCAAGCGAAGAAGATACAACTACCTTAAAAGAAATGATTGAATTCGTAATAAATAGCCAAGATCCTGAAATGGCTGAAAAATATAGTTTACGCCCTGGAATCGGATTAGCAGCTCCGCAAATCGGTGTTTCAAAAAAAATGATTGCAGTTCATGTAACCGATGCGGATGGTACATTATATAGCCATGCATTATTCAATCCAAAAATCATTAGCCATTCTGTTGAACGTACATATTTACAGGGTGGTGAAGGCTGTCTATCTGTAGACCGCGAAGTACCTGGTTATGTTCCTCGTTATACAAGAATTACAGTAAAAGCAACTTCTATTAACGGCGAAGAAGTAAAATTGCGTTTAAAAGGTTTACCAGCAATCGTATTCCAACACGAGATTGACCATTTAAATGGCGTTATGTTCTATGACCATATCAATAAAGAAAATCCTTTTGCCGCTCCTGATGATTCCAAACCTCTAGAGCGATAATAATAAAAGAAGCGGAAGTTAATCTTCCGCCTCTTTATTATGAAATGGGTTCCATATTCACTTATAGCAATCCAGCCCACTTTAGTCCATGATATATACCGTCTTCACTAACATCTTTTGTCACATGATTTGCAAGTTTTTTCAAGTCTTCATGGCCATTTCCCATCACAATACCTGTGCCAACGGCTTCGATCATTTCTAAATCATTTAAACCATCTCCAAATGCATACACTTGATCACGATTAAAACCTAACTTTTCAATGTATTTCTCAATTCCTTTTGCCTTAGAACCACCATTCGGAACGATATCCATTGAATATGCATGCCAACGAATAAAATGAAAATCTGGATAATGATTAATAAACTTTTCCTCTTCATTTACTTCACAAAAAAGTAGTGTTTGATAAATATTACGTTCCTCATAAAAATTAGGCTCATATGGTGGATGCTCAAAGTTTAAGCTTCCAAAGCCTTCTTTCACATAATCATGATATTCCACTGATGCTCTCATATCTTGATGGTCAAGATATACAAGTGGATATCCTTCTTGTTTTGCAAACTGAGTAAACTTATGTAAAGCATCTGGATGTAACGGATTATTAAATATTACCTCATCTTCAAAGACAACGTATTGTCCATTAAAACTAACATAATTATGTATATCAAGTTCCTTACGAATATCTTCGAACATAAATGGCGCGCGCCCTGTCGCAATTGCTACATGTACACCTTTTTCTTGTAACTGTTTTACTGCATCTCGTGTAGATTGTGGAATTTTTTTATCATGATCTAATAATGTTCCATCAATATCAAAAAAGACAATTTTATCATTCATTTGTCAAAATCCTTTCTGGCACTCTATATTCCTATTTTGAATATCACTTTTCAAATTCTAAAAAAAAGTATAACATATTAAACATCTGTGAAGAAAGCGTTCCCTTTCTGACCTTATTTGTAAACTTTGCATATATATATTAGTAAAACATGTGGATACTTGTTCGGATGAATTTTCTTTTCCATTCTTCCTCATACTATACCTATAACTAACGGCTACTAATCGTTACTATAGAATAACTTTCACTGTATGGGAAAGGACAAGACTCACCATTCACTTTTGTCCTATCTCTTATATCAGAGATAGAATTTTCACTAGTAATATGCATGTTTAAAATAAGGAAAGGAAGGAGTAATCATGCTGAAGAAGCTGAAGAAAAAGCTCAAGCGTTATTTAAACGGTCTAGTCCGTAAAAAGACAATCGCTTAAATTGTGCCCATTTCGGGCTTTTTCTTCATTCTCATTCGAAAAAACATGAAAATCGTGACTGTTTGCTTTATAATAAGTAACAGATAATGCAAAACATAGACAAGGAGAGGTTTTCCAAATGATTTTTAAAGTATTTTATCAAGAAAAATTAACTGAGGTTCCAGTACGTGAAAATACAAAAGTTTTATATTTAGAGGCTACGTCTGAAAAGGATGTTCGTACAAAATTAAATAAGTTCGCATATAATATCGAGTTTGTTCAGTCTGTTACTGGCGCTCATCTTGAATATGAAAAAGAAAACGCTGATTTAACATTAGCGGAAATCGTATAGCGATATGAAATTTCTAAAAAACGACCAAGTTGCTGTATTTGCTCTCGGTGGGCTTGGTGAAATCGGTAAAAATACATACGCTGTTCAATTTCAAGATGAAATTATTATAATTGATGCTGGAATTAAATTTCCAGAGGACGAACTTCTCGGAATCGATTATGTAATACCAGACTACACTTATTTTGTGCGAAACGAAGATAAAATTAAAGGGTTATTCATTACACATGGTCACGAAGATCATATCGGCGGAATCCCTTACCTATTACGTCAAGTGAACATCCCGATTTACGGCGGAAAATTAGCAATTGCACTCATCAAAAACAAATTAGAAGAACACGGCTTACTTCGTAAAGCAAAACTTTACGAAATTCAAGAAGATGACGTTATTAAATTCAAAAAAACGTCTGTATCCTTCTTCCGTACAACTCACAGTATTCCAGATTCGTACGGCGTTGTTGTGAAAACACCTCAAGGTCAAGTTGTTCATACAGGTGATTTCAAATTTGATTTCACACCAGTTGGTGAACCAGCTGATTTAACAAAAATGGCTGAAATCGGTAAAGATGGCGTGCTATGTCTATTATCTGATAGTACGAACAGTGAAGTTCCAAACTTTACTATGTCTGAGCGTCGCGTTGGTGATAGCATTCAAGACATTTTCCGTAAAGTAGACGGACGGATTATATTCGCAACCTTTGCATCAAATATTCACCGCTTACAACAAGTTATTGAAGCTGCTGTTGAAAACAACCGTAAAGTAGCTGTGTTTGGTCGAAGTATGGAAGCAGCGATTGAAATCGGACAAAACCTTGGTTATATTCGTTGCCCGAAAGATACATTCATAGATGCATCTCAACTAAACCGCTTACCAGCTAATAAAGTTGTTATTTTATGTACAGGTAGTCAAGGTGAACCGATGGCAGCACTTTCACGTATTGCAAACGGTACACACCGCCAAATTCAAATTATTCCTGGAGATACAGTTGTTTTCTCTTCTTCACCAATTCCAGGAAATACAATTAGCGTAAGTCGTACAATTAACATGTTGTACCGCGCTGGCGCTGATGTAATTCACGGGAAACTTTCAAATATCCATACAAGTGGACACGGTGGACAAGAAGAACAAAAGTTAATGTTACGTCTAATTAAACCGAAGTACTTCATGCCAATTCATGGTGAATATCGTATGCAGCGTATGCACATGAACATAGCAAATGATTGTGGTATCCCTGAAGAAAATTGCTTCATTATGGATAATGGCGATGTTCTTGCTTTACGTTCTGATGAAGCTAGCGTAGCTGGAAAAATCCCATCTGGTTCGGTCTACATTGATGGAAACGGTATTGGGGATATCGGCAATATCGTATTACGAGATCGTCGTATCCTTTCTGAAGAAGGACTTGTAATTGTAGTTGTAAGCATTGATATGAAAGAATTTAAAGTTGCAGCAGGACCTGATATCATCTCACGCGGTTTCGTTTACATGCGTGAAAGCAGCGATTTAATCAATGATGCACAAACATTAATTACAACTCATTTAGAAAAAGTAATGGAGCGTAAAACAACACAATGGTCTGAAATTAAAAATGAAATTACAGACACATTAGCTCCATTCCTATATGAGAAAACGAAACGCCGTCCAATGATTTTACCAATCATTATGGAAATATAAGAAAAAGGACAATGCTATGAAGGCATTGTCCTTTTCTTTTCTCTTATCTTAAAAAGTGTTTAAATCGATCCACTTCATCGTCATGACCAATGACAATTAATATATCTCCTGCTTGAATATTCTCCGTAGCCCGAGGGGATACGATAACTTCTTTACCTCGTTTAATTGCTACAATATTCAATCCAAACTTCGCACGAATATCTAATTCAATTAAAGAGTGCCCATCAATTTTTTTATTCGCAATAATCTCTACAATACTATGCTCATCTGAAAGCTCAAGGTAGTCTAACACATTGCTTGATGCAATATTATTAGCAATCCTTTTTCCCATATCACGTTCTGGATGCACAATATGATCTGCACCTATTTTACTTAACACTTTTTCATGATAATCATTTTGAGCTTTTACAGTAATATTTTTTACACCCAATTCTTTCAAAATCAAAGTAGTTAGAATACTTGAATTTAAATTATCTCCAATAGCAACGACTACGTGATCAAAATTTCGAATACCAAGGCTTTTTAATACCATCTCATCTGTTGAATCTGCAATTACAGCATGCGAAGCTATATTTGCAAATTCATTAATTTTATCCTCATCTGAGTCGATTGCCATTACTTCCATACCTAATTGAGCTAGTTCTCGGCAAATACTTCCACCAAAGCGACCAAGTCCAATGACAGCAAATTCTTTTTCTTTCTCACCCACAGGAATTCCTCCAATAACTTCAAGTACTATTTATTTTCAGTGTAACACACTTTATATGCGTCACAAAAACTGTAATTAGCTCTTATTTTTGTTTTTGTATATAAAAATATTGTTGCAAGTAAAAAGCGATACCAACAAGTAACATAGCAAATACAAATATATTTCCAAACGAACTAAATGTTTCAAAAACGAATAATAATGTTTCTTGACCAAAAAAGGCAAATAGAAGCTGTATGAATGCAAATAACAACACCCATATGTAATGATGTTGATGGAATAAATAATGCGTTGCACCTAAAAAAGCAATAAACGAAAAGATAAAGATCCACCAATTTTCTAAAAATAGTTGCCAACTAGAAAATTGATATCCATTTACTAATATCGCAATAAGCGCGATAACTGCCATCGTCGGCACACTCCAAAATAATGCCCGTCCTCTAAAGAAACGAGTGCCTTTAACATCTCCTTTTTCATGTGCAATATAAGTTAGTACTACTGTGCTTATATACAAAACAGAAAGAATTGTTAAAACGATAATAAGCCAAAAATGTAATTGATAATATTCATGTTCTATATTTGTCACGATTGCAGCTAACATGCATGGAATTAACATTCCCGTCCAACCATCTACTTTTCTTTCATTCCAAAAGACCGTATTACCAATCCTTATTCCTAACAACATAAAAATAATGATACCCAATACAAATAACGTAGTTTTATTCCCTACTAAACTCGTTGAGAAAGCAATTAATCCAATAAATAAAAAGAGCACAAACCCATTCATAATTTCTAGTACAGGTGATAAATATCTCTTCACCCATTTGTATGTTTCGTCATATTCATTATTATCTACTAAACGATAGGCATAAAAACTTATCCCAAAATAAACCGCCGCAATAATAACATACGCATATAAGACGAAACATAAAATCGCACTGCTAATTTGCACGTAATTCCCCACCCTTTTTTCTATGTTTCACATTGATTTTACACACTTTTCATACTAAAAGTAAACATATATAAGTTAGTCAAATAATTAATAATGAGCAGTGGCTAAAAACCCCCCTGCTCATTATTAAAACAGTCCAATTAACTTTATTCTTTCATTTGTATGTAAATGTCTAAAATCACTCTATACGAGCGTTACTTACACCTCATAACAAAAAGTTTTTTGGAACCTTCAATAAAGCGGAAGTTTTATTTTCTATTCCCTTTCCACTTTACATATTGGCTTAAAAATGTAATTGCCTTTTCAATCACTTCTTCGTCTGGTTTTAATTTTGCATGATGTAAACCATATTCTGAATTTACTCCAAGCCAAAACATAAATCCAGGGATTTCTCGAAGCATATAACCAAAATCTTCACCTGTCATTGCCTCAGTACATGTAATAACATTCATATCTGTTTGTTTATGTACAAATTGCATAAACTCTCTTGTTAACTCTTCATGGTTATATACTTGATGATACATTGCTCCGTAATCTATAATTGCCTCACACTGGAAAGAAGCTTCGATACCTGCAACAATTGCCTCAATTCTGCTTTTCACACGCTTCATTGATTCCACTGATAATGTTCGAATCGTTCCTTCTAAACGAGATTTTTCTGCAATAATATTTTGAACCGTACCACCTGTAATTTTCCCGATTGTAATTACTGCACTATCAAGAGGATTTACATTGCGACTAATAACGGATTGAAGCTGTGTAACAAGATGACTCGCTGCGACAATCATATCATTTGCAGTATGCGGATAGGCAGCATGGCCACCTTTCCCTTTTAAATCAATATATAATTCTGAAGTATTAGCAAATAACAGTCCTTCTTTCGTTGCAATTGTCCCTACAGCGTATTCTGGTGCAATATGAAGACCAAGAATTATATTTGGTTTCCATTCTTTTAACTCTTCACTTTCTAACATAGGAAGAGCACCGCCTGGTCCTTCTTCTGCTGGCTGGAATAGAAATACAAGGTCATCATCTATTCTTTCGCTCACAGCTTTCGTTAGAAGGCCTAAACCGATTGTTGTATGTACATCGTGGCCACATGCATGCATCATTCCTTCATGAATAGAAGCAAACTCATATCCAGTTTCCTCTGTAATTGGCAGACCATCTATATCTGCACGATAACCTATTATTTTTTCTGGATTTTTTCCATTTACTTTAACGATTACACCCGTTTTCCATGTCTTCACTTCCACAAATTCATGAGAAAGTGTTCCTATATAATCTAAAATATACTGTTGTGTTTTCCATTCCTTAAATCCGATTTCTGGAATTCTATGTAGATCTCTACGAATTTGGACAAATTTGCTTACTGTCATTTTTGCACCTCTATCTATAAAAAGCGTAAGAGCCCATTTACGCTCTTACGCTTTTTTTACTTTTTATTTCTCTGGGTTTAATTGACGAAGCTCTTGTTTAATTTCTGTTTTTGCTTTTGTCTTCTCATCAATTTCTTTAATTACACGTGCTGGAGTACCTGCAACAACTGTGTATGGAGGCACATCTTCTGTTACAACAGCTCCTGCTGCTACAACTGCACCTTTACCTACTGTAACACCCTCTAAAACAACTACGTTTGCACCGATTACTACATCATCTTCAACGATAACTGGTTTTGCAGAAGGTGGCTCAATAACACCTGCAAGTACAGCACCTGCACCTACGTGACAGTTTTTACCGACTGTTGCACGTCCACCAAGTACTGCGTTCATGTCGATCATAGAACCTTCACCAATTACAGCACCAATGTTAATTGTTGCATTCATCATAATTACAGCGTTGTCACCAATTTCAACATGGTCACGAATAATAGCACCTGGCTCGATGCGAGCTTTAATACCTTTTAAATCAAGCATTGGAATTGCAGAATTACGACGATCGTTTTCTACAACGTAGTCAACGATGTGCTTATTATTCTCATCAAGAATTGTCTTAATTTCAGACCATTCTCCGAATAATACACCTGATTTTTTATTCACAAATGCTTGTACTGTTTCAGGGAATGTTACTTCTTTTAAATCCCCTTTTATGTATACCTTTACAGGAGTTTTCTTTTCACTTTTTTGAATAAACGAAATAATTTCGTTAGCGTCCATCATTTTCATTCTTGTTGCCTCCTAAATCCATTTATAATGTTACTCTACCAAACGAAAGAGCGAGTAGCAAGATAATAATCTTATTTTTCCCTTTGAATTTCTTCTATAATTTCTAAAAATGCTTGTACTTGCTTCAACTGCCTTGCCGAGTCACTTGTTAACAACCATGTTTCTCTCGTCAGTTGAACAGGTGTTTTATACATATTTTCCTGTACTTCCTTTAAAACAGTAGAAGGTAAAAGGGCGTAACCTATACCATTTAAAACAAGTTGTTTGCATGTTTCAATTTGGTCAACTACAATCGTTCGCTTAGGCGGATTAGAAAATAAACCATACCACCAATTTTGTATTTGTCCATAATAAGTTGAGTCACTTTTAAATTGAATGAACGGTCTATTTGTTTCTTTTAGCATCGAAATATCTTTTATTTCTTTATCAACTAAATACAGTTCATCTTCAAATAATTGTTGCTTTTGACCTTTATATTCTTGTGTTCCCCTCAGTATAGCAACATGAACGTCTCCTTCATAAAACTGCTTTTGCACTTCACTACTCCATCCAGTAAACAGCGATATCTTTACAGAAGGATATTTATGCACAAACTTTTTCAAAACAGGAGGGAGCCAATATTGACCAATAACTGATGCAACAGCTATTTTTAAAGTTCCATGAGTTTCCGTTCTAAAAACAGCTAGCTCACTTTTTATATCCTCTTCCTTTTGCAACATTTCTTTGGCATAATTTGCAACTTTTTCCCCTTCAGGTGTAATTGTCAATCCTTTTTGTGAGCGAATAAAAAACTTCATTCCCCATTGTTTCTCCATAGATTGTAATCGTTGACTCAGCGCAGGTTGTGAAACAAATAAACGTTCCGCCGCTTTTCTCATATTTGATTCCTGAGCTAACACAACCATCATTTGAAAATCATCAATTTGCAACTTTCTCCCTCTTTCCTTAGCTTCCATACACCTTATTCCATTAAGCTTTCATTCAGAAAATACAATTTTTCAGCGCAAACTCCCCTTATGTTTTATGTCTTTTTTAATATAATACATACACAAGTGATATGCACGAAAAAAAAGTGACTTCTTCGTTTCTATGAAGTCACTTTTCTCACGTTATCGATTATGTTGCCTTACTTTCTTATTCAACAATTTTAAAATAGCCCGACGTGTTAAAATCCCCTCAAAATAGCCATCTTCATTAACAGCGCAAATAAAAGGATGATCAATTGTCATTTCTAAAGCTTTTGCAAATGAATCTTCTAATTTAAGAAAAGGTATATCTTCCTTCATCACCTGCTCTACTTTCATATCATCAAGTCTTTCAAACTCAATACGCTCTAATCCTAACATACCATCTAATATCATGGCAGTACTAATCAAACCATGTAATTTATACATTGGATCTAAGACAGGTATCGCCGAATATCCAGATTTCACAAGAACGAGTAAAGCATGTTCTAAACCATTTCCAATTTGGACATGAGCTACTTTTTCCGATGAGATCATTAAATCCTTCACAAGAATTTGTTGAAATTCGTCTTTCGGAATACTAATCATATTACATCCCCCATTTTCCCTTTTTCCTGCTTATGTTCATAACTCTATTCACATTTTATGACAGCGTTTTCATATTATTATTTTGTCCTAAATTTATTTCAATAAAAATACAATCACACAGCTATTTTAGCATACAGCACAAAAAAAAGACTACCATTCCGGTAGCGCTTAATACCCTTTATTTTTTAATCTGTAAAATAACCTTGTGATTTTTTTATATTGCATCACATCTGTCTGTTTCAAACCATTCTCAATGTCCGTAAGTTCCACAGCTAAAATTTCACTTGCATAATTTTGCTGAAATAAAATATCTAGTAGTAAACTTTCTTCTTCCTTCGTTAAAACAACTTCCCTTTGCATATACCCCTCTCCTTACACTCGCATCGTTACTCACTCTTATTATATAAAAAATTTAACCTATTTAATAGATGTAATATTCAGTTTTTACCAAAAGATATGTAGCAATTATAAACATACAAAAAATCATTTCGTATATCGATTTGCATAACTAAACGCCGCATAAGCATCCGGCTTAATTTTTGCAGTTAATCCCATCGCTCGAATTTTTTCTGTCATATCTAAAATAAATTCTCTTGTTAAACCATCATTCCCAATGTCTAAATGAATTTCCATTATGAATCCAGCCCCATCTTGAGCATAAGGATGCAATAACTCCCATATTGTTTGTATATGAGTAGGCGTAAATAGACATGCGATTTCTTGACTAAACTGCGTTTCTAAATATATTTTCTCACGTAAGGTCGCTGGCTTATCTTTTACTGATCTATGGTGTAAACAACCCCAGGCACCTTTTCCAACACGATGAATATGGATTGCTGTAATAAACCTCGTATCCTTTTGATGCGCTTGCGAGTCTGTCCCAATGGATAATCGATACAAATTTCGTGGATCCTTTTCAATGAAACTACAAATACGGTTAAAGACCATATCAAAATTTAAATGTCTCTCTGAAACATTGTAAAATTTATGTGCACCGTCCACAGAGTCACGTCCTTTCAATTAGACAGACTTTTCGTATTCTCATTGTATGGGACAAAAACTAAAATTATAACTTCCTATCCTTTATTCGTTTCAATATTTCGAATTACAAAGTGACAAACTTGACACGTATAAATTACATTTTGATTAGATTGAGCCGTTAATACATGAATAATCTCAGCAGAACTTTGACAATTAGGACAAATCACAACTGGTAAACGTTCCATACGATAACCTCCTAGTTATATTTCTCCCGCTATTTGCAGAACCCAGCAATTGTGAGAAGTTTAGCTTCACATATTCACCCGGTTGACGGGACTACTTATCCACATGGATAAGCAAACTTGCACGGATTAAATTTTCATTTTAATACCATTGTAGGAAAAATAAAAAACTTCTATACATTACGCTGGAAAGTAATAGAACTAAAAAAGGTACTGCCATGTGGCAGTACCTTTTTTATATGTATCAAGAAATGATATCGTAAATCTCAATTGCAACCATGTCGATATTATCGAATTGGTACACTTGAGGTTTTTCACCTTGTTGATACACTTCTAACTCATACATTTCACTTTTATCGAAAAATTTCACGCTACATTTGCGCTCACCGTTCACTTCAAAATAGCGTTGTGCTACTTCACCGCTTTCAGCTTGTTCTTGTAGACTAACAAGTCGAGTTAAAATTCCTTGGAGTAGAGACATGAAATCTCTCCTTTCTCTGATCTTCCTACCAATAGGTTTTACAGCTATACTCATTCTATCCGTCATAACAGAAAAAATGTTCCACACTCTAGGATAAAGGTTATTGACCAGAAACTCAACTAAAAATTTGTCGAAATGCGAAGGAAAAAACAGAAAGAACATATTTCCCCTTCTTTATTGCGGTTTTTATACTGGAAGAATATAATAAAAAACAGAAAAAAGGAGGAATTACAATGAAAAAAATTGAGGTTTATACACAACCTGATTGTCCGCCATGTGTTATTGTGAAAGAATTTTTGAAGCATAATAACGTTGCATATGAAGAATTCGACGTAAAAAAAGACGCCGCTGCTCGCAATCGTCTTTTAAACGACTATGATTCTTATTCAACTCCAACAGTCGTAATTGATGGCGAAGTAGTTGCAGGTTTTCAAATTGAAAAGTTACAGCAACTACTCAATATAGAATAGGAATAGGTAAATACCTATTCCTATTCTAATCCCGCTATTTGTAGGTAGTAAAATTCCCCACATGTAGCTAAAGCAAAGAAGTTAGATGGGCGAGTAATCCCCCCACTGATTAAAAGTTTCACTTTATAATTGTTGCAACCTTTTTATTTCAGTTAAAAGTTCCTGACTTTCATGATATCCTGCTAACTTCCATTTATCTTGATCCCTTTTTAATGTTACAATTTGATATTGTCCACTTTTTGTCCGCTCATATACATATAAATTTTTATGCTCTTGATCATACGACATTTTCGTTTCTGAATTAAAAGAAAACGGTGCTTCTTTTGCCGGAAGTAAATATTCACCACTTTGTTTATCACTTCTGCTATTTTCATCTGTAAATACTTGAAGGAAATTATCTGTAAAATACGGTGATAACGTCTCTATCATCTTATTCATCGGCAAATGCTTCCCACGAATTGAAAACTGGGTTTCATAGCCTTTTTGTATCGTTGTAAATACTTCTTTCCGATCAACTTCCACTTCCTCTTTCCCTAAAACAGTCGTAACACTATAACCAACTAGAAAGGCAACACATACAAATAGAACAAGCCATATTCCATATTTCCTCATTTTTTCACCTTCCTTTTAAAAGAACTTTTCTTTGTAGTATTCATTGTAACAATGATTATGCAAAGAAAGCACAGATTTCGTTCGTAAAATCTTTACAACGATAGACAGCATTTTCATCACCATTTTCACTATTACCAATTTATGATAAAAACAAACAAAAAATGCACGAATCTCTTCGTGCATTAAAATAAAACATCTTCTTCATATAAATACTCATATGATAAATCTATAAATAAAAAGTTGTCATCATCTATTGGGAAAGAAAATGTTCGTACCATTTCGCCCGTTTCGATATCTGCATATAAATCTGAAAGCCTTGCCTTATTCTCAAAACGCATTTTCATGATATTCTCGAGAAAATACGGGCGCCAACTCCAGTTCTTCATATAATAATCCGGCATCACAATCCATTCTCCATCTTTTTTCATAACATTTCCTGATTGTTGGAAACCATCTTCATTACAAATAAATATGCGAAAACTATACTGTGATACACTTTGACTAAATTGTAATAACCAATCATTGATATCTTCATTCTTTTTTTGTTTTGATAAAACATCGCCAATTCGATCGCGTAACATCTCTGTTAAATTATAAATTTTTTGTAACTTCTTCTTTTCATGCTGAATAAACTGATGACATTCATTACCAAGTCGCTCTTTCAAAACATTCGTTTCAATAAAATCAGGTAAACATTCTTTCAAATAATTACCTTGATAATATCTTCCACCGTTTTTCCAAGCATATTGCAGTTGATAAAAAGCATCTATTTCTTCATATAACAAGGTTGCACCAATTCTTCTAGCAAGTAATGATAAAGAATATAAAATATCTTGATAAGATTGTAAAAGTGCTGTTTGCCTTAAGTTCGTTAAATCTACTTTTAAAATATCAGGTGCTAACACGCTAATACGCTCTAAATTACTTGTGCCCGTTCCGACCTTATTAATCGAAATTTGAATACCATATGTACGATAATACATAAGCAAATGATTAAATTGCTCTATATCTTCTTTACATTCATGCTCTGTAATCTCTAAAACAATTTGTTTTAAATTTAAACCTTGTTCTTCATACCTCAATAAAAGTTGAAGCAAGCTTTCATCATCATCATTCATTAATACATTAGCATTCCGATGTATAAATAATAATAATTTTTGATCGCTTTCTAAATAACGATTTAAAGCTTTTTCTACTATAATATTATCCGCTTCCAGTTGAAATTCACTTGGAATCGAATCATCGTGAAAGAAAGAAGCTAAACTTTGTATGCCCTCTTCTGTTTGAATACGTCCTACTACTTCATATCCAATTACAGTATGCTCATCAGCACTAAAAATAGCTTGATAATAAGGAAGGACTTTATCCAAGTTACTCATTACATCTAATGCATCTATCAACGTGCTTCCCTCCCTTTACTTTTCAAAAATTATAACATGATATTTACGGAAAAATAATAAAAAATCCCTTCAGTTTTCCTGAAGGGATTAGAGGGGTAAAATGCTAAGGGGAATTAGCAATTCTACTATGAAGAAAAAAGAGGTCTTAAATATAACGTATATATGACCTCTTGTAAACACTTTTCTTTCATATGTCACAATTCCGTCACATTTAACCGTAAAAAAATGAATCAAACATTCATTTTTTTTATCCCTTTTAAAATGGATATTGATGTAAATGTTGTCCTCCATCCATTGTCATGCAAGTTCCATTTATGTACGCAGCTTCATCTGAGCATAAATAATAAGCTAGACCAGCGATTTCTTCTGGCGTACCCAGCCTTCCAAGCGGAACACTTTGTATCGTACGCTTAGCCATTTCTTCTGAAATCCATAATTTATCAGCACCGCCCGTACGTTCAATTGGTCCTGGCGCGATAGCGTTAACTCGTATTCCATATTTACGCCCCCACTCAACAGCGAGCGTCTTCGTCATCGCTAATACCCCTGCCTTCGCTGCAGCCGAATGAATCACTCCTGGACCTGCATCCCATGCATACGTTGCTACCATGTTAATGATATTCCCTTTTATACCTTTTTCAATCCAATATTTTCCGACAGCATGGCTACAGTAAAATGTACCGTTTAATACAATATTAATGACCGAATTCCAGCCATTCACGGATAAATCTTCTGCTGGACAAATAAAGTTTCCAGCTGCATTATTTATTAAAACATCAATTCGACCAAACTTCTCATCAATCTGTTCAATCATTTTCTGAATGTCATCCGTATTTCTTACATCCATTTGTACAGGTAATACTTGGCCTGGAAATTGTTCAATTTCCAACTTTGTTTCCTCTAGTTTTTCTTTTGTACGTCCTGTAATAACAACTCGTGCCCCTTCTTTTGCAAAGCGAGTCGCCATTCCTTTTCCCATTCCACTCGATCCACCTGTTATAATAACTACCTTTTCTTTCACATACATCCCCTCCAAAAAATGAATACACATTCATTTTATCACTTTATTTAATAGAAATCTTTATATTTTTAAACTTTTCTGATATTTTAACGTAAAGAACTTTCTTTTCATTTATTTTTTTCGTAATCTATACTAATTTTTTATTATGTAAAGTATATTTTTAAATAAACTGAAAGGAGATTTGAGTAGCCTGTAAATGGAATAAAAACATTGAGGTATACTCATATTTTTATGAAGCACATTACAAGAAGAAATTTTTTGAAAATTGGTATGCGTACTTGTCTCTATTCATTTATAACCAGTGGCATCGGATACTACTATGCTAAATATATAGAACCCCATTTCATTTCTTTTACACAGCACACATTAAAATCACAACTCATCCCAAAAAGTTTTCATGGTATGAAAATTCTGCAATTCAGCGATTTACATCTCGGATACTATTTCTCGCTTCAACATTTATCTCAAGTTGTTTCTAAAATTAATGCTGTAAATCCAGATATTGTCCTTTTTACTGGAGATCTCATTGATAATTATCAAACGTATACTGACACTCCTTTCGTCGCATCCATTTTAAAAAATATACAAGCCCCCTTCGGTAAATTCGCTATTTATGGTAACCATGATCACGGTGGATATGGAACTGAATACTATGAGCACATCATGCGTGAATCAGGATTTGAACTATTGCTAAATAGTGAAAAAAGAATTCGTCTAATGGATAATAGTGAAATTTCTATTTTCGGTCTCGATGATATACTACTAGGCAAACCAAAAATAGAGAAAACATTACAACATGCACGGCAAAATACTTATAACATCGTTCTTGTTCACGAGCCAGATATCGCGCCGCAAATTTCCAAATATCCAATCAACTTGCAACTTTCTGGTCATAGCCATGGCGGACAAGTACAAATTCCTTTTTTAGGACCTATTATTACACCATCACTCGCCAAAGACTATATTGAAGGCTTCTATACAATTCAGGATTTATCTCTCTATGTCAATCGAGGCCTCGGAAGAACACGTGTCCCATTCCGTTTTATGTCAAAACCTGAAATTACACTTTTTATACTTCAACATTCGTAATAATTCGCCTATTTTCTTGCATATCCTTTCTTGTACGCGCTCATCCATGTTTCATTTACCATATGATGAAAGTGAGTCCAATAAAGGAGGTATGTTCATGTATCCATATTATCAACCAATCCCAGTCCGTTCAGCACCTATTGGTCCAGTAGGCGACTCACGCTTCTTTCCGTTTTTTGGCGTTCCCTTTCTAGCTGGAATTGCTGGTGGATTGCTCGGCGGAGCATTAGCTTTCGGCCCTCGACCGTTTTATCCACCTTATCCACCACCTTTCCCGCCGCCAGCACCTTATCCTTGTTACGGTGGACCCTGTCAACAACCATACTATTACTAAGTTAAAATAACAATTCTTTCAAATGTTATTCTCTCAACGAACCACCTTATTACACGCTTATAATAAAACTATTGTTTCTACTCATCCTTCCATTTTGGGAGCATATGAGTAGAAAAAAGTAAAAACCTCTTATGGACATAAGAGGTTTTTACTTTTTTAATTATTCAGCGTCTGTATTTTGATACGCCATCTTAAACAACTTCACTTGGCTATCAATTTCTTCTGTACTACCATTAATAACATAATAGTAATCACCATCTTTATTTTGTTCACGTGTTTTCACATTATCAGCTAATGTAAGCTGTAAAATCGCCTTAATTCGTGCCTTCATTTCAATATCTAATATCGGGAAAGATATTTCCACTCGCTTCTCCATATTTCGCGTCATCAAATCAGCTGAAGATAAATATATTTTCTCCTCCCCATTATGATGGAAATAATAAATACGGCTATGTTCTAAATATCTTCCAACAACACTAACTACACGAATATTTTCACTTACATTTGGAATACCAGGTCGTAGGCAGCATGTTCCTCGAACAATGAGCTCTACCTTTACTCCAGCTTGTGATGCTTCGTACATTTTTTTTATTAACGGTTTATCTGTTAATGAATTCATCTTAGCGATAATATATCCATTTCCATATTGTCTATGATAACGGATTTCTTCATCTATTAAATCCATAAATTGCTCTCTTATATCAAATGGAGCAACCGATAAATGGTGAAAATGTGGCTTTGTTGTATAACCACTTAAATAATTAAAGAAATTGGTTGCATCAACCCCAAAGTCTTTTCTTGATGTAATATATCCAAAATCAGTATATAACTTCGCTGTTGCATCATTATAGTTTCCAGTTCCAAGATGTACGAACCTTTCGATTTTTCCGTTTTTTCTTCTTACAACTAACGTAATTTTACTATGAGTTTTCAAGTGACTTACACCGTAAATAACATGACAGCCTGCCTGTTCCAATTCTTTAGCCCAATGAACATTGTTTTCTTCATCAAACCTTGCCTTTAATTCAACTAATACCGTCACTTGTTTTCCCTTTTCAGCCGCTATTTTTAACGCCTGAATAATCGGTGAATCACCACTTACACGATATAACGTTTGTTTAATCGCAAGTACATTCGGATCGTCTGCCGCATCACGGACAAAATCAATTACCGGCTGAAATGATTCAAAAGGATGATGTAATAAAATATCATGCTCAATTGCTTTTTCAAATACATCTTCTTCATCACCTAAATCTTGAGGCGGTTGCGGAATAAGAGCCGGATATACAAGATGTTCATATAAAGGAGCTAGTTTTTTATATAAAGAAAACAAACATGTTAAATCTAATGGACCATCCATTATATATACATCTTCATCTTTTACTTCCAGAACCTCATATAATAACGCTAATACTCTTTCATCAATGTGTTCTTTCCCAACTTCTAAACGAACAGCAGCCCCCCACTTACGCTTTTTTAATTCTTTTTCAATTACCTTTAATAAATCTCTCGCACCTTCTTCATGAATCGTTAAATCTGCATTGCGTGTAATACGGAAACGAGTAACAGATGATACTGTATATCCCGTAAATAATTTATGAGTAAAGCTACTAATTACGTCTTCTAATAAAATAAATTTATGCTTTTGCCCTTCGCTCGGTAAAATTATGAAGCGCTCAAGTAATGAAGGAACTTGTACAATCCCTAACTTCGTCCTGTTTTCTTCTTCCGCTTGCTTCTCATCATATAAAAGAGTAGCCAAATTCAAACTTTTGTTTAATAACATTGGAAATGGACGATATGCATCAATAGCTACAGGAGTTAACACCGGGAAAATTTGCTCGTCAAAATACTCTTCTATAAATTCTCGCTGCTCTTTCGTCAAATCATTGAATGTTAAACGTTCAATCCCCTCTAACTCAAGCGCTGGTAATATATAATTTTTAAATGTATCATATTGTACTGTCATTAGTGCATGGGCTTTTATCGCAATTTTATTTAATTGCTTTTTTGGTGTTAAGCCAGCTTTATTTTCTGGCTGATTAAATCCAGCACTCACTTGATCCTTCAATCCCGCTACACGTACCATAAAGAATTCATCTAAATTCGAACTAAAAATACTAATGAATTTCAATCTTTCCAAAAGTGGGTTATTTCCATCTTGCGCTTCTTGTAGTACACGTTCATTAAATGCTAGCCAGCTTAACTCTCGATTATTGTAATAAGCTGTATCATTTAAATCTACTGCATTCCCCTTCGATAATTCCATTCTCTTCACACTTCCCCTTGAAACTTTTTTACTATAATTTAGTTAATTTCATTTTATCAAATTACAATATTACAAAGTGTAAATTTTTCGTAAAGACATCCGTACAACCTAATGTTTTAGTTCAAATAATAAATTAATATTCGTTTTTAATACTCTTTCTAACTGTTTTTTTTGTTTTTCAGCTTGCACTTTTTCTGCTAAGGCAGACTGTTCACATAAAACTTTAAACGTTAATCTCTCTTCGCTTTCTGTTATAGATATCGTATCAACAAGCGATCGTTGCCTTACATTTAAAGCAGCTGAAAATTGTAAAACAGCTCCTAATAGGCGGATTTTTTTTTGTTCACTTTTATCAAACCAACCTTCAAATGGAGATAAATATTGTTTAAATAGCATTTTTGATTTATAAGATGCAATAAGTGCTAACCTCACTCTATCTTTATGCATCATGCCATCAATTGTCTTATTCGCTAATAAATAAAACGTATGTAAACGGCTCGCTTCTTCGTCTATATATTTGCCTATATTAAATACTTTCGCTGCTTGATGGAACACTTCCCAGTCTTTTACTGACATAGAAATAAGCCCTATTTCCTCAAGTTGTTTGCAAATTAGTCTTCCATGTTTAATAAGTTGAATAACAAATTCCATATCCATTTCGTATTCATGTGATAGTAAATGCAAACTTTCTTCAACTACGTTCGGATAATATGAAATCCCCAAATCTTTTGTCAACTCTTCATAGAAAACACCTTCTCTTAATCCTTTTCTACTTAATACAAAGGCCGGTGCCTCTATAACATTAACAAGTGTATGAAATACTTCAACCGCTGGAATAATCGTATCCGCTCGATCTTTTGCCAAGCCTTCCAATTTCTGAAGTTCTATGAACGACAATTTTTCCAATTCATCTTTTACATTTTCAATATCTTCTTCTTTCATCTTGTATAAATGTAATCCTGCTATAGGATAACATATTAAATTTTGATGGATTTTTACTAAGTTCCTCGCACTACCACCAATTGCAATAAGAGGCAATTTCTTATTGATTAACCATGGTAACGTTCGAAATTGAAACTCTAAATACTGTTGCATTCCCTCTAACTCATCTGTAGTAGGAATATCGCCTTTAATAAATTGTTGCTTTAAAGAAAGTGCCCCAAAAGGAAAACTATGGTACTCTAAAATCTCTCTATTTCTAAAGTATGTAACTTCCGTACTTCCCCCACCAATATCTACCGTTATTCCTTCTGGAAACGATGTAGAATTCATAACCGCCAAGTATCCGTAACGCGCTTCCTCATATTCTGATAATACTCTAAGAGTAAAATCCGTTTGTCCTTCAATAAGCTTTTTAATTTCCTCTTGATTCTCAGACTGTCTAATTGTTGCTGTTGCAACACAAAGTACATGATGCAACTGATGGAACCTTGTACTTTCTTGAAATTGAAATAATGTCTGTAATAATACTTCTAGTCCCTCTTCATTCAACACACCATCAATTAAGTAATTCCTTAACCTAGCAACCACTTTCGTATTTTCAATCTCTTTATAAAAACCTCCATTTTGCTTTTCATAAATAACTAAACGCATTGTATTAGATCCAATATCTATAATGGCATACTGTTGTTTTAATATTTCTTTCAAACTTCTCACTCTTTCATTATCAAATTTCAAAAACATATTCTATTACTATTATACAAAATAGTTGTTTTTTGTAACAATATTGCTTTAATATTGAAAATATATACAATCACTTTTTGCATATAATAAAAACCTCTTTTATTTATGGTATAATAATGAAAAATTGAAAGGAGATTCAATATGAAACCTTCACAACCACAATCTCAATTACAAAACCAACATTCTATTAATCGACTAGCTCAATCTATTTTCGTTGTGAATCGTCATGCTAAAGCAGCTACTAATCCTAAATATTTATACTGGTTAAAAAAGACAGCTTTAGAACGTTTGATTGCTGAAAAAAAAGCAATTAAAGAAGGATTACATTTTTCTAGAAACCCACGTTTTAGCCAACAACAATCTGATGTCCTTATACGTTTAGGCGATTATTTTTTCCACATCCCTCCTACGAAAGAAGATTTTCGAATTCTACCGCATCTTGGTCATCTTGAATCCTCCTATCGAAATCCGAAAACAACCTTATCTTTAACAGTAGCAAAAAAAACACTTCAAGATTATATTGGTCCTGAAGCATTGAAACAAGAAAAAAAATTAAGTGAACCTGTTCCATGGTATAGTCGTACTTATACAAAAAAATAAAACAGTTTGGCCAAGTCTAGGCCAAACTGTTTTATTTTTTCTCTTCTTTAATTTTAATATTTGCTTGTTTATAAAAAGCTACTTTTTCTGTATTATAAGACTTTGTGAATTCATTAAATTTATCTTTTTCTGACTCAATATCCTTATAAGATTGATTTACTACTTTTACTTTTTCACTAATATCTTTTAATTTAGTACCTTTATCTTGTAACATTGTGTATAACTCTTTTTCTTGTTTTAAAGATTTATTATAGCTGTCATACATTTTATTAAATGAATCGTGTCGTTTCTCATAGGTGCTTTTCACTTTATCAGCTTGATTTTTCAACTTATTATCTTCAATTTTCTTCACATACTTATCAGCTGAGTTCACTTCTTCTTGCGCTTTATTTAAAGCCTTTTTTTCTTTTGTAAGTACTTTTTCTCGTTCAGTTGTATTCTTTGCTGCTTGATTCAATTTTTCTTTAACAGTTTGATTATTATCTTTTCCTTCTTGCACAATCTGGTTATATAATTCTTGTCCTTCTTTCTCTAAAGCCTCAAGTTTTTTTGCATCTTCAAACATTGTTTTTTCTTGTTTAGCAGCGTTTTCAAACGCTACATATAATTCTTCTTCTGGTTTCGGTCCAAAACAACCGGCTAATAAAGTCATTGATAATGCAGTTATAATTGCTAATTTACTATATTTCAACATCTCTTCCTCCTATTTATAAACGACCATCGTGTAATATAAAAAAGTTATAAAATATGTAATTGTTCTATACACTCGCATCTTTTTTACGAAGATCATTAATATTGTTTGTACGAATTATTACTTAATATTACATTATTCTTTTTGAAGTATTTAGCAGTTCCATATCCATCTTTAAGTATAGTTCTTCGTGTTTTTTAAAACCTGTTCACACTATGTATTACCTTAATGGCCACAGAATTTCACCTCAGTCTTAATAAGACTATAATAGTTCACCTGATAAAAGGTGATCGTTCCGCTCTCACGTCTATCATTCCCTTTCCAGCTTTCTATCAAATAATCTCTTTGTTCATTTTACACAGTACAATCGATATCTCGCAACAACTTACAAATATTCTTTTCATTTCCTAAAAAGGAAAAGTGTAGAGCTTGCTTTCCTCTACACTTTTAAAATAAAACACATTGTGCAAATTGCATTGGCACTACCATCATAATTATATGCTTATTTCATATATTTTTAAAGACTTTTATTACAAACGCAACGTTTTTTGTAATAAAAGTCAAAAAAATGTTACAAATAAAACTTCTTCCTATCATATATCTTCAAATCGAAGCTTCACTCATTTTCTTGCAAATTTCTATACTGATACAATTGATTTTGCGACTTTCTCAACAGTTCTTCAAACGTTTTTCCTTCTACTGGATAGCTAGCTGCTCCAAATAAAAGAGTGACACTGAGTAAATCACCTTCTATTTCACTTTCAATATTTTTCATTAATCTGTTTGTTATTGTTGATGTTTCATGACCATTATCAATTGCTACAATAACATACTTATTTTCATCCCACTTTGTAACAACATCTCCCTTCCGAATTGTCTTTACAATGGTACTCTCTAATTTTTGTACTAACACTCCCAATTTTTTTTCTTGCAACGTGTCTTTTAATCCTTCCCATTCTTTTACAGAAAGAATGTAAACTGTAATATTACGGGAATCTCTTTCAGATAAAGCGGCTACTTTCCCAAAAAAATCAACAACAAAATCGTTGCTTGCCATTCCTCCTACTTCCACATTCATACGCTTGTTCGTTCTTTTATCGTACCAATGTCCAAAATAATAACTTAGTATCATTTGCAATATATAAATAATAAAGACGGTATAAAATGATCGTGAATCCAGTTTTGCAATTACATCCTGAAGTGCAATCCATTCTGTAACTGCCACTGTATTTCCAAGTAATAATCCACTAATTTTCCCTTTATGTTTCATACTTCTCCCCCTTTTATACCAATATATGTTTCTATATCAATAATGTTTTTCTACAAAATAAAAAATGTACATATGCAATGTACATTTCTGCTTAAGCTTGTATACCTTTCCTACTCTATTTCATATATATAATATATAACTTTTATAGAAAGGAGTAATCTATATGCTACAAAAAGAGAATCTATCAGATGCTATGCGTTTACTAGCGGGTTTTCTATTATCATTAAAATTATTATTTACCTCTTTCGGCATACACTTTATTACAAACGATCAAATCGACGCTATTGTTAATGTTGTTTCATTTTTATTTATTCTATACTTTGGCTACAAAAATAACTATGTAGGAAAAAAAGGAATAGAGCAAAAGAAAATACTCAAAAAACACAACCTTCACTAAAAAAGGAACCTTTTGTACAGGTTCCTTTTTATCATTGCCGCACAACAACTTCATTTGTTTGCAGTGGACCATATGATATCTCTTTATCTTGAAATGTATATGTAGCCTGAAAGAATGCTTGTTTAAGAGCTTTATCTTTATTAGCTTTTATTTTGCAACGTAGTTCCACCTTTTCATTTGGTAACAAATCATCAATTCGCCACCTTACAAGCTGGAATAAAAACTCACTTATCCCCTTATCAACTTTTAAAGAATTAGGAATATAAGCAAAGTAATCTCGAATCATATGACTTACAACAACTCTCGAAATCATTTCTACCCCTTTATTTTCCACTTCAATTCGCATAATAAGTATGTCGTTTACATCGTAGGTCAATTCATACGAAAATTGTTCTGTATACATACTACCAATTTGCAATGTAACGGCTACTTGAGGAAATTCATTTTCCTTTTTCGATCCGTCAATCCACAATACTGGTTGTAGCGGTATTGAATACTTTCCTGTATCCGAAATTCGTCCCCATATTTTCATAATATATATTCACCTCATTTCAGATGTACCATACACACAATGAATTCCCCAACTTACTAAAGCTTGCTACAAGTAATGTTTAATATTTCTCTTCCTTTTATCCTATTCGACAATATGAAGAAAAAACCATTTTTCATCTATTAACAGAAGGTGTTCTTTATGAAATTTTTTTACAATTTACTTCATTTCCTTTATAGCAATATTCGTATCGCTCACTCGTTCTCTACTTATATGAAAGAATATTTTGACGGAAGAAAAAATTTGCCTTATAGTCAAATTTGACTATAATATTCTTTATGGCATATTAGTGCACTTATGGAAAAGAAATTAAAATCAACTATACATTTAAATTTTTTATCCACTGCACTCAAAACTTAATATAGTTTACTTATTTCTAAAGGAGGGTTATATTTGGAAACTCAACCATTAAAAAAAGACACCAACAAGACAAAATTTGTTGTTGCTGGTTTGCTGCTTGGTATATTAATGGCCGCAATGGATAATACAATCGTTGCAACCGCAATGGCAACAATCGTTGGAGACCTAGGAGGCTTTGATAAGTTTGTTTGGGTCACATCAGCTTATATGGTAGCAACAATGGCAGGGATGCCTATCTTTGGGAAACTTTCTGATATGTACGGGCGGAAACGTTTTTATATTGGGGGCCTCATTCTTTTCTTATTCGGTTCTGCGCTTTGCGGAACAGCTTCAAGTATTGAGCAATTAAGTATTTATAGAGCTATTCAAGGTATCGGTGGTGGTGCCCTTATGCCTATCGCCTTTACAATTATGTATGATATCTTCCCACCAGAAAAACGCGGGAAGATGACAGGGCTATTCGGTGCTGTTTTCGGGACATCTAGTGTATTCGGTCCTTTATTAGGTGCTTATATTACAGACTATATAAGTTGGCATTGGGTCTTCTATATCAATATTCCATTAGGACTTATCTCCTTTTTCTTCATTACTAAATACTACAGTGAGTCTCTAGAATTTAGAAAACAAAAAATTGATTGGGCTGGTGCTATTACACTTGTCATAAGTATCGTTTGCTTAATGTTCGCATTAGAACTTGGTGGTAAGGAATATGCCTGGAATTCCACTGTAATTATTGGCTTATTTACAACAGTAGTTATTGCGCTTATTATTTTCTTCTTTGTAGAAAGAAAAGCAACCGAGCCTATTATTTCGTTCCATCTATTTAAAAAACCTTTATTCGCAGCTAGTCAAGGAGTTGCCTTTTTCTATGGTGCTGCTTTTATTATCTGTACAGTTTATATTCCAATCTTCATTCAAGGCGTTCTTGGAGGTTCGGCCTCTAATGCTGGATTAATTTTAACACCAATGATGGTTGGTTCTGTAATTGGAAGTCAAACAGGAGGACAATTAGCTTCTCGAACAAGCTATCGTAACATTATGATGGTATCTGGTGTCTTCTTCGTTCTTGGTATTTATTCATTAAGTACTTTAACAATGGACACACCTCGTTTACTCGTAACACTATTTATGATTCTCGCTGGGCTTGGTGTTGGCTTCTCATTCTCAGTATTAAGTATGTCTTCTATTCACAAGTTAGAAATGCGAGACCGCGGTTCGGCGACATCAACAAACTCATTCTTCCGATCACTCGGTATGACTCTTGGTGTAACGATTTTCGGTACAATTCAAAATCATATTTTTACAGATAAACTAAACTCTGTGTTCCCCCCTGAACTAGCAAAATTAGCTCCAAAAGGCGGAGACACAAGTTTCTTATTATCACCAGGCGCTACCGCAAAAATTCCTGTTGAAATATTAGCGGGTATTAAAGAAGCTCTCGCTACATCTATTGCGAACACATTCTTCTGGGCACTCATCCCGGCTGTACTAAGTGTTATTTGTATTTTACTAATGGGAAATGAACGCCTCTTTACAGGCCCTAAAAAGAAAGAAAAACAAAAGCAAGTCAGTTAATATAAAAAAGAAGCGGCATATCCCTTTATGAAAAAGGATATGCCGTTTATAATATGTATAAAGTTTTTATATACAGGAGTTGAGACAGCATGAGCATGAAATTAGTCATTCTCGGCTTGCTACTCGAAGGAGATAAACATCCATATGAAGTGCAGCATATTATGAAAGAACGACAAATGGATTGTTATATTAAATATGCTAAAGGATCACTTTATTACGCTTTCGAGCAATTAGAAAAGCAAGGCGCAATTCACATTACAAATGTAATTAGAGACACAAACCGACCTGACAAAACGATTTTTCATATAACAGAAGAAGGCAAAAAACTATTCCACACTTTACTATTAAAACAATTCGAAGCAAAAAACCAAATATATAAACCTATTTATTCAGCCCTATCTTTCGCTCACTTTAGCAATGATCACGAATTAGTTCCTATTTTAGAAAAAAAGAAAAACGATACTCTTCAATATTTACATACTATGCAAACGATATATGATTGTAATAAAGGAAAGGTTCCACGTGCACAACTATATATTTTGCAAAGTGTAATTGAGCATATTACAGTTGAATTACAATGGCTAAACACCCTCCTTAAAGATGCTATAGCAGGCCGACTTTCAGAAGTTGCTATAGATGAAAATTGAGCTATGAAAGAAGACATCCCTACTTCTTTCATAGCTCAATTTCTCTTTTTATACTGTAATATTATTAGTTACTTCAGAATAAAAAGTCAGAATAATAAGAAATAAAAACTTTGGAATTTTCTTATTTTAAAACAGTAGACAAAATTCCAAAAATTATGTTAAAATTTGTTTCAATATCATATCGCTTGTTAAATTCCTTTCAAAAGGAAAATAGGTACACGAACATTTCGTTTCGTGTTTAAAAGGGAAGCTTGGTGAAACTCCAACACGGTCCCGCCACTGTAAATGCTGAGATTTCTTTTTGGTGCCACTGTGAAAACGGGAAGGTGAAAGAAATTATATGAAGCATAAGTCAGGAGACCTGCCTGTTTTAACAACACTGATAGATTCACGGATGATGATGAGGTGTTAAAACAAAAAGGAAGGCTTATTTTCTATGTCTTTGCACTTTTTGTTATAGGTATTTCCTAGTAAACGGAAATGCTTACTTTCAATTAGGGAGGAATTTAAAATGGCAATTCAAACAAGTAACTTAGGTTATCCACGTATCGGACTACAACGAGAGTGGAAAAAAACATTGGAAGCTTTTTGGTCCAATAAAATTGATGAAGAACAATTTTTAACAACAATGAAAGAAATTCGCCTTCAACACGTAAAAGTACAGCAAGAAAAAGGGATTGAACTCATTCCAATTGGCGACTTTACATATTATGATCACGTTTTGGATACTGCCTATATGCTAGGATTTATCCCATCACGTTTTTCTGAGTTTACATCTTACCTTGATGTATATTTCGCAATGGCGCGTGGCTCTAAAAATCACGTAGCTTCCGAAATGACAAAATGGTTTAACACAAACTATCACTATATCGTTCCTGAATATGAAGAGGGATTACAAATCTCTTTAAAAGATAATCGTCCACTTCGCTTATACGAAGAGGCAAAACAAGAATTAGGAGTAGATGGAAAGCCTGTTATTTTAGGTCCATATACTTTCTTAAAATTAGCTAAAGGCTATACAAAAGAACAATTCCCTTCCATTTTAAAACAGTTAGTTGCACCTTACGTACAACTGCTTTCAGAACTACATGCAGCTGGTGCACAAGCCATTCAAGTTGATGAACCAATTTTCGCTTCTTTAACTAAAGAAGAAATTCAACAAGCAAAAGAAATTTATGAAGCTATTCGTAAAGAAGTTCCAAATGCGACTCTTCTTTTACAAACGTATTTTGATAGCGTGGAAGAAAACTATGAAGAAATTATTACATTCCCGGTATCCGGTATTGGATTAGATTTCATTCATGGTAAAGAAGGTAATTTAAATGCTATTTCAAAATATGGATTCCCAGCTGATAAAACTTTAGCTGTCGGTTGTATAGATGGCCGTAACATTTGGAGAGCTGACCTTGATGAAGTTCTTGAGTTATTTACAACGTTACAAAAACAAGTCCAAACAAAAGATTTCATCGTTCAGCCTTCTTGTAGCTTATTGCATACACCGATCGATAAAACAGAAGAAACTCACTTATCGACTGAGCTATTTGATGCATTAGCATTTGCAAATCAAAAATTAGAAGAGTTAGTTCTTATTCATTCCGCTCTCACTCAAGGTACAGAAAGCATTAGTACTGAGCTGGAAACATATCGAAACGTACATCATACAATTCGCTCATCTGCTGCACGTAACCGAGAAGATGTCAAAGCAGCACGAACAGCACTAAAAGAAGAAGATTTTTCACGCCCTCTTCCATTTGAAAAACGATACGAATTACAACAAGTTGCCCTGGAGTTACCGCTATTACCAACAACGACCATTGGTAGCTTCCCGCAAACAACTGAAGTTCGTCAAACGCGAAAAGAATGGCGTAACGGTGTTATTTCAAATGAACAATATGAACAATTTATTGAAAAAGAGACAGAAAAATGGATTCGTTACCAAGAAGAAATTGGGCTTGATGTCCTTGTACATGGTGAATTTGAAAGAACTGACATGGTCGAATATTTTGGTGAGCGCCTTGCTGGTTTCTCATTCACTAAAAACGGTTGGGTACAATCATACGGTTCCCGCTGCGTAAAACCACCTGTTATTTATGGTGATGTAGCCTTTATTAACGGCATGACTATTAAGGAAACAGTTTATGCACAAAGCTTAACGGAGAAAGTTGTAAAAGGAATGTTAACTGGACCTGTTACGATTTTAAATTGGTCCTTCGTTCGAAATGACATTCCAAGAAAAGAAGTTTCGTATCAAATTGCACTAGCTCTTCGTCACGAAATTGAACTACTTGAATCTTCCGGAATTAGAGTAATCCAAGTCGATGAGCCAGCACTTCGTGAAGGAATGCCACTAAAAGAAAAAGATTGGGATGCTTATATTACATGGGCAGTACAATCCTTCCTTTTAGCAACTTCTTCTGTAGCAAATGAAACACAAATTCATACTCATATGTGTTACAGTAACTTCGAAGATATTGTTGACGCGATTCGCGCATTAGATGCAGATGTAATTTCTATCGAAACATCAAGAAGTCACGGAGAATTTATTGATACGTTAAAACATACAACATATGAAAAAGGCATCGGTCTAGGTGTATATGATATTCATAGCCCACGTGTACCGAGTAAAGATGAAATGTATAAAATCGTAGAACAATCTTTAGAAGTATGCGATCCTAAATATTTCTGGATTAATCCTGATTGTGGTTTAAAAACGAGAAGAACAGAAGAAGTTATTCCAGCTTTAGAACATATGGTTCAAGCAGCGAAAGATGCTCGTTCCCTTTTAAAAACAAACGCATAACAAAAATGGGTTATCCTTTTCTCAGGATAACCCATTTTTTATTCTTTACTTTCAAAGAAGAATTCGTATTGTATTTTATATAATTCATCATCCGTTGGCTCTTCAAGAGGAATTGCTTGTAAGACAACTGTATACTCACCATTTGGAATAGATATTTGAAATTTGTTTGAAAGAATACTCGTTATAACGATACTTTCATTTTCAACCGTAAAAGGAACCGTAATCGTTCTAACCACTTCTTCTTTTTCAATATGTTTCCCTGGGGTCACTTTCACTTCACAAGTATAATCAGAAAGTGCTTCAAAAATAACAGTTCCCTCTGCCTCAGCATAGCCTCTTTCAAAATCTTCATCCGTCCAGTCTACATAAGGCTGCTCACCGTCATAGTTCATCAACATTAATTGCGAATAAGAAATTGTTAACTCCATAGTTCCCCTTCTCCTTCATTATGAAATGTACAAATACTACTTCACTTCAAACTTCACACGCGTACCATCTGGATATTTATCTAACTTATTCCCTACCCAAGAGCCTGCTCCGCGGTTATCCGCCGGACTTATATATTCAATATGTGCTCCTTTTCCGCCTTCCTTGCACATCGCCATTGGCCATTCATCACGATCATACCCTTTTTTTGATGGATATGGTGCTAACGACAATTTCCTTCTATCTGCAGCACCACCACGATCGATTGTACAAACTTCTGAATGCCCTTCTTTTATAGCATCCGTAATATGTTTTCCTGTCTCTGGATAACGTTCTTTCGGAAATTCTAACACTTGATCATACGTATTCGTTTTCTTTACACTTGTTTCCTCTGGCACAAGTACTTCATAAACTGCTACTAAAATAGACAGAATTGCAATAATTGAAATGATAATACCTTTTAATTGCTTCATGTATACCTCCATGTTTCTACCAGTTTCTTTTCCTCAGTTATTATAACAAACTTCTCCTGTATATGTTTTCAGACATTATTTTAGTTATTCCTTGCCATTCCGCCAAAAAATTTCATTTTTTCACTAATGCTGTAGAAAACTAATAGCCTTCCGACATTCTTTTTCAAAGGAAGTCCTCATAAAAGATTGAAATGATATATACGATACTTTTTGGGGAGGAAATATCATGGAAGCTACCTATAAAACGAAAGATGTCACGAATAAAACAGGCATCCCAAAACATATAGTCCGCAAATATAGTCAACTGTTAGAGGAACATGGTTATATGATTTCTAAAACAGCTGATGCTCGTATTTATAAACTTGATGATTTAAAACTATTGAAATCTATACATGAAAGAGCTGCCACATTACAAGAAGATATTTCAGAAACGATACCGATTATTTTAAAAGAAAAAGAGGCCCCACCTGTACCAGTTATACAAGATAAGCAAGAGATACAACCGAAAGAAAAAGAAGATGGGCGTAACTTTGAGGAGTTCATGTTGAAACTTGAAATGCTAGCTCAATTAAATGAAGCAATTATTCATCAAAATTCTACTCTAATTACACAAAATCGTTTAAAGGATGAGAAACTAGATGAATTGATGCAACAAGTGTATGTAAAAGAAGGCTCTCAAGAAAAAATGCTTCAAGAGTTAGTCGAGCACGCCGCTCAAACAGATGCATTGCAAAAAGAAAAAATGGACTTATTAATGAATCATATGTATAAACGAGAATCCAAACAAGAAGAAAAAATGAATAAACTTGTTAGTCAAATTTATAACAAGGACAGTAATCGTGATGCACAGCTTATGCAAGTTATTCGAGAAATTCAAGAAACAAAAAGAATGGTCGCTGCCTCAAAAGAGCAAAGCTTCTTTCAATCATTTAAAAGTTTATTTAGCCGAGCAAAACAAGAAAAAACAAATGAATAAACAATATAAAATAAAAAGTTACCTTCCATCGGTAACTTTTATTCCTTATTTTGTACAGCTGGTAATATAATAATTGCTTCAGTGCCTTTTCCACTTTCACTCTTATATTCCAATGTACCATTATGCGCTTGTAAAATACTAAATGTTACCATAAGCCCTAATCCTGTCCCTTTTTCTTTTAAAGAATAATATGGTTGCCCCAGCCTTGCTAACTGTTCTTTCGTCATACCAACACCACTATCTTTAACTCTTATTATGATTGTTTCGTCTTTTTGAATAGCTGTTACTTTTAAATATCCTTTATTTCCTTGAATTGCTTCAATACCATTTTTAACAACATTCATAATAGCTTGCTTCAATTTTGTCTTATCACCAATCGTATAAAGACTTTCTGAAATTTCAACTTGTAAATATACACCTTGCATCGCTGCAAATGACGACATAAGAGTGGTCATTTCTATTAATTGGGCTGATAAACAAATGTGTTCTTTTTTCTCAATTTGCGGCCTTGCTAAATTCAAGTAATCTGAAATAATTTGTTCCGCCCGATCCAATTCAGCTAATACGAGACGCATATAATCCTTATTCTTCACATCTTCCGTACTTTCTAGCAATTGGATAAATCCACGAACAACAGTAAGTGGATTTCGAACTTCATGTGCCACACTTGCTGCTAACTCACTTACAATATTAAGCTTTTCTGATTTTTGCATCTCTTTACGTAGCAATGCATTTTCATTTAAATATTCAGTTAAATACACCTGAAATACCATTGTCATGACCATGATAAGCGAGGCAAATATAAATCCGCTATATATTTGCGAAATATACGGTGTAAATCCTGTTTCCAAAAGAACATTAATCATGCCTAATACTAAAGAAACAAGCACATAAAATGATGAAATCATAAATGCTAAAATTAATTTCTTATCTCTTGAAAAAAGAGACCATTTCTTTGATAAAAATAGCGGAACTATCAATAGAAATGTTACTTCTAAAACTGGAAGAAAGCTCATTCCCTTTAGTAACCATTCATATGCAACAAAAATAACCGCTGGGATTAAACCAACAATCCCACCATATAAAAAACCACTGACAATTGGAATTGGGTGAAAGTTATACCCACACACATTGCCAAAACAAATAGAGTATGTCATGGAGAGAACGAGCGTAACGCTAGATAAAAACATAATAAAGTAACGATTTGGCTTCGGAGGCATTTCTTGATAGCGATTTAAACGAATCGCTTCATATAAAAATAGTGGTAAAATTATGATGGCAATTTGAATCAACAAATCACGGATAAGCTCCATAACCTCTCATCCCCTATATGTATTTTGATATGATTATATCATTTTATAGGTTTATTTGTTTTAAAATTTTGATTTTTCTTAACATATTTGTTAATTCTTTGTTAACAACTCATAATAATTGTTACAGATTTTCGAAATGATTGTAAACCCTGTACCAAATTTCCTTCGTGCAGTATACAATGAATACGGATTACAAAGAAAATGTAAAAATACTTTTTTAGACGGACAACTATAGCAAAATACAGCATATAATCCATACTATCTATGTTTACAAATAAGTGATCATTACTTTAGTAGGAGGAAGATAAATATGGCGGGTACTACGCTTGTTTTAAAAGAAGAAAATTTGGTTGTTCTAGAAAATGTTGAAAAATCAGTATATGAAGAGTTACAGCATAAAGCAGGAGATGAAGATTGCACATGTGCTGTGAACGAATCAGTTGTTCACCTTGGCAAGGTATCCTCTGTACTCTGGAATGAAGATGAAATAGATTGGGAATACGGATATTAAAAAGTCGCTTATAGCGGCTTTTTTTCTCTTTTCTCTCTCTTTCTAAATTACATATACAAAGCGCAATCATAGAAAATATGATAAAATGAACTTAATTTTCAAACGGAAGAAAGGGAGATACAATGGAACAATTCATTAACCCTAGAGTGAAGGATATCCAAATTTCTGGAATCCGTCAATTCTCTAACATGATTCAAAACTATGATAATTTGATTTCTTTAACAATCGGACAACCCGATTTCCCTACACCTTCTCTCGTAAAAGAAGCGGCAAAACGGGCTATTACAGAAAACTATACAAGCTATACACATAACGCTGGTTTACTAGAATTACGTAAGGCAGCTTGTAACTTCGTAAAAGATAACTACGATTTACATTACTCACCTGAAAACGAAACCATCGTTACAATTGGTGCTAGCGAAGCAATTGATGTTGCATTCCGAACGATTTTAGAGCCAGGAACAGAAGTAATTTTACCTGCTCCTATTTATCCAGGTTACGAACCTATTATTCGATTATGCGGTGCAACGCCCATTTTTGTAGATGTTCGTGAAACTGGATTCCGTTTAACAGCTGACGCGCTAAAAAATGCTATTACAGAAAAAACAAGATGTATCGTACTACCATATCCTTCTAACCCAACTGGTGTAACTTTATCCACAGAAGAATTAAAAGATATTGTAGATGTTTTAAAAGATAAAAATATTTTCGTCCTTTCAGATGAAATTTATAGCGAGCTTGTGTATGAACAAAAGCATACATCTATCGCTCATTTCCCAGAAATGCGTGAAAAGACAATTGTCATTAACGGTTTATCTAAATCACATTCTATGACTGGCTGGCGTGTTGGACTTTTATTCGCACCAAGCTATTTAGCAGGACACATATTAAAAGTTCATCAATACAATGTAACGTGTGCTACTTCAATCGCTCAATACGCTGCGATTGAAGCATTAACAGCTGCTAAAGACGCACCCAAAATGATGCGCCACCAATATAAAAAACGCCGTGATTACGTATATAATAGACTCACTCAAATGGGATTAGCAGTTGAAAAGCCAACAGGTGCATTTTACTTATTCCCATATGTTGGTCATTTGACATCTTCATCATTTGATTTTGCACTTGATCTTGTCAAAGAAGCTGGACTAGCTGTAGTTCCTGGAACAGCATTCTCTGAATACGGTGAAGGCTACCTTCGCTTGTCCTATGCATATAGTATCGAAACTTTAAAAGAAGGCTGCGACCGATTAGAAGCCTTTCTAAAGAAAAAAGCTAAGAGTTAAACTCTTAGCTTTTTTCTGCATAATGATCACAAGTTTGACGTTTTAGTAATTTATGAGGAATAATGATACACTTTGCAGTGGATTCTGCATTCTCTACTTTATCAACTAAAGCTTTCGCTGCCTCATATCCTAGCTGATAAATATTCACATCAACTGTCGAAAGTGGAGGGCTCGCAATTTCTGATAATAAAGCATTATTAAAGCTTACAATAGAAACATCCTTCGGTACAACGAATCCTTTTTTAGAAAGAGCACTTAACACACCAAGTCCAATTAAGTCATCCGTTGCCATAATTGCCGTCGGCGGTTGCTGCAGTCCCATTAATTCCTCAACGGCTTGTTGACCACTTTCCCTCGAAAAATCAAAATGTAAAATATATTCTTTTGGTAATACAATGTCTGCTAATTTCAAGGCATCACTCATACCAGCTAAACGATCTCTCGTTACAAGTAAATCTGATCCACCACCAATGAACGCGATTTGCTTATGCCCTAATGAAATTAAATATTCTGCCACTTCTCTTGCAGCTGTATAATTGTCATTATCTACATATGTAATTTCATCTTTTCGATCATATGGTTTTCCTATTAAAACAAACGGGAAATTCTGTTCATGTAAATATTGAATAATCCGATCATTCTCCCTTGAATATAAAAGAATAATGCCACCAATTTGGCGTCCCTGTACCATCTTTACGACACCATTAAAAATTTCTTCTTCCGTTTCACCTGTCGACATGTAAAGCGCATAACCTTCTACGTGTGCAAATGAACTAATCCCTCTTATAACTTCTGGGAAAAATGGATTTTGAAAAGCTTTACTTGCAGAACTTGGCATAACAAGACCAAGTGTTTTCGTCGTTTGGTTCGCAAGATTTCTCGCATTTAAATTGGGATGATACCCTAATTCACTCATCACTTTCCTAACACGGCGCTTTGTCTTTTCACTTATACTTGGATTATCAGCAATTACACGAGAAACTGTTGATGGTGCAACATTCGCTTGCTTCGCCACATCTTTAATTGTAACTGTCATAAAAATCCCCCTCCTCTCATTTCTCTGTCATTTTTCATATATTTTATCTCGCATTCATTGCAAGTCATAAACTTTCATTTCTTATATCTTGCAAAACTAATCCTATTCTCCCTCTTCATGTATTGTAAGGGATATAGCTATTTTTTCCTATACTATAATATACTATTTATTTCACTTCTTTTCACATGTGATGTCAAATCTCTTTTCATCTCCCTATAAAGTTATTTATAGGGAGATGAAAAGAAAAATGGGACGTAATGTCCCATTTTTCATCCTTTTGTACCTCCAGCTGTTAAACCGGAAACAAAATATTTTTGTAGTGATAGGAATAAAATTGAAATCGGGATCGCAATTAACACTGAACCCGCTGCAAACGTTGTAAATTCATTACCGAATTTTTTCGCAACCATTTCATATAATCCAACTGCTAAAGTATAATTTTCTGGTGTTCGCAAAATAATACTCGCTAAAATGAAATCTGTAAATGGACCAATGAAAGTAAATAATGCTACAACCGCTACGATTGGCTTTGCAAGTGGCATAATGATTTGCCAGAAAATACGGAAATGCCCTGCTCCATCCATTCGAGCTGATTCATCCAACTCTTTCGGAATCGTATCAAAATACCCTTTCATAAGCCATGTATTCATCGGAATTGCTCCGCCCACATAAATTAAAATTAATGCAAGGTGTGTATCAAGTAATCCTGTTAACTGAGCTAATATATATAGTGCGATTAACGCTGCAAAATTCGGGATCATTTGCAGAATTAAAAATGTTAATAAACCATTCTTTCTTCCAACAAAACGATATCTCGAAAATGCATAAGCAGTAAAACTAATGGCTAGTACAGAGAAAATCATCGTCATTACGCTAACTTTCAAAGTATTTTTATACCAAAGTAAGTAATTACTTGAATCGAGATCAAGTAGCTTGCGATAATGATCTAATGTGGCATTTTTCGGAATAATACTTGACCCAGATAAACTATCACCTGGATTAAACGATGAGCCAATTATCCATAGTAATGGATAGAAAACAATCGCACACATTATGAAGATAACTAAATAACTTAATGAAAGACGTAGCATCTTTTGTCGTTTAATATTCATTTACATCATATCCTCTTCTTGGAATGATTTTGTTCTCTTAAATTGCCATAACGCAACTGTAATAACGATTAACGATAAAATCATTGTAAGAGCTGCTGCTTTGCCGTATTGAGCCGAAGTCATCGTTAACTTATAGATCCATGAAATTAAAATATCCGTTCCACCTGCATTTTGTCCAGACACAGCAGGTCCCCCGTTATTAAATAGATAAATAATACTAAAATTATTAAAGTTAAACGTATATTGCGTAATTAATATTGGCGCTGTTGCATATAACACAAGTGGCAATGTAATTTTGCGGAACTGTTGCCAAGCAGTTGCTCCGTCTACTGTAGCCGCTTCATATAATTCTCCTGGAATCGATTGCAGTATACCTGTTGTCATCGCAAAGACGAACGGGAAACCAAGCCACGTTTGAATCATAATTAAAGCAATCTTTGACCAAAACGGGTCTGTCATCCAAGCAATCTTTTCAATCCCGAATAAAGCTAATACTTGGTTATTAATTGCTCCAAATGTTTCATTAAACATACCAGCAAATACAAGAATAGATACGAATGCTGGAACAGCCCACGGTAAAATAAAGATTGTTCGAATAATTGCCTTACCTTTAATACCAGGCTGATTTACGATAATCGCTAAAAAAATACCAAGTGCAACTTGTAATGTTGTTGCAACGAATGTCCAAATGACAGTCCAAGAAAATACACTTAAAAATGTATCTCTCCACATCGGTAATGTGAAAATATCAATAAAGTTTTTAAAGCCCACCCAATCTACTAATTTAGCTGGAGGAGAATGATATAAATCATAGTTTGTAAATCCAATTAAAATTACGAAGATGATTGGAAATACGACAACAAAGATAAGTAGTAGAAAACCTGGTGAAACCATTAAATAAGGAAAGCCTTGATCTAACAAATTACGGTATTGCTCTTTTACAGAATTTAACGGTGTTCCAATATCACGTTTCTTCCCATTTTGATATGCATCATATAAGTTAAATGCATATATGCCAAGCCCAAAAGCGATAACGATAAGTGCCAAGATCCCTTCTACTAATAGAAAGACGGAATGGTCACGTGGAACTTCTGTACCGAGCGTTACAATGCCCCATAATCCCATATTTAATAAATCAGCAAAGGCTACAATAAATGAACCTGTTAATACTAGAAAAATAAGACCTTTTACAAATTGTTTATTATACATTTGGCCCACGCCTGGAATGATTGATAACATGGTTGCCACTTTCCTATGCTTTGAATCATTTAACCCCTTTGCAGGTTCCATAGATGTTTGCATGTTCCTTCCCCCTTTTTTCTTCCTACATGGAAGGGAGAGAATTCGTGCCCCTCATATTAGAGGCACGAATTTCACCTTATTTTTTCTTACTATGATTTGCCTCAATATTACCTTTAATTTGTTTCACTGCACTATCAAGTGCGGATTTTGGTGCTTCTTTATCTGATACAACTAATTGAAGCGCATCTCCAGCTGGTTTCCAAACTTCTTGCATTTCTGGAATATTTGGCATTGGAATTCCATTTTCAGATTGTGTCGCAACCGCTTTTGCAGCCTCATTTTCTTTAATGATTGGATCTTCCATTACTGATTTTACTGGTGGAATTTCTTTCGTTTTCTCAAAGCGAATTTTAGCATTTTCTTCATTTGTAACCCACTCAGTAAATTTTGTAGCTAAATCATTTTGTTTAGAGAAGCTTGTTACATGCCATCCTTTTACGCCAACGAACGTTTTCATCGGTTGACCATTTGGTAATTTCGGCATTGGAGCAACACCATAGTCTATTCCAGCCTTTTCCATCGCTTGGAATGCCCATGGACCATTCATAATAGATGCTGCTTTTCCTTCATTAAATAATCCATCTGCAGCTGAACCACCAGATTCACCGATAATACCTTTCGGGAATAACTTTTCTTTATACCATTTTTGAATATATTCAGCACCTTGTACCGCACCGCTATTATTTAATCCAATATCATTTGCATTTGGCTTTCCATCTTTTTCACCAAATACATAACCACCCATACCTGCCATAAATGCATTAGCAAAGTAGAAGTTATCTCCTAGTGCTAAAAATCCGTATTTTCCATCTTTCGTAAAGTCTTTTGAGAAGTTAAACAGTTCATCCATCGTTTCCGGCGCTTTTTGCATCATTTTTTTATTATAAATAAAGATTGGTGTTTCAATCGCTTTTGGTAAACCATATATTTTTCCGTTATATGTTTGTGCTTCTATTGATAAATCTGTAAATTTACTTTTTACTGTATCATCTACTTTCACTTCTGAAAGTAGCCCTTCTGTTACCGCATTACCAATATGATCATGTGGCAATGTTACAACATCTGGCCCTGTGCCAGCTGGACCGTCGAGACGAAGTTTTTCTATTTGTTTCGTCATCTGAACCTCTTCAACTTTTACTTTCACATTATATTTCTTTTCAAAACTTTTCACCGCTGGCTCTAGACCCACACCTTTTTTCTCATCTTCCCAAACAAGAAGATCATAGTCTTTTTTCGCTTTACTTTCCTCTTTTTTCCCTGAATCTTTCGGTCCACATGCAGATAACATACCAATAGATAATGCTGAAACCGTTAATAATGATAATGCTTTCTTCATCCCAAAAACCTCCCTAAATTGTCTATGTACCTCAGTAACTGAAAACGTTTGCATTTAATAGTTTAATTGAAGCGCAAACAATATCTCAAGTCTATGAAAACGTTTGCGCTATTTGTCTATCATTATACATTCTTTTATTCATTTTGCAAATATTAATTTAAAAATTATGTCATTATACTCTTTATACATTGACTTTATATGAAATGAATACTACTCTTATAAGCAATATTAAAGCTATAAGAAAGGCAATCGTTTGCAATCTAGGCTTTATTATTACACTTCAGGGAATACTATGTATAGAGATATTGAAGGGGGATTTTCTATATGTTTAAAGAAGCCATTTATCATAGGCCGAAAGATAATTATGCATACGCTTACGATGAACAAACTATTCACATCCGAATACGTACTAAGAGAGATGATGTTCAAAGCGCCGATCTTATTTACGGTGATCCTTACGAATGGAAAGACGGGAAATGGATATCAGCAAGTACACCAATGAAAAAAACGGGTTCTACTGCATTATTTGATTATTGGTCCATTGCAATCGAACCAAAATTTAAGCGCTTACGTTATGGTTTTGAATTAAAATCTGAAACAGACACTCTTATTTATACAGAGCGAGGATTCTTTTCTAACATTCCAAATGATGATGTTGGTAACTTTTTTTGTTTTCCATTTATTCATGCAGATGATGTATTCAAAGCACCATCTTGGATTAAAGACACCATTTGGTATCAGATTTTCCCTGAACGATTCGCTAATGGCGATAGTACGCTGAATCCAGAAAACACCCTTCCTTGGGGAAGTGCGAATCCTACGCCAACTAATTTTTTCGGCGGGGATTTTGCTGGTGTTATTCAAAACCTTGATTACCTTGTTAAGCTTGGCATTTCCGGAATATATTTCACACCTATTTTCAAAGCTCATTCAAACCATAAATATGACACAATTGACTATATGGAAATTGATCCACAATTTGGGACGAAAGAAACTTTTAAAGAGCTCATTGAAGAATGTCATAAGCACGGTATAAAAGTCATGCTCGATGCTGTGTTTAATCATAGTGGATACTTTTTCGAGAAATTTCAAGACGTACTAGAGAATGGTGAGAAGTCCGCATATAAAGAGTGGTTCCACATTCATGATTTCCCGATTATAACCGGACCACTTCCAAATTATGATACTTTCGCCTTTACACCGTATATGCCTAAATTAAATACAGCTCATCCAGATGTAAAAGAGTACTTACTTGAAGTAGGACGTTATTGGGTACGAGAATTCAATATAGATGGCTGGCGCCTTGATGTCGCAAATGAAGTCGATCACAACTTTTGGAGAGAATTCCGAACTGAAATAAAAACATTAAATCCTGAAGTATATATTTTGGGAGAAATTTGGCACGATGCCCTTCCGTGGCTACAAGGCGATCAATTTGATGCTGTCATGAGCTATCCTGTTACAAACGCTCTACTTTCTTACTTTGCTAACGATTCCATTAAAGCAAGTGAATTCATGAAGCAAATTACAGAATCTCTACATTCCTACTCTATGAATGTAAATGAAGCAGCCTTTCATTTATTAGATAGCCATGATACTCCAAGAATTTTAACAACATGCAATGGAGATAAAAATAAGTTGAAATTGCTCTATGTATTCCATCTTTCTTTCATCGGCTCTCCATGTATTTATTACGGAGATGAAATCGGCATGGATGGTGGTATGGACCCCGATTGCCGTAAATGTATGATTTGGGATACTAAAGAACAAGATCATGCATTATTTACACATATACAAACATTGATTTCATTACGAAAACAACATGCAGCTTTTGGAGGACATGGTACTTTTCAATTCATCGAAGCAAATGATGAACATAATTATATTTCTTATACGAAAATATATGAGGATGAAACTATCTTTTTCGTTTTAAACCCCACTAATAGTGAAGTTACAGTTTCACTCCCTCTTCATGTTACTGGTAAGAAAATAATTAACATTTATACAAATGAAGAATTTTCAGCAGAAGCAAGTGTATTACAAGTTACACTTCCTCCATATGGATTCTCCATATTAAAATGGTAACCCAAAAAATCCTTATGCCAAGGTGGCATAAGGATTTTTCTTATTTCAATTTGAATACCATCGCTTCATACGGACGTAATGTAATGTTATCTATCGATCCGATTTCTACATCGTAATTGTGTATGAATAATTCTGATTCACTATAACTAATATCCTCAGGCATTTCAAATACACTTTCATCCGCAGTAAAGTTTGCAATAACAATTAGTTTTTCGTCTCCATATGTTCTTACATAAGCAAAAATAGAAGGATTATTCTCTAATATTAAATCATATGATCCATATACAACTATTTCATTATTTTTGCGTAGCTCAATTAATTTCTTATAGTAATAAAAAATTGAACCTTCATCTTGGATTGCTTGTTTCACATTAATCTCTTTATAGTTAGGATTTACAGTAATCCAAGGTTCACCTGTTGTAAATCCAGCGTGATTCTGATCATCCCACTGCATCGGAGTTCTAGCATTATCACGACCCTTTATATAAATAGATTCCATTACTTTTTCTATATCTTCACCATGGTCTATCACTTTTTCTTTATACATATTTAACGTTTCAATATCTCGATATTCATCAATTGATTGAAATCGAACGTTCGTCATTCCGATTTCTTCACCTTGATAAATATATGGCGTTCCTTTCATCATATGAAGAACAGTCGCCAACATTTTTGCAGATTCGATGCGATACATTCCATCGTTACCAAAACGAGATACAACGCGAGGCTGATCATGGTTATTCCAATAAAGGCTATTCCATCCGGTATGCTCTAATGCTTTTTGCCACTTTGTTAAATTCTCTTTTAAAGTAAGAAGTGAGCATGGTTTTACATCCCACTTTCCACCTTCTCCTGAATCTAAATCCATATGTTCAAATTGGAATACCATTTGCAACTCTTTTCGTTCTTCTCCAGTATACAATTTGGCTTCTTCTGTCGTTACACCTGGCATTTCACCAACCGTCATAATATCATAATTCGATAATACTTCCTCATTCATTTCATGCAAATATTTATGAATGTTTGGACCATTCATAAAATGTTTATGACCTGAAACATAACCATCTTCATCTGTTTCAACTGTTGGTAACCCTTCTTCTTTAGAAATAAAATTGATAACATCCATGCGGAATCCATCAATTCCTTTTTCTAACCAAAACTTCATCATCTCATAAACATCTTGTCTTACCTTTTCATTATCCCAGTTTAAATCCGGTTGTTTTTTAGAAAACAGATGTAAATAATATTCATCCGTCATTTCATCATACTTCCATGCAGATCCACTAAAAGCAGCTCCCCAGTTGTTCGGTTCTTTCCCTTCTTTTCCAGGACGCCATATATAGTAATCTCGATATTTATTATCTTTTGATTTACGTGATTCAATAAACCAATTATGTTCATCAGATGTATGATTAACAACTAAATCCATCATCAATTTCATATTACGTTCATGCATTTCATGTAATAGTTCATCCCAATCTTCCATTGTTCCGAACTCGTTCATAATTTTACAATAATCACTTATATCGTAACCATTATCATCATTTGGAGATTCATAGACAGGTGATAACCAAATCACATCAATCCCTAACTCTTTTAAGTAATCTAGCTTTGAAATAATCCCTTGAAGATCTCCTATACCATCACTGTTACTATCCATAAAGCTACGAGGATAAATTTGATATACTACGCTTTCTTTCCACCATTGTTTTTCCATTATGCTACCCCATTTCATTCATAATTCATTTTTCTTTTTTAAGGCGCAAACGTTTTCATTAATGAATGATAACAGATTCTATCTCAATTTAAAATAGCGCTTACAATTTTTATTGTTCTTTTTCTAAGAAAACATGCGAAAATCACTAATAACTCTCCAATATATGAAAACGTTTTATTTTTTTATTTATTTTTTGAATCTATTCGTTTATAATGAACTCAAAGAAAACGTTTGCATAATTATTTCTAGGGGGAAATACCATGGCAGAACTTAAATTAGAAAACATTTATAAGATATATGATAATAACGTAACAGCTGTAACTGATTTTAATTTACACATTCAAGATAAAGAATTTATCGTATTTGTCGGTCCTTCTGGATGCGGAAAATCTACAACATTACGAATGGTAGCTGGACTCGAAGATATTTCAAAAGGCGAGTTTTCAATTGATGGTAAACTAATGAATGATGTTCCTCCAAAAGATCGAGATATCGCAATGGTCTTCCAAAACTACGCTCTTTATCCACATATGAGTGTATATGATAATATGGCATTTGGATTAAAACTTCGAAAAATACCAAAAGATGAAATCGATCGTCGTGTAAAAGATGCAGCAAAAATTTTAGGACTTGAACAATATTTAGATAGAAAACCGAAAGCATTATCAGGGGGACAGCGCCAACGTGTTGCGTTAGGTAGAGCAATCGTTCGAGATGCAAAAGTTTTCTTAATGGACGAGCCATTATCAAACTTAGATGCTAAACTCCGTGTTGCAATGCGCTCAGAAATTTCTAAGCTACATCATCGCCTTGGAACAACAACAATTTATGTAACACATGACCAAACAGAAGCAATGACTATGGCTTCGCGTCTTGTCGTTATGAAGGATGGAAAGATTCAACAAATTGGAACACCAAAAGAAGTATATGAAACACCAGAAAACATTTTCGTGGGTGGATTTATCGGGTCACCAGCGATGAACTTCTTCCGTGGTAAATTGACTGAAACCGATTTCGTTATAGACAATACTATAAAAATCAAAGTATCTGAAGGAAAAATGAAGATGCTACGTGAACAAGGCTATGTAAATAAGGAAATTGTTTTAGGTATTCGCCCGGAGGACATTCATGATGAACTACTATTTTTAGAAGCTTCACAATCTACTACTTTCACAACAAAAATTGAAGTTGCTGAATTGTTAGGTGCTGAATCTATTTTATATATGAAACTTGGAAATCAAGATTTTGCAGCACGTGTTGATGCAAGACATATATTCTCACCTGGAGACCAAATTAAATTGGCATTTGATTTAAATAAAGCGCATTTCTTTGACAGCCAAACAGAACAACGTATTCGCTAAAAAAATTTCCTTCTATATAACATACAAAAAAACCGTCCACATATATTGTGAAGGGAACCCGAATAGTGGTACATGAAAAAAACACCTCCTGAATTCGCATACTAAGTATGCAAATTCAATGGAGGTGTTTTTGGTTTGAAGACAAGAGTTCATTACCCAGAAGAAATAAAGTGGA